>NZ_CP019038.1:6362621-6675145 GCF_001941825.1 Massilia putida
GTGACGCCGGCGGACGTCCACAGATTGTCGGCGCGGATGAAGATGGCGTCGGCTTCCACCTGGATGGCCGGGTAGTCGTCCTGCAGGCGGTCGGCGACGCTCCAGTGCGTCGTTGCGCGCTTGCCGTCCAGGACGCCGGCGGCCGCGAGGAAGAACGTGCCGGAACAGAGCGCCGCCAGCCGCTGCAGACGCCCGCACGCATTGCCGACCCAGTCGACGAGCGCCGCGCCGTCCGCGAGCGCGCGCCGGATGTCGCGCGCGCCGACGATGATGGCGTCGTCGGGCAGGGCGAGCGTGTTCAGCGTCTTGGTGGCGTGCAGCGACATCAGCGTGTCCGACCGGACCGGCCCTATCGCGGTCGAGGCGATGCACACGTCGTAGCCGGGCGGGCGCCCGGCCTGGCGCAGGTGCAGGTTGGCGTATTCGAAGACGGACATCGGGCCGATCGCCTCGAGGGCCTTGAAGCCCGGGTACACGACGATATCGACCGTTTTCATGCTGCGAGACTCATTGAGGGACCGGAAAATCCGGCCATTATCCCATCATTTTCCGCCATCGTTCGGCGCCGGTCGCCACGGACCGCCCGCCGGCCGGCAAAATTCCCCATTTGTAGTCAACGATAGGAATCCGATACGATGAAAACCAAGGCAGCGATTGCATGGCAGGCGGGGAAACCGCTGACGATCGAAGAAGTGAATCTGCAGGGCCCGCGCGCGGGCGAGGTGCTGGTCGAGGTGAAGGCGACGGGCATCTGCCATACCGATTACTACACGCTGTCCGGTGCCGACCCGGAAGGCATCTTCCCGGCCATCCTGGGCCATGAGGGCGCGGGCGTCGTCGTCGACGTCGGCCCGGGCGTGACGAGCCTGCGCAAGGACGACCACGTCATCCCGCTGTACACCCCGGAATGCCGCCAGTGCAAGTTCTGCCTGTCGCAGAAGACCAATCTGTGCCAGGCCATCCGCTCCACGCAGGGCCGCGGCCTGATGCCGGATGCGACGAGCCGCTTCTCGCTGGACGGCAAGCCGATCTACCACTACATGGGCACCTCGACCTTCTCGAACTACATCGTCGTGCCGGAGATCGCGCTGGCGAAGGTCCGGTCCGATGCGCCGTTCGACAAGATCTGCTACATCGGCTGCGGCGTGACGACGGGCATCGGCGCCGTGATTTTTACCGCGAAGGTCGAGGCGGGCGCGAACGTCGTCGTGTTCGGCCTGGGCGGCATCGGCCTGAACGTGATCCAGGCCGCGAAGATGGTCGGCGCCGACAAGATCATCGGCGTGGACATCAACCCGGGCCGCGAAGCCATGGCGCGCAAGTTCGGCATGACCCATTTTGTCAATCCGAAAGAGGTCGACAACGTCGTCGACACCATCGTCCAGCTGACGGACGGCGGCGCCGACTATTCGTTCGAGTGCATCGGCAACGTGACGACCATGCGCCAGGCGCTGGAATGCTGCCACAAGGGCTGGGGCCAATCGATCATCATCGGCGTGGCGGAAGCGGGCAAGGAGATCGCGACGCGTCCGTTCCAGCTGGTCACGGGCCGCGTGTGGAAGGGCTCCGCGTTCGGCGGCGCGCGCGGGCGCACGGACGTGCCGAAGATCGTCGACTGGTACATGGAAAACAAGATCAACATCGACGATCTGATCACCCACCACCTGCCGCTCGACCGGATCAACGACGGCTTCGACCTGATGAAGAAGGGCGAATCGATCCGGTCGGTCGTCGTGTTTTAAACGATCCGGTCCCGGTGCGCCCTGAGGCTCTCGAGCACGATGTCGCTCAGGCCCGCACCGGCCTCCCGGTCGACATGGGCCAGCAGCGCCACGCGCATGCGCGGCTCCCAGAAGCGGCGCAGGTGGCCCGCGATCTCTTCCAGCGACTGCCGGCGGTCCTTCATCGTTCCGAAGAAGTCGCCGATCTGGTTGGCCATCCTGACCAGGTTGTCGATACCGCCGCTCATACCTTCGTTCCTCCATCCGTGGCTTCCGCGATGCGCCGCTCGTTCGCCAGCTCGACCTGGGCCGCGCTGAAGCGCTGGTAGCCCTGCTGCCAGTCGGACGGCTGGGTGACCGGCATCACCTGCACCGCCGTGACCTTGTACTCCGGGCAGTTGGTGGCCCAGTCCGAGGAGTCCGTCGTGATGACGTTCGCGCCGGACTCGGGGAAGTGGAACGTCGTGTAGACGACGCCCGGCTGCACGCGGTCGGTGAGCGTGGCGCGCAGCACCGTCTGCCCCGCACGCGATTCGATGCCGGCCCAGTCGCCCTCACGGATGCCGCGCTCGAGCGCGTCGTCCGGATGGATCTCGAGGCGGTCTTCGCTGTGCCACGCATTGTTGTGCGTGCGCCGCGTCTGCGCGCCGACGTTGTACTGCGACAGGATGCGGCCCGTCGTCAGCACGAGCGGATAGCGCCGCGTGACCTTCTCGCCGCTGCCGAAGAACTTCGTGGGAATGAAGCGGCCCTTGCCGCGCACGAAGGCGTCGATGTGCATGATCGGCGTGCCCTCGGGCGCGTCCGCGTTGCACGGCCACTGGATGCTGCCGCCGAGCTGTTCGATCCGTTCGTAGCTGACGCCGGCGAACGTCGGCGTCAGCGCCGCGATCTCCGCCATGATCTCCTTCGGATGGCGGTAATTCATCGGATAGCCGAGCGCGTTCGACAGCATCATCGTCACTTCCCAGTCCGACTTGCCGGCCTTGGGCGGCATCACCTTGCGCACGCGCGAGATGCGCCGCTCGGCGTTCGTGAACGTGCCGTCCTTTTCCAGGAATGACGAACCCGGCAGGAACACGTGGGCGTATTTCGCCGTCTCGTTGAGGAACAGGTCTTGCACGACGATGCATTCCATCGCCGCCAGCGCGGCCGTGACGTGCTGCGTGTTCGGGTCGGACTGCACGATGTCTTCGCCCTCGCAATACAGGCCCATGAAGCTGCCGTCCAGCGCCGCGTCGAACATGTTCGGGATGCGCAGGCCCGGCTCCGGATCGAGCGTGCAGTCCCACGCGGCCTCGAATGCCGAGCGCACCGTGCTGTCCGACACGTGGCGGTAGCCCGGCAGCTCGTGCGGGAACGACCCCATGTCGCACGAACCCTGCACGTTGTTCTGGCCGCGCAGCGGGTTCACGCCGACGCCGTCGCGTCCCACGTTCCCCGTCGCCATGGCGAGGTTGGCGATGCCGATCACCATGGTGGACCCCTGCGCATGTTCCGTGACGCCCAGGCCGTAGTAGATCGCGGCGTTGCCGCCGGTGGCGTAGAGGCGGGCGGCGCCGCGGATCACGTCGGCCGGTACGCCCGTCGCGGCCTGCACGGCTTCGGGAGAGTTTTCCGGCAGCGCGACGAATTCCTTCCACTCGGCGAACGACGCGGTGTCGCAGCGCTCGGCCACATAGTCTTCGCGGCACAGGTTCTCGGTGACGATCACGTGCGCCAGCGCGTTGACGATGGCGACGTTCGTGCCGGGCATGAGCTTGAGGTGGTAGTCGGCCTGGATGTGCGGCGACTTGACCATTTCCGTCGTGCGCGGGTCGATGACGATCAGCTTTGCGCCCTGGCGCAGGCGGCGCTTCATCTGCGATGCGAACACGGGGTGCGCGGACGCCGGGTTGGCGCCGATGATCATGATGACGTCCGCCTTCATGACGGAGTCGAACGTCTGCGTGCCGGCCGATTCGCCCAGCGTCTGTTTCAGGCCGTAGCCCGTGGGCGAGTGGCACACGCGCGCGCAGGTGTCGACGTTGTTGTTGCCGAAGGCCGCGCGCACGAGCTTCTGCACCAGATAGGTTTCCTCGTTGGTGCAGCGCGACGAGGTGATGCCGCCGATCGACGCGCGGCCGTACTTGGCCTGGATGCGGCGGAATTCGGAGGCCGCGTAGCCGATCGCCTCTTCCCACGACACTTCGCGCCACGGATCCGTGATCTTCTGGCGGATCATCGGCTTGAGCATGCGGTCCTTGTGCGTCGCATAGCCCCACGCGAAGCGGCCCTTGACGCAGGCGTGGCCGTGGTTCGCCTGCCCGTCCGGGTTCGGGACCATGCGCACGACCTCGTTGCCCTTCATCTCGGCGCGGAACGAACAACCGACGCCGCAATAGGCGCAGGTCGTGACCTTGCTGTGCTCCGCCTGGCCCATCATGATGACGGTCTTTTCCGTCAGCGTGGCGGTGGGGCAGGCGTTGACGCAGGCGCCGCACGACACGCATTCCGACTCGAGGAAGCTGTCGTTCTGGCTCGCGGCGACGCGCGACGCGAAGCCGCGGCCGTCGATGGTCAGCGCGAACGTGCCCTGGGTTTCCTCGCACGCGCGCACGCAGCGGTTGCAGACGATGCATTTCGACGGGTCGTAGGTGAAGTAGGGATTCGACTCGTCCTTCGCCATGCGCAGGTGGTTGCTGCCCTCGTAGCCGTAGCGCACCTCGCGCAGGCCGGTCACGCCGGCCATGTCCTGCAGTTCGCAATCGCCGTTGGCCGCGCACGTGAGGCAGTCGAGCGGGTGGTCGGAGATGTACAGTTCCAGCATGCCCTTGCGCAGCTCCTGCAGCTTCGGCGTCTGGGTGCGCACCTTCATGCCCGGTTCGCAAGGCGTCGTGCACGACGCGGGATAGCCGCGCCGGCCTTCGATCTCGACGAGGCATACGCGGCACGAGCCGAAGGCTTCCAGGCTCTCGGTGGCGCACAGCTTCGGGATGCTGGTGCCCATCATGGCGGCGGCGCGCATGACGGACGTACCTTCCGGCACGGTGACCTCGACGCCGTCGATCTCCAGCGTCACGAGGACGTCGGACTCTTTGCGTGGCGTGCCGAAGTCCGGGATCTTGATTTCGGTGGTATTCATGTGTCTCCTCGGGGCGCGCTTCAGGCGGCCTTCTGGTCGGGGGCGGCGTCGCTGCCTCCGAAATCTTCGGGAAAGTTGTCGAGCGCCGACAGCACGGGGTAGGGCGTCATGCCGCCCATCGCGCACAGCGAGCCGGCCAGCATCAGGTCGCACAGGTCGCGCAGCAGGTGGATCTGTTGCGGGCGGTCCTGGTTGGCGATGATCTTGTCCATCACTTCCACGCCGCGGGTGGAACCGATGCGGCAGGGCGTGCATTTGCCGCACGATTCGGCCGCGCAGAATTCCATCGCGTAGCGCGCCTGTTTGGCCATGTCGACCGTGTCGTCGAAGGCGACGATGCCGCCATGGCCGACCGCGGCGCCGATGGCGGCGAAGGCTTCGTAATCGAGCGGCGTGTCGAAGCGCGACGGGGGCAGATAGGCGCCCAGCGGGCCGCCGACCTGCACGGCGCGCAGCGGCCGGCCGCTCGCGCTGCCGCCGCCGAAGTCGACGAGCAGTTCGCGCAAGGTGACGCCGAACGCTTTTTCCACCAGGCCGCCGTATTTCAGGTTGCCCGCCAGCTGGAACGGCAGCGTGCCGCGCGAGCGGCCCTGGCCGAGGTCGCGGTAGTATGCCGCGCCTTTCTGCAGGATCAGCGGGACCGAGGCCAGCGAAATCACATTGTTGATGACGGTGGGCTGGCCGAACAGGCCGGACAGCGCCGGCAGCGGCGGCTTGGCGCGCACGATGCCGCGCTTGCCTTCCAGGCTTTCCAGCAGCGCGGTCTCCTCGCCGCAGACGTAGGAACCGGCGCCTTTGCGCACGTCGAGGTGGAACGCCTTGCCGCTGCCGAGGACGTCAATGCCGAGGTAGCCCGCCGCCGTCGCATTGGCGATCGCCTCGTTCAGCGCCGCGATCGCATGCGGATATTCGGACCGCACATAGATGTAGCCGCGCGTGGCGCCGACGGCCAGGCCCGCGATCGTCATGCCTTCGATGAGCATGAACGGATCGTCTTCCATCACCATGCGGTCGGAGAACGTGCCGGAATCGCCTTCGTCGGCATTGCACACGATGTACTTCTGCACGGCCTGCGCGCCCAGCACGGTCTTCCATTTGACGCCGGTGGGGAAGGCCGCGCCGCCGCGTCCGCGCAGGCCGGAGTCGATCACTTCCTGCACGATGGCGCCGGGCGCCATGGAAAGCGCGCGGCGCAGGCCCGCGTAGCCGTCGTGCGCCAGGTAGTCGTCGAGCGATACCGGATCCGTGATGCCCACGCGCGCGAACGTGATGCGTTCCTGCTTTTGCAGGTAAGGCAGGGCGTCCGTGAGGCCGAGGGACAGCGGGTGCGCGCCGCCGTCGAAGAACCCCGCATCGAACAGGCCGGCGACATCGCTCGCGTCGACGGGGCCGTAGGCGGTGCGGCCCGCGGGCGTCGCGACTTCGACCAGCGGCTCCAGCCAGAACATGCCGCGCGAGCCGTTGCGCACGATGCGCAGGTCGATGCCGCGACGCCGCGCTTCCGCCTCGATGGCGGTGGCCACGTCGTCGGCGCCCAGCGCCAGCGCGGTCGAATCGCGCGGTACGAAGATCGTGCAGGTCATCGTTCACCTCCGCAGGCCGCAAGCAGGGCGTCGAAGCGCGCCGTGCTCACGCGCGCGTACGGCTTGTCGTCGATGGCGATGTTCGGCCCGACCGCGCAATGGCCCAGGCAGTACACGGGTTCGAGCGTCACCTTGCCGTCCGCGCTGGTGCCGTGGAAATCGCAGCCCAAGGTTTGCCGGACGTGGCCCGCGAGCGCATCGGCGCCGCGCGCCTGGCAGGCTTCGGCGCGGCACAGGCGCACCACGTGCCGCGCCGCCGGCTGCTGGCGGAAGTGGTCGTAATACGTGATCACGCCATGCACTTCGGCGCGCGACACGTTAAGAAAGTCGGCGATCAGCGGCACGGCGTCGGCCGGGATGTGGCCGAGACTGTCCTGGATGGCGTGCAGGATGGGCAGCATGGCGCCCGGCGTGCCCCGGTGCGCCTCGAGGATGGCAGCGACCGTCGCGGGATCCCGGGCGCTGTCGGTATATGGTGTTTGCATTGTCTGTTCCTGACGTGGAGAAGATGCAGGATGTTGCCTATTGTGCGTGGCGTGCAGCGCAGACCACATGGTAGGCCTATGCGGCATGGCTCTGCAATATGTGCGGGAACGTGCAAATAATATGCAGAATGATGCATATATCGGCCATGCAAAAATCTGCCTATACTTGTGCGTCCATTACTGTCCCATCCCGATTCATGCGCATCCGGCTCCAGCCCAGCTTTTCCATCGAAGGACCCGACGGCGCCGAGCCGATCGACCGGCCCCTGCGCCTGCTGGCCGAGGTCGACCGGCACGGCAACCTGCGCATCGCGTGCGAGCGCCTCGGCATTTCCTACCGCAGCGGCTGGGACATGGTGGGCGCGCTGGAAAAGCGGATGGGCGGCCCCGTGCTGGAAATGACGCGCGGCCGGGGCTCGTCGCTGACGGAACTCGGCAGCCGCCTCGTATGGGCGTTAAAACTGGTGCATGCGCGCTTCGATCCCTTGCTCGATTCGATGGCGGCCGAGATCGACGCCCAGGTCCAGCTGGCGCTGGCGCGCGGGCAGAGCTACCTGAAGATCTTCGCGAGCCACGGTTATGCGATCGCCACGCTCAACGCCTATTTGCAGCGCGAGCAGGCAAGCGTCGAGTTGAGCTATCGCGGCAGCATCGAGGCGCTGAACGCGCTCGCGCGCGGCAGCTGCGACGTGGCCGGGTTTCCGGTGCCGGTCGGCGAACTGCAGGCGGAAGTGTTCGCGAAGATCCGGCCGCTGCTGAAGGACGACTACCGGATGATCACGGTGACGTCCCGCCGCCTCGGGCTGATGGTCAGGAAGGGCAATCCGCGCCAGGTCTGGACGATCCGCGACCTGGCCCGTCCGGACGTGCGGTTCGTGAACCGGCAGCAGGGCTCCGGCACGCGCATGGTGCTCGAACTGCTGCTGGAACGGGCGCAGATGTCGGGGGCCGACATCAACGGACTGGAAAACGTGGAGCTGACCCATGCGGCCATCGCGGCCTATATCGCGTCAGGCAAGGCCGACGCCGGGCTGGGCGTGGAAGCCGCGGCGCGCCAGTTCGACCTGGACTTCGTGCCCGTACTGACCGAACGGTATTTCCTCGTCTGCGCGGAGGCCACGCTGGCCGACCCGCGTTTCGCCGCGACGCTGGCTTACCTGCAGGGCCCCGCGTTCCGCGCGAGCCTGCTGGAGCATCCGGGTTACGACGGCACCGACGCGGGGGGGCGTCGCTACGCCGGCCGAGGCGTTCGGGCCCGGGCGCGGATAGGAGCGCTTGACAACGCGGCCCGAACGAAAACCCCGGCGGGCACTTACGGCAGCATGTTTCGAAGCGACCGGATCTCCGAACCGAAATCCGAATCGGCCGGCCGCATGCCCGGCCCGATGTCGCGTATCACCGGTCCGGTGCTGCCGCGGCATCGGCCAGGATGACCGCGAGATCGTCGGTATCGATGGGCTTGACGAGGTGGTGGTCGAAGCCGGACGCACGGGTGTCGTTCCTGTCGCGTTGGCCCCCGTAGCCCGTGACTGCGACCAGCACCGCGTTCTTCGTTTCCGGCAGGCTGCGCAGTTGCCGGGCCAGGGCATGGCCATCCATCTCGGGCAGGCCAATGTCGAGGAGACACACATCGGGCTTTTCTTCGCGCGCCCGCGCCACGCCCGCGCGGGCGCCGTGTTCGACCGTCACCGCATGGCCCATCACTTCGAGCAGCATGGCCAGCATGGCGGCGGCATCGGCGTTGTCGTCCACGACAAGGATGCGCAGTGCGCGACCGTCTCGCCGCGATCCCGCCTGCGCCGTCGGGCCGGCCACCGACGCGGCGGCATCGTGCAGGCGCGGCAGGCACACGCGGAACGTGCTGCCCCTGCCCAAGCCCGGGCTTGCGCAGCTGACCGTCCCCTTGTGCAGCTCGACCAGGCTCTTGACGAGCGCAAGGCCGAGGCCGAGCCCGCCCGACGACCTGTCCGATGTGCGTTCGGCTTGCGCGAACAGGTCGAACACCCGCTTGACCAGTTCCGCGGTCATGCCGATGCCGTCGTCGGTCACGGTGATGCCCACTTGCCCGGCGCTGGCATCCGCCGCGACCGTGATGTGGCCGCCTTCCTGCGTGTACTTCGCGGCGTTGTTGAGGATGTTGCCGACCACCTGCACCAGTCGCTTGTGGTCGCCGTCGACCCAAAGCGGCCGCGGCCCCGGCTGCAGCACGAGGGTTTGCTGGCGCGAGCCGATCAGCGGGCCGACCTGCTCGATGGCGTCGCCGATGACGTCGTACACGTCCAGTCGCCTGCGTTCCAGGCTGATCAGGCCACTCGTCACGCGCGACACGTCCAGCAGGTCGTCGATCAGGCCGGTCATGTGGTGGACCTGGCGCCCGATGATCTCGCTCGTCTGACGCAGTCGTCCTTCGTCGAGCCGCACCCGTGGCAGCAGCTGCACGGCCGCACCGATCGGGGCCAGCGGATTGCGCAGTTCGTGTGCCAACATGGCCAAAAATTCATCCTTGCGCCGGTCGGTTTCGCGCAGCGCGGCCAGCGCACGCGCCCGTTCCACGGCTTCCCATGTGCGGTCTGCCGTCTGCTGCATCAGTTCCACGTCGTCGTCCGACCACTGGCGCGGCTGCACGTCGTGCGCGAACATGAACGCCACCAACCGGCCTTGGCGCTGGATCGGTACCGCGAGCGAGGCCCTGGCGCCTATCGCCGCATGGGCTCGCGCCACCGGACCGGCCGTGCGCGGGTCCGCTTCCATGTCGTTGACCGCGATCGTTTGGCCGGACCGCAGCGCGTCCATGACAGCCTTGCCATAGTCGTCCGGCTGCTCGACCACGGGCGGCAGCGGCGGGATCCGGCCGAGGTCGGAATACGTGTTCATGACCATGGCCTGTTCCGAATGTTCGTCGAACGCGACGTAGCCGGTGCGCGGTACTGCCAGGAACAGCGCCAACTCCTCGCTGGCCGCCGCCATCATCGCATCCGGATCCTCGGCCAAACCCCGCAAGCGCTCGCCCAGCTTCAGCAACATGGTCTGGCGCGCCTTCGCGGCTTCCAGTTGCCGGACCTTGTCTTCCAGCGCCAGCGTGGCCAGGTGCGCGCCGGTCACGTCATGACCTTGCGCGACGATCGCCGAGATCTTGCCGTTGGCGTCGACAATGGGCTGCAGCACCAGGTCGATGTACCGGTCGACCACCGGTCCATCGGCTTCGCGCCGGACCTCCAGGCGGCGGTTGCGCAGCACGATCGGCCGGCCCGAGCTGGCGACGTCCGCCAGCGCCCGTTCGAAGTTGGTTCCGGCGGTTTCCGGCAACGCATCGGCGATGGTCTTGCCGAGCAGTTCACGGTCGCCCACCAGCTCGTAGAACGCGTCGTTGACCATGACGAATTTCAGGCCCGGATGGTCGAACACGGTAATGAAGCCGGGCGCCTGGTGAAAGATCGTCTGCAACTGGGTGCGCTCCGCATTCAGGATGCGCGTCAGGGCCTCGTGCAGTTGCGGGCGCGAGCGCTCTTCGACGTCCGGCACCGCATTGACGGTCTGGTTCAGGACGTAGCGGTTGGTCGGCGCATCGAACCTGTACAGGTCCGACACATCGATCGCCGTCTGGGCCACGAACTGGACCGCGCCGGCCGCATCCATCACCGGCGTATGGACCGCACTCCAGATGCGGTGGTCGAACACCGTCCCTTCGGGCAGATGCCGGGGCACCGCATAGCGCAGCAGCGAGCTCGTATGCGGCTTGCCGGTCGCAACGGCGATGGCGATCGACTTCCTGACTTCGTCGAGATTGGTCGACGTGGGGTCCGACGCGTCGGCCGGGAAGGCTTCGAAAATATGCTTGCCCACGATGGCGTGACGGGCAGCGCCAGTCGCCTTCAGGTAGGCCTGGTTGGCGTCGATGAGGGTCAGGTCCGGTGCGATGAGTAAATACGGATAGGGCGATGCTTCGAACAGCGCAGCGTAATCTGGCATTTTGGTCATACGCCATTGTCACAGAAAGCGGCGTCGCGCGTACCTGGCGAATCGGGCACGCGTCATCATGCATTCCCAATGCGAGGCACGCATCGCGTCTGCGGCAATTTTTATTGCCGCACGGAACAAATTTGCATGTTTTTCCTAACTACACTATTGTATGAAAGTCAGCAAAATCTTGTCGTGCTGTTCCGTGATTCTCCAGTAATCCCTCAGCGTTTATCCACTGTATAGATTATCCATGGCAAATACCATCGTGGCGGTCGGCCACACTCTCCTTTCCTCGCCGGAAGCGGCAAGTCGCGTGCTGGCCGAATCTATCTTTGAAAAACTGGACGGCGGCCGCCCGGACGTGCTGATCGTTTTCGCGTCCCCCGAACTTGATTACGCTCCGCTGTTAGCCGCACTCGAGGCCGCGTGCCAGCCACGCGTGCTTGTCGGCTGCTCATCGGCGGGGGAGTTTTCCGGCTGCGCCACGGGGCATGCTTCGGTGTCCGTGATGGCAATTCGCGCGGACGACATCCTGTTTCGAGCCGGACTGGGCATGGGACTCCGGCAAGATTTCAGTGGCGCCCTCGAACAGGTCATGCCCGTTTTTACCGGCGGCGACCATCCGGACTTCCCCTATCGCAGTGCGCTCGTGTTGACCGATGCGCTGGCGGGCTACGTTAACGAGATCATCCACGAAATGATGCTGCGTACCGGCGGCACCTACCAGCTGTTCGGCGGCGGGGCGGCCGATGATGCCAAGTTCAAGCAGACGCATGTTTTCATGGGGACGGAAGCACATACCGATGCGATCGTAGTGCTCGAAATGTTGTCGAAGAAGCCCATCGGTCTCGGCGTTCGCCATGGTTGGCGACCGAGCAGCCCCCCGCTGCGTGTCACCGAGGCTGAAGGCACACGCCTGGTCAGCCTGAACGCGACGTCTGCGGTAGAAGCATTTGAAGAGCATGCGCAAGCCACGGGTCAGACGTTCAACCGTGCCGATGCGCTCCCGTTTTTCCTTCATAACGTGATCGGCATCGAAACCGGCGACGGGTATAAGCTGCGCGTACCTCTTGCACTCAATGACGACGGCTCGATTTCTTGTGCCGCCGAGGTGCCGGTCGGGGCCACCGTGCACATCATGGTCTCGGACACCGCCTCTGCCTGCGAGGCGGCGCGCGAGGCGGCCCGGGCGGCGCTCACGGGTTTGGACGGAGGCAAGCACGCCGGCTCGCTGCTTTTTGATTGCGCCGCCACCCGGTTGCGCCTCGGGCTTGAGTTCGACGACGAACTGAAAGCCGTTGGCGAGGCGCTCGGTTCGGAAAATTTCGCTGGTTGCAATACGTACGGCCAGATTGCCCGGAGCACCGGGCAATTTAGCGGATTCCATAATTGTACTGCCGTCGTATGTGCGATCCCGCTCTAAGCATGCGATGATCCCGCTTGAGCTGGTGTCCATCTTCATCGACCTGCAGAACGCTGACACTAGATTTGTCGGGACGACCAACCTTGCGCGTTACGCTGGCGTCGCACAGGTTCTGATATTTGGAAGGGACGCGGAGGTCGGGATATTTTTGCCTGCTCCCGGATTGCCTCAGACGTTGCGTGCCGGTAGGCGTTGGCAAGACTTTCTTGGCCGGTGCGCGGAGACAGGCAGCGCCGAGGCGACCCTTCCCTCGGCCGATTGCGATACAGATTCGCCCGTGTGGGGGCAGTGCGATTCAGGAGGTAACGTAATCGTCGCGTTCCTCGGGGCGGAGCCTGCTGCGCCGACCCGGGCCGCAATTGTCGCCTTGCTGCCCCTGCTGGGTGCCAGGTTGGCTGGCGAACTGGCTGAAATTGCCGCTGTGGGGCTCGCCGCCGCCGCGCGCGAAAGCCACCGCCGTGCCAACGAACTCAATACGGCCCTCGACGTCAGCCGGCGCGAGCTGCAGTCAGCCTACCAGCGCATTGAAGACGAACTCGTGTTCCGACGCGAGGCGGAGGCGAAGCTGCGCGATGCCGACCGTCGCAAGGATGAGTTTTTGGCGATGCTGGCCCATGAGCTACGTAATCCGCTGGCACCGATTGGCATGGCGGCCAAAATCCTCAGGCTCGGGAAAGTAACGCCTGATCGGGTGAAACAAACCTGCGAGATCATCGACCGCCAAATCGGCCACATGACCAAACTGCTCGACGACCTGCTCGATGTCTCACGCGTCACTCGCGGCCTCGTGGTGCTGACGCAGGGGTTACACGACATAGTGGCCATCGTACGGGATGCGGTCGAACAGGCGAGGCCTCTCATTGACTCGCGACGTCACCAGCTGGCACTGACCGTGCCGACGCAAGCCGCGCACGTGCGCGGCGACAGCACCCGACTCGTGCAGATTGTCACGAATTTGCTCAACAATGCGGCCAAGTACACGCCACAAGGCGGCGTCATCGAGCTTGAACTCAGGCTGGACGCGAGCACGGTGCAAATCGTCGTGCGGGATAACGGCATCGGTATCGATGCCGCGCTGCTGCCTCATATCTTCGACCTGTTCGTTCAGGGCGAACGTTCCTTCGATCGCGCCCAAGGCGGACTGGGGATTGGACTGGCACTTGTGAAAAGCCTGGTCGAGCAGCATCGGGGGCACATCGGTGTGGCCAGCGCGGGACCTGGCGCCGGCAGCGAATTTACGATTCGGCTGCCTCGAGCGCACGCGACACCTGCCTTGGAAGTGCTTCAGCACGGCGATACAGCGGAAAGTCGGGCACTCGACATCCTCATCGTCGACGACAATGTCGACGCGGCCGACATGCTGTCGATGTACCTTGGTTCTGTCGGGCATCGGCTGCATGTCGCTTACGAAGGACATCGCGGGCTGGCGTTGGCGGAGGAGGCCGCGCCGGACGTGCTCCTGCTCGATATCGGACTACCCGATATCGACGGTTACCAGTTGGCGCAACGGATACGTGCGCTGCCGCAGACCGCGCACGCGACACTGATCGCGTTGACTGGCTACGGCCAAGACTCGGACCGCGAACGTTCGATCGCTGCAGGTTTCGACCACCACCTCACCAAACCGGTCGATGTCGCGGCGTTACTGCACTTGCTCACGAATGGGTCGGAAAGGCCGTCTGCGCGCGACGAACGTCACGAAGCGGGGCCAAACGGGGAGTAGAGTCAGAGGCGGACGGGTGCAGCGGCGATTGCCTGGCTGCCTCATCCTATCGATCGCCACTGGAACGATGCACAGTGCCTGGACCGCCGACGTGCGCCGACGTGGAACGACCCGATGCCGCATCGCAGGTCTGCACGATACGTCGCATGGATCGAACTCAACCTGCCACACCCGTACGCGATGCCATGACAGTCGTTAACATGGACACCAGTTCCGTGACGATGAGCGGCTTCGCCACATGGGCCTGGAAGCCGGCGGCGAGCGCCCGCTGGCGGTCGGCAGCGCTGGCAAACGCGGTCAGGGCGATCGCAGGCAGAACCGCGTCCGAGAAGCCCCGCCGCCGCACCTCCTCGATCAGCTGATAGCCGTCCATGTCGGGCATGCCGATGTCGCTGACCAGGACGTCGGGCGTCTCGGTGCGCAGCACGTCGAGTGCAGTCGTCGCTGACTCCGCCGTCAGCACGTGCGCGCCATGCGCGCGTAGCACATCGACGACCAGTTGACGGGCATCCGCGACATCTTCCACCACCAGAACCTTCAGCTGCGTGAGCGTCTGCGAATGACCGGCCGGTGTGGCGGGATGCTGAGGCCCGGGCTCGCGGTCGGGATGCTTGAGCCGGATCGGAAACGTCAGCGTAAAAGCGGTGCCGAGCCCTCGCCCTGGACTTGCTACCGCAATGGTTCCGCCATGCATCTCTGTAATTTGTTTTGCGATCGACAGACCGAGGCCGAGGCCGCCGTGCCGCCGTGTGATCGAGGTGTCTTCCTGTCCGAATTTGTCGAACACATGCGGCAGAAAATCAGCGGAAATACCGCATCCGGTATCTTCAATGACGATTCGAACGTCGCGCCCGGTGCCGAGGTCGGCGCGCACGCGGATCAGTCCACCGCTCGGCGTGAATTTGATCGCATTGTTCAAGATATTGTAGAGCACCTGCTGCAGGCGATCCGCATCGCCCACGATCGTTGCGTCCCCGATGGCGAACTCGGTCAACAGTTCGAGTTCCTTGGCGGCGGCCAGCCCCTGCACGGAAGCGACCGCAGCGCTGAGCAGATCGGTGACCAGGATATCCTGGGACTCCAAAATGAGCTTGCCGGTTATGATCGCAGAGACGTCGAGCAGATCCTCGATGAGCTTCGCCTGCAATTTGGCATTGCGTTCGATGATTTCCAGCGCCGACTGGATATCGGGCGAATTGCGGTGTTGCATGCGCAGTAATTGGGTGCGCCCGATGACGGCACTGAGGGGCGTGCGCAATTCGTGCGAGAGCAGAGCAAGGAACTCGTCCTTGAGACGTCCGAGCCGCTCGGCGTGTTGCCGCGCGGCGCGTTCCGTTTCGATTGCCCGTACCACGTCCGATACATCGCGTACGGCAATCGAGGTGCCGATAAACGCCTGGTTTTCATCCTGCACCCGGGCCATCGACACTTCAAGATGAAGCTTCTGCCCGTCGATGACGGCAGTCAGTTCCGATTTCAAAGGCGATTCGCCGGCGTGGATCCGCTCGAGCAGCGGATCGAGTGCGGGCGACCAGAATGGAAGCTCGTTCACCCGCTGTCTAGCAGGGGGACGAAATCGAAACAGCTGCTCGGCCCCCTTGCTCCAATACAGGACGCCGTTATGCGGATCCAGCGAGAAAATTGCATCGGACGAGTGTTGCAGCAGGCTGGCCAGATAGTGCTCCGAAATGACCGACTGGCGATACGCAACGTCATCGATGGGTTTCGGCGCCGCCAGCCGGATGTTGGCCCGGTCCAGCGTCGTCCGCAGTCGTGTCCGTTGCCGGCTCGCCTGCACGGCGCGCGCGAGTTTTTCGCCGAGACGCGGATCGTCCTGCGGTATCAGAGACCAGTTCGGACCGAGCATGGGTGCATACCGCAACTCGTTCTGGACCGCCCGGTAGTGTTCGTTGGCGGGCACGAACAAGATTTGCCCGACTTCCCAGACCGTACGGATCTGGCGCGCGACCGCCGTGGCGTGATCGACGCCTGGAGCAACCAGCACGACCGCCGGTTCTCTACCCCTCCCGATCAGATCCCTGATCCGCTGGGCCGCATCCGACGGCGCAGCCAGCGCGATTTCCAGATTGAGCGCTGCCGCAGCCCGTGCGATGCCGGTGTCCACAGCGCCCGTTTCTGGTGAAGGCACGACGAGAACGATGAGTTTGTAATCCACTGCGCGGTCACAGCAAAGGCAGGCCGAGCAAGGCGCGCCCGGCCCAGGTTTTTAACATATCGGTCGTGGGAGCCATGACGTGCCCGGCGCGCGCATCGCGCAGCATCTGACTCAAACGGCTGTTCTCGCGATAGGCAATGCCGCCGCAAACGGTCATGGCGTCATTTGTGACCGCTACGGCTGTCTCTGCTGCGTCCGCCTTGCAGGACAGGATGAATGGCAGTGCCTCGGGATCGCCCCGGTCGCCACGCTCGCCGGCCGCGTACAAGAGCTGTCTGGTTTTCTCGACGGACATCCACATGTCGGCATATTTCATCTGGAGCTGGTCGATATGGCGCAGCGATTCGCCCGTATGGCTATAACGCCGTGTGCGCAAATGTTCACTCACGGCGTCGAGGGCGGCCTGCGCAATGCCCAAATAGCAGCCCGCCATCGCCATCAGAAAATAAGGCGCGATGACCTCGAATACATACCATATTTGGTCACCGGCTTCCCCCAGCAGATTGGCGGACGGTACACGCGCATTCTCCAGGCGCATTCCCCGCGATGCGTTGCCGCGCATACCGAAGCCGTGCCATGGTTCAAGCCACTCGAGCCCGGCTGTATCCCGATCGACGATCAGGCAGCTCAAGTCGCCCACTTCGTCGGTGTTCGGGCTGAGCGCCGAGATGACGTAGGAATCGGCGTGCCCGCCATTGGTGACGAACTGCTTTGTCCCGTTCACGAGGAAGTGGTCGCCGGCCGCGGCGATAGCAGTTTCCGAAAGATAAAAATTCGCGCCGGTGCCACTCTCGGACAAGGCCAAGCTGGTGATGTGCTCCCCGCGTGCGATCTTGCTTAGATAAGCCTCCGACTGGTAGGACGTCGCCTTGGCCGCGATCACCGCGCTGCCGACGCAATGCATGCCGAAGCACATCGACGTCGAAGGACATGCTTTGCCGAGCGTTTCGGTAAGCACCGCCAAAGCGAGCAAACCCTGGCCGTGCCCGCCGAGCTGCTCGGGCACCTGAAGGCCCATGAGTCCAGACCTGGAGAGCGCTTCCATCGAGCGGGCCGGCCAGGCCGCCTCGCGGTCGACGTCGGTAGCGAACGGCGCTATCTCGTTGGCGACGGAAGAGGCGGAATCCTTCAGATCGAGCAGTTTCGTCGAGAACATGACAGTCGCATTCAGTAAGTGATGAGAAGAGAACGGCAAACGGGGACAGTGCAGGCGATGAGGAGAACAACATGTTTGCACCAATACATATTATACCTGTTAGCAATCCAATTCTTTTTCAACGGTGCAACCGGGCGGGGCCCATGTACGAACGTCGTTCGGCCTGCCAGCACGGGCATATCGGCTGGTCTAAGGCAGCCGCCACGATCTCAGCGTCGACAGCACTGTCAACAGTTCGGCGGGTTCCACCGGCTTGGCGACGTGCATCTGAAAACCGCTCGTGAGGGCTCGCATGCGGTCCTGGACGCGAGCGTAGGCGGTCAGTGCCACCGCCGGCACGCCCGGCAGACGATTGCGCTTTTCGCGCTGCCGCACCTCCGCAATGAAGGCATAGCCATCCATGCCCGGCATGCCGATGTCGCTGACGATCAAGTCCGGCTGCATGCCTTCCCAAATAAGCAACGCCTCTTCGGCGTCGGCGGCGGTTTCCACGACGGCACGCGCGCTGGACAAGACGGATGCGAGCATGTTGCGTGCATCGTCGTCGTCCTCGACCAGGAGAACGACAACGCCCGCCAATCCGAACTCTTCCGTATTCAATGGGATGCGATAGGGCTGGGCCATCGGTTCCTGATGGGCTGTTGCCGGCCGTGTCGCCAGGGGCGCCAGCGGCAGGCTGACCGTAAACGACGCGCCTTTCCCCAGTCCATCACTGTTGGCGCTCACGGCACCGCCGTGCAACTCGACCAGTTTCTTGACGATCGCGAGCCCGAGGCCGAGTCCACCGTGCTTACGGCTCGCCGATGCGTCTACCTGGGTGAAACTGTCGAAGATGCGCGGCAGGTACTCGGGCGGAATGCCGGCGCCGTTGTCCGTGACGACGACGTGCATGTTGGAGTGATGTCGTTGCACGGCGAGATGCACACGGCCACCCTTCGGCGTAAATTTGATCGCGTTGGACATGAGATTCCAGACGATCTGCTGCAAGCGCTCCGGATCGCCGGAGATCGGTCCCGCCTGCGGGTCGATGACGAGCTGAAGGGCAATCGATTTTGCCATCGCGGTCGGCCGCAGCGCTTCGACGGCGGCCTCGACCGACGTATGCGGCGAGAACAGCTGGACGTTCAGGCGCAGCTTGCCGCTGACGATTCTCGATATGTCGAGCAGGTCCTCCACGATCTGGGCTTGCGCCCGCGCATTGCGCTCGATGGTCTCGATCGCGCGTTGCATCATCGTGGCGTCCAGCCGGCCTGACGTGAGCATTTGCGACCAGCCGAGAATCGACGTCAAGGGCGTCCGTAATTCGTGCGAGACCGTGGCCAGGAACTGGTCCTTGGCTTCGTTGGCGCGCGCTGCTTCTTCGTAAAGGCGTTGCTTCTCGGCCGCTTCCTGTTCGGCACGACGCTGGGCGAACACGGCATCCTGGTAGAGCGACGCCTTGTTCAGGCCAATGGCAGCCTGCGCAGCGAGCGTTTCCACCAGCCGTTCGTGTTCCTCTTTGAATACGCCCGTGTTGGCATGTCCAAAGAAGAGTCCCCCGATCACTTCGCCATTCCCGAGCGTGACCGGCACCGCCAGGTACGAGCGGACGGGAAGATGTCCCGGGGGCATGCCGTGGTGGGGCGACATCTTGCCATAGCGAGGGTCGAGCAAGATATCGTCGCTTCGGATAGCGCGTTCGCCGCGAAAGGTCGGTCCGAACAGGTGCGTATTGCGTGGCAGGGGAAACTTGGAAAAATGCTCCTTGGGCACGCCGGAGATGGTGTACAGCGTATAAGACTCGCCCGCCTCGTTACGTACGTTGTAGAAGAATGCGCCGAACTGCGCGTTCGTCAGCCGTGTCGCCGTATCGGTCACTGCCTGGACAATTTTTTCGTGATCGAGTTCCTGCAGAATGAGCAGGCCGATCCGATGAAGGGCCTCGCGCTCTTGCGCCTGCTTCAGCTGCGTCCGTGCATCCTGGACTTCGATCACCGTGCCGACCACGACCCCGTTCCGACGGATCGGACTGGCGGTGAACGTGACCGGATACAGCGTGCCGTCCTTGTGGACAAAGACTTCCTCTCCCTGCTCCTGCATGTTCGCAGGCGCGGCACGATCGATCGGGCACTCTTCGAGCGGATAAGGGCGACCGTCCGGGCGGCGGTTGTGGATGTAATCGTGCAGCGGCGCGTCCCGCACTTCCGCAAGAGTAAAACCGGTCAACTGTTCCGCTGCGGGGTTCATATACACACAGTATTGCCGTTGGTCCATCACAAACAGCGCTACCGTTGCATTGTTACAGAGATCTTCAAGATCGACTAAGCGCTGACTTTCCACGGCTGACTTTACGTAACGACGAAATTGCCGAGATTTTACAGGGGTTATCGGCGCGCACGATTCACTTGTCAGCGGACATTGTCGAGCGGGTATCTTGCTTTACAGCATGTAGGTGTCGATGGCCCGAGCGGCATCCGCCGTGGCGAGAAGCGGCGCTCAGCGAGCGCCAAGGTCCTCGGCGACGGTAGAGCGCCCGGATAGATCCGCGGTCGGTCAACACGGATCGATTCAGGTTCGAGCGTATGCCTGCGCTCTCGGGCACCGCGCGCAGGTGCGCTGGACAGACGTCTGCCATGCGCTGTCCGGGCGCATAAAAATCGGCAAGGGTCTTGCGGAGTCGTTGCCAAGAGACATAAACGACAACGCATCCCGAATTGGCGCGCTGGGTGCCTGCGTCAGTGTCGGGTGACGCGGTAAGTGAGAAACCGGGTGTTGACTACAAAGGGATTTTTCACGATCTGCGTCACGTCGACTACGAAACCTGACGGAGAACGTGAAAAACTCGGCAAGCGTGACTCGGAAAATGAAATTTCTGTCATGGCCGACCAAGCCGTTGACAGGTCGCTATCGATCCAGAGCGGACGGTTGAGAAGCTACCCAGGAGCTACAGGAATACGCTGCTAGTCAGCAGTCTTTTCGTGACGCTCGTCGTGGATGTGAACCGCCCCGGGAATCGTGGAGGCTGGTTGGTTTAAGTTAATGCGACTTCAGCGGCAGCGATTGTGAGTTGCCGATAATAGTTTGCCTCAGCTTCGGCGGGCGGGATATAGCCGAGTGGTTCCATCAGCCGATGGTGGTTGAACCAGGCTACCCATTCCAGCGTTGCCAGCTCGACAGACTCCCGGGTTTTCCAGGTCCGGCGATGAATCAATTCTGTCTTGTACAAGCCGTTGATCGTTTCAGCCAGCGCGTTATCGTAGCTATCGCCTCGGCTGCCGACCGACGGTTCGATACCTGCTTCGGCCAGCCGTTCGCTGTAGCGAATGCTGAGATATTGCGAGCCTCTGTCGGAGTGATGAATCAAAGTTCCATTGTCACCGGGTCGGCGGGCATACAGCGCCTGTTCAAGCGCATCCAGGACGAAGTCAGTGGTCATCGACGAACTGACCCTCCAGCCGACAATGCGCCGCGCAAACACGTCAACCACGAAGGCCACGTACAGCCAGCCCTGCCACGTCGAAACGTATGTAAAGTCCGATACCCACAGCTGATTTGGGCGGTCCGCTGTGAACTGCCGATTCACCCGATCCAGCGGGCGCGGAGTGGCAGCATCGGGACTCGTTGTCCGGGCTCGCTTGCCGCGTACAGCACCTTGCAAACCCAGCCGCTTCATCAAACGCTCCACCGTGCAGCGAGCGATGGCGATGCGTTCCCGATTCATCTGCTTCCAGACCTTGTCCGCGCCGTAGACCTGCATGTTGGCCCGCCAAACCCGGCTAATTTCCGGGCACAGAATCTCATCGCGCTTCGCCCTGGCGCATCGCTTCGACGGATCACGAAGCTGTGCCGCATGGCGCCGATAACCCGACGGGGCAATCCGCAAGACCTTGCAGATCGGCTCGACCCCGAAGGTGTCGCGATGCTGATCGATAAAGGCCTTCAGGACTTCAACCGGCGGTCGAGCTCCGCCTGGGCGAAAAACGCACTCGCCAGCTTCAGGATTTCGTTGGCCCGCCGCAGTTCCTTGTTCTCGCGCTCCAGGGCTTTAAGTCGCTCACGTTCGTCTGTTGTCACTCCTGCGCGCTCACCTTGGTCAACCTGGTCGCGCTTGACCCATTCATGCAGCGTTTGCGGCGTGCAGCCGATCATCGCTGCAATTGACTCGACCGAAGCCCACAGCGAAGGATGCTCATTACGCTGCCCACGTACCAGACGGACAGCGCGTTCCCGGACTTCCGGTGAAAATTTGCTTGGCTTCTTGTTCATAGCTCCATTCTCTCAAGAGTTGGAGCCTCCGCCAAATTCGGGGCGGTTCAAACAGCGTGCCGGGAGTGATGTTCGGGTACCTATACTGGCGCTACGGAATCGAGGCAGCAATGATGGCGCATGCTCTTGCCCACGTCGTGTCCTTTTTGGGTACAGGAGCTTGAGCGGTTCGATGGATGGCTCCTTCGGACATCGTATATGAAGCGGTTGCCGGATTTGGGTTTCAGGAAAGGTGCCTGAGGGCGGCCGATCGCTTCGGCCGGATCTGCTTGGCCTAGGCGCGCGGTGCACATTCGGCGCCCGTGGACCAAATTTTATATGCCGCTGCATGACCGCTGACCCACTATTGCGAATCCGCTACGAGCGCCGCGCAGATATTCATCAAGCCTTCCTTTTGCTTGCCTGCTCGCTCATCTGCTGGCGGTACGTTGAACGGTATTGTTAGAGATACTTAATACGTCTATCAAAAACCCTACTTGCCAGCAGAGCAAAACGAACCGCACACTGGAATTTGCGAACGGCCGGGTTCCGCTATAGGAGCGACCAGGAACCCCGACCGGACGCGAGCGCACTTTTCAGCATGCGGGACCTGGAGCAACGCAGCTGCACGGCTCCAGTTCGGTGTAGCGAAGCAGGCCTCCTGCTTAAGGGCGCGCAAAATCGTCGAGCATTTGCGCTGGCAACATTTTCACGTCAGAGCCAATGGTATTTGTTTCAGCCGACGAGCGCGGGCGATGCCCACGTCTGTTCCATCGCCAAGTTAGCCGCTTGCGCGTCTCTACCGCCGTATCTCGCCTGCGCCGGTGCTGGCAACGGATCGCGCATCGCTGTCGTTCAGCGTCGACAAGAATGCTGCGACGTCGTGAATCTCCGCCTCGGTCCATACCGGTTGTCCATCCTTGCGGTTGGTCAGCGGTGCATTATGGCGGTCGATGTTGCTCTGGTAGCGCACCGGCAGATCGTCAAAAGGCTGGCCGCCGTCGGGATGCGGATACCACTTCTGTGGATCCGTATCGCGCTGTACGTAAAAGCGAAGCGAATCTTCCAGTTTGTGAAAGCGCCGTTGTGGAAAAAGGCGCCGCGTGTAGCGACGTTGCACAGCGTCGGCGTGCGAAACATCCCGCAGTACCATGGGTTATCGGCCTTGCCGGTGCGGAGCGGGCCACACAAACCTAGGTCGTAATAATTCGGATCGCCATTCGCCGGAATCTCGGGATTGCGCGGCACACCTAGGGTCTGGAAGTTGTAGTCGGTGAGGGGGATGCGCTCCAGCTGCGCCCTTATCGACCGGATGGCAGGACGCGCAATTGCCGCGTTTCGGGTCGACGAACAGTGCCATGCCGCGTGCTTCCTGCTCGCTGAACTGGGCCTTGCCTTCGAGGAGACGGTCGAGGCCCCGCTAGAAGTAAATACCTCATATGGACGTTCGCAGTGCGCCAGCTGGACTAGCATATCTCGCTTATCCGTTTCGCATAAGCCGAGCAGGTGATACCACTTTGCAGATCACACGCAAGAAAAAATTGATTCGTCAACGTGCACGAACCGGCGCACGATGGCTCAGACGCGTTGCTCGAATCGCGCGCCGGAGAAATCAACCGCAAAAATCCAACGACAAGGACGGTCATCATGCAAATCAAAGCGCAATTGAAGAAGGTAGCCGCGATCACTGGGCTGGCATTGGGTGCACTCGGTCTCGCAACGCAGGCGGAAGGAGCTACCTGGACACTCTCCGGCGCCCTCGTCACCCACGATCCCAGCATGTATGTCGAGGGATCGACCTGGTGGGTGTTCGAAACCAGCGACACTGGCATCGGCGTGAAGTACTCGCCGGATGGCCACAGCTGGACACAGGGTGTCAGCCTTTTCGGGAATGGCCTTCCGTGGTGGGGCGCTTACAACGGCAACACTACAAAGGCGTGGGCGCCAGATATCCATGATTGGAACGGCAGGGCGATCGTGTATTACGCGGTGTCGACATTCGGGTCGCAGAATTCGGCAATCGGCCTCGCCACCGCCACGAGCATCGCGAAGGGCGACTGGGTCGACCAGGGAATTGTGCTCAGTTCCAATTCAGGGTCGGATTTTAACGCCATTGATCCAAATTTCTACGTCGACCCGTCAGGGCAGCCATGGCTGGCCTATGGTTCTTGGTGGACCGGCATTTACGTCACTCGCGTCGATGTGACCACGCTCAAGCCGACTGGATCCCGATACCACCTTGCTGCCGACAGCTCGGGTATCGAGAACTCGTTCATTATGAGAAACGGCAGCTACTATTACCTTTTCGTGTCGAAAGGGACGTGCTGCAGCGGCAGCAGTAGCACCTACCGAATTGCCTATGGGCGTTCGGCGAGCGTCACGGGGCCCTATCTCGACAAGAATGGTGTGGACATGGTGAATGGCGGTGGCACGGTGCTCGAAGCCGGCGCTGGCGAGTGGATCGCACCCGGCGGCGAAAGCGTGGCAAATGGCGCAATGATCCGGCACAAGCTGGACTCGTACAACAATTACACGCCAATCATGTTCATTAGCGATCTGGTCTTCGTCAATGGTTGGCCCTCGTTCTGAACCTGGGCGCGGAACGTAGTACACATGGCGTCGCGGTCTTCGCTTAATTAGCGCGTGCTGATCTTCGATGTATTGTCCCGCCTGCTAGGAGCAAGTATGCAAGCCATGTGCTGTCATATCGCCAAATGCACATGGTTTGTAAAGGCTAGTTTGCGATCGGTGGCCATTAGGCCGGTCCGTACCGACCAGACTATGCATGACGGCAGCACACTCGCCGCAGTTTTCAGCGCCTGCAAACAAGCGGCGTCGCCCAGCGCGGTTTAGCGCAATGCTCGCGTTCGGTTTTGTCGCGTTGAGGGGTACTCGTGCTCATCAGGTAGATGTTTAGTTTCGTGTGATCATGTCCCTCGCCGTAGCTGGCCTTTGTTTCGTGCAAAGGCTATGCTGGGCGAATTGATTGCTGGGTTCAGCAGTCCTGGCATTCAATCGCATCTAGAGCAAACTGTGGCCTGCTGCCGATTCCACAGACACCAAGTTAAGGTGGAAAATGGGGTCAGGAGGAATCAATGGCAGCAGCAAGAAGGCAGTTCAGCCGAGAGTTCAAACTTGAGGCGGTGAAGTTGGTCGAAGAACGCGGGGTATCGGTACGCCAAGCTGCTCAAGACCTGGACGTGCACGAAAACGTCCTACGCAAATGGGTACGCGAATTGCGCGAGCAACCCGAGGAAGCATTCCCTGGCAACGGCAAGATGACGGCCCAGGATGCTGAGATTGCGCGGTTGCGCAAAGAAGTCACCAAGCTCAAGATGGAGCGAGACCTGTTGAAAAAAGCCGCGGCCTACTTCGCGAAGGAGTCGATTGAAGTTCGGCTTCATCGCGAAGCACCGAGGAGTCTGGCCGGTCAATTTGATGTGCGAGGCGCTCGGTGTCTCGAGGGGCGGCTTCTATGGCTGGCTGACGCGTCCGCCGAGCCGGCGCAGCAGGCAAGACAAAAAGCTGGGTGTCCAAGTACGGCAAAGCTTCCTGCGCAGTGACCGGACCTACGGAGCAAGGCGAGTCTGGCGCGACGTTCTTGAGCAAGGCTTGCAGTGTGGGCTGCATCGTATCGAGCGTCTGATGCGAGACCAGGCGTTGCGCGCCCGGCCTCGACGCCGAGGTCTGCCCAAGGACCGCGGAGCGCGCAGCTCCGCGGCAGAGAACCTGCTCGATCGGCAGTTCCAGGCCGAGGCGCCAAATCAGAAATGGGTCGCCGACTTTACGTATATTTGGACTGCCGAAGGATGGCTGTACGTTGCCGCCGTGCTGGACCTTTATTCGCGTCGTATCGTTGGCTGGTCGATGCAAGACAGCATGACTTCGCAACTTGTCGTCGATGCGCTGATGATGGCTGTCTGGCGTCGAGGTAAGCCAACTGCGTTGCTCCACCATTCGGATCAGGGCAGCCAATACACCAGCGAGCACTTCCAACAACTGCTCAAGGAACAGGGCATTACCTGCAGCATGAGCCGGGCCGGCGAAGTCTGGGACAACTCGGCAATGGAGAGCTTCTTCAGCTCGCTCAAGACTGAACGAACAGCACGAAAGGTGTACCGTACCCGTACCCAGGCGCGCTCAGACGTGTTCGACTACATCGAACGCTTCTACAATACTACGCGGCGACATTCGACGCTGGGATACGTCAGCCCAATGCAGTTTGAAGAAGCTAGAAAAGCTTAAAGCGGTGTCACCCGAATCGGCAGCAGGCCATATCTCAAGCATCTGGCACAGCCGACGTACAGGATAAATTCTTCGGTGTATCGCTTGCTGCTCATTGCCTCTCCATTTGCCTCATTGTAAGGCTGAAGAGTATCTACGGTAGCGGTGGCGATTCACCCAGGAGAATCTAGACGAGGTAGCCAGACGGCTAAACGAGCGCCCACGGAAAACCCTCAACTATCAAACGCCAGCACAACGATTTCATGAATGTGTTGCGTTCACCAGTTGAATCCACGGCCGATAGCGGAAGTTCGACGAGTGTACGGCAGTGTTGCTCAGGCTGCCACGAACGGCCCGAGGTCAGCAATTTTCTCACTTACGGTGACACTCGTTTTTCACTAACTAGGCACAGTTTTCACTTGCCGTATCACCCGACCGTCGGAAACCCCAGGTCGGTTCGTATGTCGGCTGCCTGTCGCGGCAGGTCTCGATCCAGATCAACGTGGCGTCGGACTGCCGAGCGCGCGCCCGGATGGCCTCATCGCTTCCGCAGACGCCATGGCTGTTTGTCTACCACAACACCGGCACCGCCGCGGTACTCTTGCCGCTCGCTTCCTCGCGCACCTGCGACGGCGTCTTGCCGTACTGGTTGCGGAAGCAGCGCGAGAAATGCGAGTTGCTCAGGAACCCGCATTGCAGCGCGATGTCGATGATCGAGCTGCGGGTCGAGACGAGCAGGTTCAGCGCGTTGTTCAGCCGCAGCTCGAACGCGAAGGCGAGGGGACTCATGCCCAGTTCGGCCTGGAACAGGCGTTCCAGGTGACGCACGCTCACGTTCACGTGCTGCGCGATGAATTCCGTCGGCAGCGGGTCGGACAAATGGCGTTCGATCAGCAGCATCGCCTTGCGCACGCGGATATCGTCCGTCGTGCGCGTGGACAGGGGTTGCGGCTGCGGCGTCTTGGCCGGCAGCGGCGCGTGCTCGATCATGATGCGCATGGCCTTGGCCGCGCGGGCCTTGTCGCAATGGCGCTCGACCAGGTAGGCCGCGAGGTGGACCACGCTGGTGCCGCCCGCGCACGTGAGGCGGTCGCCGTCGTCGATGAACAGTTCGTCCGAACTCACTTGCAAGTCGGGGAACTCGTTGGTGAAGTCGGCATGCACGTACCAGCTGACGCAGCTGCGCCGTCCTTTCATGAGCCCGAGGCGCGCCATCACGAAGGGGCCCGTGCAGATACCGACCAGCGGCACGGTGTCGGCCGCGCGCTTCAGGTAGTCGTTCATCGCGGGCGCCAGCTTGAGGGCGCTGAGCAGGCCGCCGACGACCACGATGTAATCGAACTTGGCGGGATCTTCCAGGCCGGCGGTCGGCGTGACCTCGATGCCGCAACTCGCCTTCACGGGCCGCATATCGTGGCTCAGGACGCTCCACGTGCAGTGGATCGGGCGGCTGCGGTCGCCATCGTCGGCGGCCAGGCGCAAGGTGTCGATGAAGGCCGAAAACGCGAGCATCGTGAAATTCGGCGCGAGGATGAACCCGACGGAGAGCCGGGGCTTTTTTGCTGCAATCGCATTTAACACGGTTGTCTCCTTACCGTTCCGGGTGCATGAACGGGTGTCCACCTCGTTCTTAGCATTTCCCGTACCTGCTTTATTTTGGTGGCAAGCATACACGCGGCTGCGCCCGCGAACAACTGGCAGTGGCGCATACAGTCAATGTGCGGGACGCCTCATTACATGTATACGCGGCAATGGCTCGTCGAGTTGCACGTACGCGACACGTGCACGTTGATGGTGCCCAGGTGCATCGCGATCGTGCGCGGATGCCCTTGCGACAAGGGTCCATGCCCGATGCGCGGGCGGATGTCGGAATCGGACAAGCGGCCGTCTTCCCTGATCAAACCGCCCGCCGCGGCGCCCCCACGCGCGGCGTCCAGGCCACAGGATGTCGGAAACAGACAACTGGCCGTCTTATCCAATCAATTTGCAATCCGTAACGGTCCCAATAATGGAACCCACAACACCTCACTGCGGAAAGCGCGATATGGCACAGAAGAACTACTCATTTTGGAGCCTCCTCCAGCAGGGCTTCAAACGCCAGGAAGGCTGGGACCAGGCCTGGCGCAGCCCGGAGCCCAAGGCCTCGTACGACGTGATCATCGTCGGCGCCGGCGGCCACGGCCTGGCCACTGCCTATTATCTGGCGAAGGAACACGGCATCAAGAACATCGCCGTGCTCGAAAAGGGCTACCTCGGCGGCGGCAACACGGCGCGCAACACGACGATCGTGCGCTCGAACTACCTCTGGGACGAAGCCGCGATGCTGTACGAGCACTCGCTCAAGCTGTGGGAAGGCCTGTCGCAGGAAATCAACTTCAACGTCATGTTCAGCCAGCGCGGCGTGTTCAATCTCGGCCACACCTTGCAGGACATGCGCGACATCGAGCGCCGCGTCAACGCCAACCTGCTCAACGATATCGACGCGCAGGTGCTCACCGCGGCCGAAGTCAAGGAGCGCATCCCGATGATCGACGCCAGCCCGAACGCGCGCTATCCGATCATGGGCGCCAGCTTCCAGCCGCGCGGCGGCGTGGCCCGCCACGATGCGGTGGCCTGGGGCTTCGCCCGCGCCGCCAGCAACCTCGGGGTCGACATCATCGAGCAGTGCGAGGTCACCGGCATGCACATCGAAGGCGGCCGTATCCGCGGTCTCGAGACCACGCGCGGCACCATTCGCGCCGAGCGCGTCGGCTGCGTCGCGGCGGGCCATTCGAGCACGCTGGCCAAGATGGCCGGCATCCGCCTGCCGCTGGAAAGCCACCCGCTGCAGGCGTTCGTGTCGGAATCGCTCAAGCCGGTGCTGCATACCGTGGTGATGTCGAACGCGGTGCACGGCTACCTGAGCCAGTCGGACAAGGGCGAACTCGTGATCGGCGCCGGCATCGACAGCTACCTGAGCTACGCGCAGCGCGGCAGCCCGCACGTCATCGAGCACACGGCCGCCGCCATCATCGAACTGTTCCCGATGTTCTCGCGGGTGCGCATGAACCGCCAGTGGGGCGGCATCGTCGACGTGTCGCCGGACGCCTGCCCGATCATCAGCAAGACCAAGGTCAAGGGCCTGTACTTCAACTGCGGCTGGGGCACCGGCGGCTTCAAGGCGACGCCCGGCTCGGGCAACGTGTTCGCCCACACCATCGCGCGCGACCGGCCGCACCCGCTCAACGAAGCCTTTGCGCTGGACCGCTTCCACAGCGGCCATCTGATCGACGAACACGGTGCCGCAGGCGTCGCCCACTGACGGAGGAAGAGACATGTTGAAGTTCCACTGCCCGCACTGTAACGAGGTGCGCGAAGAAGAAGAGTTCAGCTACGCCGGCGAAGCGTTCATCGCGCGCCCGGCCGCGCCCGACGCTTGCCGCGACGACGAATGGGGCGACTACCTGTTCATGCGCAAGAACAGCAAGGGTTGGCACTGGGAGCAATGGCTGCATGCGGCCGCGTGCCGCAAGGTCGTCGCCGTCAAGCGCCACACCTTCACCCACGAGATAGGCGGCTGCTGGACGCTGGCCGAAGGCAAACGGATCTACCTGGAGGAGCAAGCGTGAACTCGCATCGTATCAATCGTCCCAACTCGCGCATCGACCGCAACAAGCCCGTCGACTTCACCTTCGACGGCAAGGCCTACCGGGGCTGTGAGGGCGACACGCTGGCTTCCGCGCTGCTGGCCAACGGCGTGCGCATGATCGGCCGCAGCTTCAAGTACGGCCGTCCGCGCGGCATCATCGGCCACGGCGCCGAGGAACCGAATGCGCTGATCCAGCTGGAGCGCGGTCCCGGCACCGTGCCGAACCTGAAGGCGACCCAGGTCGAGCTGTACCAGGGCATGAACGCGTTCTCCACCACCGGCTGGCCGTCGTTGAACCTCGACGTCAAGAGCATCATGGGCCGCGCCGCGCGCTTCATGCCGGCCGGCTTCTACTACAAGACCTTCATGGCGCCGGCGAAGATGTGGCCGCTGTACGAGGACGTGATCCGGCGCGCCGCGGGCTACGGCCGGGCGCCCGTCGATCCGGACCCGGAATTCTACGACCACCTGCACCACCACCCGGACGTGCTGGTCATCGGCGGCGGCGCCTGCGGCATCTGGTCCGCGCTGATCGCGGCGCGCGCCGGACTGCGCGTGATGCTCGTCGACGAACAGGCCGAGATGGGCGGCTGGCTGCTGTCCGACCACAACGCGGTGCTGGACAAGTGCTCGTCCGAGACCTGGCTGAAGCGCACCCTCGCGGAACTGGACTCTCTGCCGAACGTGACGCGGCTCGCCCGCACCACGGCGTTCGCCATGCACGACGGGAATCTGGTGCAGGCCGTCGAACTGCTGCAGGATCACATCGTCCCCAGCGCACGCGACGCGCTGCTGCCGCGCCAGCGCATGCACAAGATCCGGGCGCGCCACGTGGTGCTCGCGACCGGGGCGATCGAACGTCCGCTCGTCTTCGGCAACAACGACCTGCCGGGCGTGATGACCGCCGCCGCCGGCCAGACCTATCTGAACCGCTACGCGGTGCGGGCCGGCCAGCGCGTGCTGGTCCTGACCAGCAACGACTGGGCCTATGGCGCAGCCGTCGACCTGGCCGGCGCCGGTGCCAAGGTGATCCTGTGCGACACCCGCGCCGGCGGCGCCATCGCGGGCCGCGCCGATGTGGCGCGCACGGCGGGCATCGAGGTCCTCAAGGGCCACGGCATCGCCCAGGCGCTGGGCGGCCGCAGCGTGACCGGCGCCCGGCTGGTGAAGCTGGATCCGCGCAAGGACGTCGCCATCGGCACCGGTCCGCGCGTCGATTGCGACCTGCTGCTGTCGTCGGGCGGCCTGTCGCCGAACGTGCACCTGTTCTGCCACAACGGCAGCCGCCCGGCCTGGGACGAGAACCGCCTGGCCTTCGTCGCGCCGGCCCAGGGCCGTCCCGGTATCGCCTGCGTCGGTGCCGTCGTCGGCGAGTTCGACCTGCAGGCGGCCATGGCGCAGACGACCAACGCCGTGCGCGCCGTGTGCACGCAGCTGGGCCGCAAGGTGGCGGCGCAGGCGCCCAAGATCGCCGGCGCCAAACTGCCGGTCGACGCCGCGCCGGCGCGCGCCATCTTCCGCGTCCCGGACGGCAAGCGCGAGGGGCATGGCGCCAAGGCCTTCGTCGACTTCCAGAACGACGTCGCCGCGTCCGACATCGAACTCGCGGTGCGCGAGAATTACCGCTCGATCGAGCACGTCAAGCGCTACACGGGCCTCGGCTTCGGCACGGACCAGGGCAAGCTGTCGAACGTGAACGGCTTCGCGATCGCCGCCCGTGCGCTCGGCAAGCCGATCGGCGAAGTCGGCACGACGACGTACCGCCCGGCCTACACGCCGGTCGCGTTCGGCGCGCTGGCCGGGTCGATGGTCGGCGACACGTTCGATCCGCGCCGCTACGCGCCGGCCCAGCAGGCGCACGTCAAGCGCGGCGCGCTGTTCGAGACGGTGGGGCAGTGGATGCGCCCCTGGTACTTCCCGAAACCGGGCGAGGACATGCACGCGGCCGTGAACCGCGAGGCCGTGGCCGCCCGCACCAGTGTCGCCATGATGGACGCGTCGACCCTCGGCAAGATCGACATCCGCGGCCCGGACGCGCGCGAATTCCTCAACCGCGTGTATTCGAACGCGTGGAGCCAGCTCGCGCCGGGCAAGTGCCGCTACGGCCTGATGCTGGACGAGAACGGGATGGTGATGGACGACGGCGTGACCTCCTGCCTCGGCGACCAGCACTTCATGATGACCACCACGACCGGCGGCGCGGCGCGCGTGCTGACGTGGCTGGAGAAGTGGCTGCAGACCGAGTGGCCGGAGCTGAAGGTGTACCTGACGTCCGTCACCGACCACTGGTCCACCTGCGCGGTGGTCGGCCCGAACAGCCGCGCCGTGCTGGAAAAGCTGTGCACCGACATCGACCTGTCGCCGGAAGCCTTCAAGTACATGGATTGCCGCGTCGGCACCGTGGCCGGCGTCCCGGCGCGCGTGTTCCGCATCAGCTTCTCCGGCGAGCTCGCGTACGAGGTCAACGTCGACGCCAGCTACGGCCACTACATGTGGGAGACCTTGATGGCGGCCGGCCAGGAGTTCGACATCACGCCGTACGGCACCGAGACCATGCACGTGCTGCGTGCGGAGAAGGGTTTCATCATCGTCGGCCAGGACACCGACGGTTCGGTCTCGCCGATCGACCTCGGCATGGGCTGGGCGGTGAGCATGAAGAAGCCGTTCAGCTTCCTCGGCAAGCGCTCGCTGGCCCGCGCCGACACGGCCCGCTCCGACCGCAAGCAGCTGGTCGGCCTGACGACGGAAGACCCGAACGTGGTGCTGGCCGAGGGCGCGCAGATCGTCGACGGCAGCGCAGGCAGGGGCCAGGGCGGTGCGCAGCGCAGCGTGGGCCGCGTCACGTCGAGCTACCACAGCGCCTTCCTCGGCCGCTCGATCGCGCTGGCGCTGATCGAAGGCGGCCTCGCCAAGGAAGGCCAGGTATTCCACGCCTGGGACGGCGGCGCCATGACGGCCGCGAAGATCGTCTCGCCGGTATTCATTGATCCTGAAGGGAAGCGTCAACATGTCTAACTCCAATCTGCAGTTTGCCGACGTCGTCGAACCGCAAGCGCGCGCGAAGGTCGCGTTCGCGCCCTACGCGCAAAGCCCCCTGCATGATTTCGGCCTGCCCGCCAAGGCGCGCCGCCCGGACGGCAGCTGCGGCGTGTGGATGAACGAATTGGCCCTGCTGGGCTACGTGATCGTGCGCGGCGACGCCCAGGACCCGGCTTTCGTGCGCGCCGTCAAGAGCGTGCTGGGCATCGCCTTGCCGACCGTCCCCGGCACCGTGACGCCGTTCGCGAACGGCGTCGCCCTGTGGCAGGCGCCGGACGAATGGCTGCTGGTGTGCGCCCGGTCGGCGCGCCAGGCCTGCATCGCCGGCCTGGAAGCGGCCCTGGCGGACATGCATGCCCAGGTCGTCGACAACTCGGGCGGCCTGACGATGGTCTACCTGACCGGCGCCCAGCAGGTCACGTTGCTGCGCCACGTCGGCGTGTACGACTTCGAGACCCTGGGGCCGGGGCGCCTGGCGAGCACCGTCTGCGGCAAGGCCACGATCACCGTGTTCCGCCACGACGACAAGGGCATCTTCCTGATCTTCCGCCGCAGCTTCGCCGACTACATCTGGCGCCTGCTGTCGAAAACCGCACGGCCGTATGGCCTCGGCATCGCCGCGCTCGAGCACAGCACGGCACATCCGGTCCTGCGCCTGGTCTGAGGAGACACACCATGCCATTCAGTGTATTCGACGTGTTCCGCATCGGCATCGGCCCATCCAGCTCGCACACCGTGGGCCCGATGCTCGCCGTGAGCCGCTACCTGCAGGCGCTGCGCCCGCAACTGGCGGAAGTGGTGCGCGTCCGCACCGATCTGTACGGATCGCTGGCGCTGACCGGCGTCGGGCACCGCACCGACTTCGCCGTGCTGCTTGGCCTGTTGGGCGAACAGCCGCACCTGGTCGATCCGGCCGCCTCGCAACTGTACGTCGACCGTGTGCTGCGCGACGGGCGCCTGCTGCTGGGCGGCGTGCATGCGGTGCCGTTCGATGTCGCCACCGACCTGCTGTTCCACAAAAGCGAGACGCTGCCGCAGCATCCGAACGGCATGCGCCTCACCGCGTTCGACGACCGCGGCAACGTGCTGCTGGCCCGGTCGTATTTCTCGATCGGCGGCGGCGCCGTCAAGGACGAGGACGAAATCAACGTGCGCCATGCCGACGCCCACGCCGCGCACGAGGAGCCATGCCCGTTCGCCAGCGCCGCCGAGCTGCTGGCGTGGTGCGAACGGCGCCGCTGCAGCATCGCCGACGTCGTGCTGCACAACGAGTCGCGCTACCACGACCCGGCCGTCACGCGCGACCGCGTGCTGGAGATCTGGCACGTGATGCGCGATTGCGTCGAGCGCGGCTTGCAGACCGAGGGCGTGCTGCCCGGCGGCCTGAACCTGAAGCGCCGCGCGCCCGGCCTGTACCGCCAGGCCATGCACGGCGCCGACGGCAAGCTGCCCGCCGATTTCGCGATCATGGACACGCTGTCCGCGTTCGCGATCGCGGTCAACGAAGAGAACGCGTCCGGCGGCCGCGTCGTGACGGCGCCCACCAACGGGTCGGCCGGCGTGATCCCGGCGGTGCTGAGCTACTACACGCGTTCCCACCCGCGGGCCGGCGACGCGGCCGTGCTGACCTTCCTGCTCACGGCGGCCGGCATCGGCATGCTCTACAAGCGCAATGCGTCGATCTCGGCGGCCGAGATGGGCTGCCAGGGCGAGATCGGCGTGTCGGCCTCGATGGCGGCGGCCGGCCTGGCGGCCGTCATGGGCGGCACGCCGGAACAGGTCGAGAACGCGGCCGAGATCGCGATGGAGCACTTCCTCGGCATGACCTGCGATCCGCTGAACGGCCTGGTGCAGGTGCCCTGCATCGAGCGCAACAGCATGGGCGCGATCAAGGCCGTCAACGCGGCGCGCATGGCGCTGATGAGCGACGGCAGCCACATCGTCTCGCTCGACCAGGTCATCGAAACGATGCGCCAGACCGGCGTCGACATGCAAGTGAATTACAAGGAAACCTCGCTCGGCGGCCTCGCCGTCAACGTCGTCAGCTGCTGAGCCCAACAACGGAGACACCATGTCCAATTCCGCATTCTTCCGCAATACCCTGGCCGAGTCCGACCAGGCCGTCATGGCCGGCATCACCGGCGAACTGCAGCGCCAGCGCGACCAGATCGAGATGATCGCGTCGGAGAACATCGTGTCGAAAGCCGTGCTCGAAGCCCAGGGCTCGGTGCTGACCAATAAATACGCCGAGGGCTATCCCGGCAAGCGTTACTACGGCGGCTGCGACGAGGTCGACGTCATCGAGACCCTCGCGATCGAGCGGGCCAAAGCGCTGTTCGGCGCCGCCCACGTCAACGTGCAGCCGCATTCGGGCGCCCAGGCCAACGGCGCCGTCATGCTGGCGCTGCTGCAGCCGGGCGACACGGTGCTGGGCATGGCGCTGTCGGCCGGCGGCCACCTGACGCACGGCGCCAAGCCGGCGCTGTCCGGCAAATGGTTCAACGCCGTGCAATACGGCGTGCGCCGCGAGGACAGCCGCGTCGACTACGACGAAGTCGAACGCCTGGCCAAGGAACACAAGCCGAAGCTGATCATCGCCGGCTTCTCCGCCTATCCGCGCGAACTGGACTGGGCACGGTTCCGCGCCATCGCCGATGCCGTCGGCGCCTACCTGATGGTCGACATGGCGCACATCGCCGGCCTGGTGGCGGCCGGCGTGCACCCGAGCCCCGTGCCGCATGCGCACATCACCACGTCGACGACGCACAAGACGCTGCGCGGTCCGCGCGGCGGCATCATCATGACCAACGACGACGAGATCGCGAAGAAGATCAACGCGGCCGTGTTCCCCGGCCTGCAGGGCGGCCCGCTGATGCACGTCATCGCCGGCAAGGCCGTGGCGTTCGGCGAAGCGCTGCAGCCTTCGTTCAAGACGTATATCGAGCGCGTCGTCGCCAACGCGAAGGCGCTGGGCGAGGTGCTGGTGGCGGGCGGCGTCGACCTGGTCACGGGCGGCACCGACAACCACCTGCTGCTGGTCGACCTGCGCCCGACGGGCCTGAAGGGCAACGCCACCGAACAGGCGCTGGAACGGGCCGGCTTCACCTGCAACAAGAACGGCATCCCGTTCGACGACGAGAAGCCGACCGTCACGTCGGGCGTGCGCCTGGGAACGTCCGCCGGCACCACGCGCGGCTTCGGGGAGACGGAATTCCGCCGCATCGGCGCCCTGATCCTGGAAGTGCTGCAGGGCCTGCGCGCCAACCCGGCGGGCGACCCGGCCGTCGAACAGCGTGTGCGCAACGAAGTCGCGCTGCTGTGCAAGGAATTCCCGATTTATTAATAACACCATCGACAGGAGGAGAAGACATGAGCAAACTGCACGACGAGTCGGTGGTCATCGACGGCCTGATCATCGCCAAATGGGACAAGGAGATCTTCGAGGACATGCGGCGCGGCGGCCTCACGGCGGCCAACTGCACGGTCTCGGTGTGGGAAGGCTTCAACGACACGGTCGCGAACATCGCCGACATGAAGAAGCTGATCCGCGAGAACAATGAGATGGTGTCGCTGGTGCGCAGCACCGAGGACATCCTGGACGCCAAGCGCAAGGGCAAGACCGGCATCATCCTCGGCTTCCAGAACGCCCACGCGTTCGAGGACAATCTGGGCTACATCGAGGCGTTCGCCGACATGGGCGTCCGCGTGGTCCAGCTGTGCTACAACACGCAGAACCTCGTCGGCACCGGCTGCTACGAGCGCGACGGCGGCCTGTCCGGCTTCGGCCGCGAGGTCATCGCCGAGATGAATCGCGTCGGTATCATGGTCGACCTGTCGCACGTCGGCGGCGCCACGTCGGAAGAGGCGATCCTCGCGTCCACGAAGCCGGTGTGCTATTCGCACTGCCTGCCGTCGGGCCTCAAGGAACACCCGCGCAACAAGAGCGACGAGCAGCTGCGCTTCATCGCTGACCGCGGCGGCTTCATCGGCGTGACCATGTTCCCGCCTTTCCTCAAGCGCGGCATCGAAGCGACCGTGGACGATTACGTCGAGGCGATCGACTATGTCATCAACCTGGTGGGCGAGGATTGCGTCGGCATCGGCACCGACTTCACCCAGGGCTACGACAAGGGCTTCTTCGACTGGATCACCCACGACAAGGGCCGCCACCGCCGGCTGACCAATTTCGGCCGGATCATCAACCCGGAAGGCATCCGCACCATCGGCGAATTCCCGAACCTGACCGCCGCCATGGAGCGCGCCGGCTGGACGGAGTCGCGCATCCGCAAGGTGATGGGCGGGAACTGGGTCAACACGTTCCGCGAAGTCTGGGGCGCTTGAACGCCTCTGCTGTCATTAAAGAATCCACTGAAAGGTTTTGCCGATGAAGCCCCAACTTCCGATCGACGTCAACGAGGAAACCGGCGTCTGGACCACCGACGGCCTGCCGATGTTGTACGTGCCGCGCCACTTCTTCACCAATAACCATCTCGCCATCGAAGCGGCCCTCGGGCGCGATCGCTATGCGGACCAGTTGTACGATGCGGGCTACAAGTCGGCGTATTTCTGGTGCGCGAAAGAAGCCGCGACGCACGAGCTGTCCGGGATGGACGTGTACGAACACTACCTGAAGCGCCTGTCGCAGCGCGGCTGGGGCCTGTTCGCCTTCGAGTCGGCCGATGCCGACACGGGCCACGCCCGCATCACCCTGCACAACTCGTCGTTCGTGCTGGCCCAGCCCGAGGCGCACGACAAGCTGTGCTACATGTTCGCCGGCTGGTTCGCCGGCGCCATGGACTGGGTGGGCAAGGACACCGGCCGCGATTACGTCACCACCAGCCGCGAGGCGCATTGCGCGGCCGAGGAAGGCCACGACCACTGCGTCTTCATCGTCGAACCGAAATAAGAGGCCAGCATGCGTTACCCGAACCTGTTCGCGCCGCTCACCATCAACAAGCTGACGATCCGCAACCGCATCGTCAGCACCGCCCACGCCGAGGTGTACGCGGAAAACGGCGTGCCGGGCGAGCGCTATATCCGTTATTACGAAGAGAAGGCGAAGGGCGGCGTCGGCCTGTGCATCTGCGGCGGCTCGAGCCCGGTGTCGATCGACAGCCCGCAAGGCTGGTGGAAGTCGGTCGACCTGTCGAACGACCGCGTGATCGAGCCGCTGGCGCGCCTGGCCGCGACGATGCACAAGCACGGCGCCAAGATCATGATCCAGGCGACGCACATGGGGCGTCGTTCGAACTACCACGGCGAGCACTGGCCGCACCTGCTCACGCCGTCGGGCGTGCGCGAACCGGTCCACCGCGGCAACGCCAAGACCATCGAGCTGCACGAGATCCGCCGCATCGTCGGCGACTTCGCCGCCGCCGCGAAGCGCGTCAAGGCGGCCGGCATGGACGGCATCGAGATCTCGGCCGCCCACCAGCACCTGATCGACCAGTTCTGGAGCCTGCGCACCAACAAGCGCACCGACGAATACGGCGGCTCGCTCGCCAACCGCATGCGCTTCGGCGTCGAAGTGTTGACGGCCGTGCGCGACGCGGTGGGACCGGACTTCGTCGTCGGCCTGCGCATGTGCGGCGACGAATTCCACGAGGACGGCCTCTCCCACGAGGTGCTGAAGGAGATCGCGGTCGCGATGGAGAAGACGGGGCTGATCGACTACATCAGCATCGTCGGCTCCGGCGCCGACACGCACAACACGCTGGTCAACTGCATGCCGCCGATGGCCTTGCCGCCGGAGCCGTTCGTGCACCTGGCCGCCGGCATCAAGTCGGTCCTTACCCTGCCGGTGATGCACGCGCAAAGCATCCGCGACCCCGTCCAGGCCGAGCGCATCCTGGCCAACGGCATGTGCGACCTGGTCGGCATGACGCGGGCCCACATGGCGGACCCGCACCTCGTCATCAAGATCCGCGACGGCAAGGAAGACCAGATCAAGCAGTGCGTCGGCGCCAACTACTGCATCGACCGCCAGTACAACGGCCTGGACGTGCTGTGCATCCAGAACGCGGCGACCAGCCGCGAACAGACGATGCCGCACACGATCGAGAAGTCGCGCGGGCCGAAGCGCAAGGTGGTCGTCGTCGGCGCCGGGCCGGCCGGCCTCGAGGCGGCGCGGGTGGCGCGCGAGCGCGGCCACGACGTCGTGCTGTTCGAGAAGAACGAGCAGGTGGGCGGCCAGGTGCTGCTGGCCGCGAAGGCGCCGCAGCGCGAGCAGATGGCGGGCATCGTGCGCTGGTTCGACATGGAGACCAAGCGTCTCGGCGTCGACCGCCGCCTCGGTACCGCGGCCACCATCGGCGCCATCATGGCCGAGAAGCCGGACATCGTCGTCATGGCCACGGGCGGAAACAGCCACACGGGCGAGAACCCGAACTGGCACGTGGCCGACGGCCTGGCCGTGAGCAGCTGGGACATCCTGTCCGGCAAGGTCGCGCCGGGCAAGAACGTGCTCGTGTACGACGGCATCAGCGCCCACGCTGGCGCCGGCACGGCCGACTTCATCGCCAGCCGCGGCAACGTCGTCGAGATCGTGACGCCGGACGTGAAGGTGGGCGACGACGTGGGCGGCACCACGTTCCCGATCTTCTACCGCCGCATGTATTCGCAGGGCGTCGTGATGACGCCGAACTACTGGCTGGATTCGGTGACGCGCGAGGGCGACAAGCTGATCGCCACGATCCGCAACGAGTACACCGAGGAGCTGGAAGAGCGCGAAGTCGACCAGGTCGTGATCGAAAACGGCATCACGCCGAACGACGGCCTGTATTGGGAACTGAAGGAGCGGTCGCTGAACCGCGGCGAGACCGACGTGCACAAGCTGTTCGCCGCCGAGCCGCAGCCGCGCCTGGACCAGGAGATCGGGCCGGGCGACTTCCTGCTGTTCCGCGTGGGCGATTGCGTCTCGATGCACAACATCCACGCCGCGATCTACGATTCTCTGCGCCTGTGCAAGGACTTCTGACATGTTCGCCAACATCCTCACCATCTCGTTCTGGGCCAGCATGGCGCTGATGCTGCTTGGGCTGGCACAACGCGCCCGGCTGTGGAGCAACGGCCGCGCCCAACCGGTCGCGCTAGCCAAGCTGTTCGCGATCCCGAAGCGTTATTTCGTCGACCTGCACCACGTGGTGGCGCGCGAGCCGTTCATCGCCCGCACCCACGTGGCGGTGGCCGGCGGCGCCATCCTGGCCATGCTCGTCATCGGCATCAACTACGGGCTGGCGCTGTACTCGCCCGTGCTCGACCGGGTGCTGTTGGGCGCGTCGTGCCTGATGCTGGCCGGCGCCGCCATGGTCGCGTGGCGCCGTCTCGCGCCGCCGGCGCGGCTGTCGCGCGGGCCGTGGATGCGCCTGCCGTTCACCCTGGCCGCGTTCGCGCTCGGCGCCGCGCTGGCCGCCTGGTACGCGCCGCAGGGCGCGCAGGCGCCGGCGCTGCTGGCCATCGTCCTGCTCGCGCTGGGGGCCGCCGAGCTGGCGCTGGGCATCGGCATGGGCGGCCCGATGAAGCATGCCGTCGCCGGCCTGCTCAATCTGGCCTTCCACCCGCGCCAGCAGCGCTTCGAGGGCAAGCGGTCGACCGACCTGCGCCCGCTGAACCTGGAAGGCGGCGACTTCGGCGTGGCCAAGCCGGCCGATTTCGCCTGGAACCGCCTGCTGCAGTTCGACGCCTGCGTCCAGTGCGGCAAATGCGAGGCCGCGTGCCCGGCGCTGGCCGCGGGGCAGCCGCTCAATCCGAAAAAACTCATCCAGGACATGGTCGTCGGCCTGTCCGGCAAGACGGACGCCGGCTATGCGGGCACGCCGTATCCCGGCAAGCCGGTCGGCAAGCATGGCGGCGCGCCGCAGCAGCCGATCTTCCCCGGCCTGCTCGACGCCGACACGGTCTGGTCGTGCACGACATGCCGCGCCTGCGTGCAGGAGTGCCCGATGCTGATCGAGCACGTGGACGCCGTCGTCGACATGCGGCGCTCGCTGACGCTGGTCGACGGCGCCGTCCCCGGCAAGGGCGCGCAGGCGCTGGACAACCTGCGCCACACGCAGACCGTGGGCGGCTTCCCGCGCGCCGTGCGCTACCACTGGGCCGTCGACCTCGACGTGCCCGTGCTCGGCCCGGGCGACCGCACGGACTATCTGCTGATCGCGGGCGAGGGGGCGTTCGACATGCGCTACCAGCGCGCGCTGCGGGCGCTGGTGAAAGTGCTGAAGCATGCGAAGGTCGATTTCGCCGTGCTGGGCGAGGCGGAAATCGACAGCGGCGACCTGGCGCGCCGCCTCGGCGACGAAGCGGGTTTCCAGCAGCTGGCGCGCGCCAATATCGCCACGCTCGGCAAGCTGCACTTCAAGCACATCGTCACGCCCGACCCGCACGTGTTCCATTGCATGAAGAACGAGTACCCGGCGCTGGGCGGCCGCTACGACGTCGTGCACCACAGCGGCTTGATCGCGAAGCTGTTCAGGGAAGGCCGCATGCGCCTGAAGGGCGAGGCGCTGGAAGCGCCGCTGACCTACCACGACCCGTGCTATCTGGGCCGCTACAACGGCGAGCTCGACGCGCCGCGCGACGTGCTGGCCGCGCTGGGAATCGCCGTGCGCGAGATGGAGCGGTCGCGCGAACGCGGACGCTGCTGCGGCGGCGGGGGCGGGGCGCCGTTCACCGACATCCCGGGCACCACGCGCATCCCGGACATCCGCATCGTCGATGCGCGCACGATCGGCGCGGAGGTGGTGGCCGTCGCGTGCCCGAACTGCACCGCGATGCTGGAAGGCGTCGTCGGGCCGCGTCCCGAAGTCATGGAACTTGCTGAGCTGGTTGCCCAGCGCTTGGGAGATTAAATGGAACGTCGTCAATCAACCGCGCGCCGGGTCAATCCGCGCCGCCCGTACGTCATCTCGGCCCGTGGCCTGAAGCGCATCATCCTCGGCGCGGAGGAGGGCTCGCGCGACCTGCTGCTGTCGCACCACGCCGCCGCGCGCAAGCAGCTGCGCACCACGCAGCCGTTCGAGCGGCATATGCTCGTGCTGGTGCACACCGACCGCGGCATGCTCGACGAGCATGCGCGCCAGGCGATCGCCGCGGCCGCACTGCTGGCCGACGGCGTCACCGGCGTCGTCGTGGCCGTGCTGGGCGGCACCACGGCCGACCTGGGGGCTTGCGGCGCCGACGCGGTGATCAATCTGCCGCAGCTGGACGCGATGCGCTTCTGCCCCGAACAGACGCTGGCGCTGGCGCAGCAGTTGATCGCGCGCTACCAGCCGGTCCACATCTTCCTACCGGACCGCAGCGCCGACGGCGACCTGGGACGGCGCCTGGCCGCGCGCACCGGCCGCACCATCGCCACCGACGTCGTCGAGCTGGATGCGAGCGGCGCCTGCCGCCTGGTGCCGGGCGGGCGCTTCGCACGCTGCGCGCTGCCGCAGGTCATGCTGCTGGCGCGCCACGCGGCGGATGCCGACCTGCCGTTCATCGGCCACGGCACGATCGAGGAAGTGGACATTCCCGCGGCGTTGCAGCCGGGCGTGCGCGACCTGGGCCTGGAAACGAGCAGCCCGGATCAGATCGGGCTGGAAGAGGCGGACTTCATCCTCTCGGGCGGCAACGGCATGCGCGACATGGACACGTTCGGCGCGCTGGCCAAGGCGCTGGGCGCCGCGACCGGCGCGTCGCGGGTGGCCGTGGACGACGGCCGCTTCCCGCGCGCCAAGCAGATCGGCGCGACCGGCAAGACCGTGCAGGCCAGCGCCTATCTCGCCCTCGGCATCTCGGGCGCGGTGCAGCACCTGCAGGGCATCAAGGACTGCCGCCACGTCATCGCGGTGAATCTCGACGACAGCGCCCCGATCGTCAAGCGCGCCAACCTCACGCTGGTCGAGGATGCGCAGGCGCTGATGGGGGCCCTGCTGCGGCAGGTGGAAGCGGCGCGCGCGGCCGCCGCGGCATAACGAAGGAAAGGGAAACCATGACGACTACGCTCAGGATCGCGGTACTGGTGTCGACCGCGCGCCATCCCGTCAGCGGCCAGCCGGTGCGCAGCAGCAGCGACGCGGCCGCGTTCGAACTCGGTTGCGGCCTCGCGCCGGCCGGGCGCCTGACGGTGCTCTCGGCCGGCATGACCGGCAAGGAGAATCTGGAAGAGTACCTCGGACTCGGTGTCGAGGCCATCGAAGTGCTGACCGTGGCCGCGACGGCCGACGTGCTGCCGGCGCTGCTGGCGCGCCTGAAGGGCTTCGACCTCGTGCTGTGCGGCATGCGCTCGGACGGCCAGTCCGCGTCCGGCATGCTGCCGTATCTGCTGGCCGAAGGGCTGGGCGTGCCGCTCGTCGGCGACGTGCTGGAAGCGAAGGCGGACCACCGCACGCTGACGGTGCGCCAGTTCCTGCCCAAGGGGATGCGCCGGCGCCTGGAAGTGAGCCTGCCGGCCGTGCTGGCCGTGCATCCGCGCGCGCCGCAGACCCGCCAGTACGCCTATGCGCGGGCGCGGGCCGGACGCGTCACGTATGTCGCGGGCGCGATCGGCGGCGGCCCGGCGGCGCCGGCCTGGCAGTTCGAGCTGGCCACGCGGCGTCCGCGCCCGCTCAAGGCGAAGGTGGTGCAGAGTGGCCACAGCCGGATGATGGGCGCGATCGGCGGCGACGCCGGTGCGCGCGGGGGACAGGTCGTCAAGCAGGGCAGCGCCGAGCAGAAGGCGCAGGTCCTGCTGGACTACCTGCGCGAACACCGGCTGATCGACTTCTGACATGGCCGGCCGATTCATCCCCTGGACCATCGAGGTCCGCGCGCTGGCCACCGAGTTGCGGCGAGGCGGCGCATGGCGGCGCCAGGCCGCCACGGTCGACATCACCGTCCACGCGCTCGCGCCGGCGTTTCCGCAGACGATAGACGACTGCATCGATTACCAGCCGATCTGCGAACACGTGTTGGGCGCCTGGTCGGACGACGCCTCGGGCGCGCTGCCGGAGCAGGCCGTGCGCGATCTGATCGCGTACATCCTCGACCGCGACGGGCGCGTCAAGCAGGTCGACGTGGCGCTGACGACCGGCGGCGTCACCTTGCGGGTGGCGCAGGCGCGCGAAGCATGGGTGATCCGGGAGTCCCGTCTGGTCGCGTGATTGACACGGTGGTAACGCACGGCTAGCATGAATGACGCTGCGCGTTGCCATCCAAGGAAGTCATGTCTCCGTCGTCGGGCCGCCCGGCCCTGCATATCGCTTTTCTCACGTTGCCCGATTACTCGATGATCGCGTTGGCGAACGCGCTCGAAGTGCTGCGCATGGCCAACCGCGCCAGCGGCAAGAACCTGTACCGCTGGACGATCGTCACGCCCGACGGCCGCCCGGCGCGCGCCAGCAACGGCCTGCCGCTCAGCCCCACCGTGGCGCTCGGGCAGGCGGATTCTCCCGACATGGTGTTCGTCTGCGGCGGCGTGCGGGTGCGCGCGGCCTGCGACGCCTCTCTGGCCGCATGCCTCACGCGTCTCGCGCGCAGCGGCGTCGTGCTGGGCGCGCTGTGCACCGGCAGCTATGCGCTCATCAAGACCGGCCTGATGAAAGGCTACCGCTGTGCCGTCCACTGGGAACAGATGGCGGCCCTGCGCGAGGAATTCCCGGACGTCGACTTCAGCGACGGCCTGTTCGTCATCGACCGCGACCGCATCACCTGCTCGGGCGGCACCGCGCCGATCGACCTGATGCTGCACCTCACCGAATCCCGCTACGGCAAGCCCGTGGCCGCCGCCATCTCGGCGCAGTTCACCGTCGAGCGCATCCGCGACGCGGCGCACCCCCAGCACGTGCCGCTCGCCGCGCGCCTCGGCTTCGGCCGCGCGGAGCTCGTGCAGGCGTCCACGCTGATGGAAAGCCATATCGAAGAGCCGCTGGCGATGGCCGAGCTGGCGCGTCGCGTCGGCCTGTCGCCGCGCCAGCTGCAGCGCATGTTCCGGCATTACCTCGACATGGCGCCGCACCAGTACTACCTGCGGCTGCGCCTCGGCCGCGCGCGCGAGCTGCTGACGCAGACCGACATGTCGATCATGGACGTGATGGTCGCCTGCGGCTTCGAATCGTCGCCCCATTTCAGCAGGGCGTATCGCGAACAGTTCGGCCATCCGCCCAGCGCCGCGCGGCGCGGCGGCGCCGTTCAATTACCGGCCGTTACAGGCTGACGAACACAGTCAACAGATTGTCGCAATCCAGACATTTGCCGATCGATGCCCAGCGTATGTTTGAGTCTGGCCGCTGACGAGCAGGCCATGGGGCCCGGGCCCGTCATTCTTACAAAAAACACCGCGACCAATTGCGTCGATTTGGGAGGCAAGATGAAGCACACTGCGGGTGGGGTGGATTTTCGCCCTGAAGCCAATATCAAAGTCCTGGGGTTGAACTTCCATAAGTTCATATTTCCAGTCTCTATCCTTTTCATGCTCGTGGCCGTGGTGGCCGCCCTCGTCGATCCCCCGGCTGCCGGCCGGTTCCTCGAAGAGCTGAAGCAGGCCAGCCTCAAGCATTTCGATTCGTTCACTATGCTTGCTGGCAACATCATGGTGCTGTTCTGCGCGGCGCTGGCGATCACGCCTTGGGGCAGCATCCGGCTCGGCGGCAAGCATGCAAAGCCGGAATTCAAGACGCTCTCGTGGTTCTGCATGATGTTCGCCGCCGGCATGGGCGTCGGGCTGCTGTACTGGGGCGTGGCCGAGCCGGTCGCGCACTACACCGCATGGTTCAAGACGCCCTTGAACGTCATAAAGGACACGCCGGAGGCGGCGCATGCCGCGATGGGCGCGACCATCTTCCACTGGAGCTTCCACCCGTGGGCCATCTACCTGACGACCGCCGTCGTCGTCGGCTACTTCGGCTATAACAAGGGCTTGCCGTTTTCGCTCAGCTCCGGCCTGCAGCCGTTCATCGGCAAGGCGCACAAGGGCACCCTCGGCCACGTCGTCGACGTCTTCACGGTGGTGCTGACGGTGTTCGGCCACGCGACGTCGATCGGCCTGGCCGCCATGCAGGCCACGGCCGGCATCACCCACGTGCTGGGCGTGCCGAACAGCTTCGCCTACCAGATGCTGTTCATCGGCGTCGTCGTCGTCGTCGCCGGATTCACCCTGATGCGCGGCCTCCACAACGGCGTCAAGGTGCTCAGCAACATCAACATGTTCATCGCGCTGTCGCTGTTCCTGGCCGTCGTGGCGGGTGTGGGCTTCACGACCTTCGGGTCGAACGTCGTGAGCACCACCGTCGACTACGCGAAATACTTCCTCCCGTTGAGCAACTGGATCGATCGTCCGGACCAGGAATGGCTGCACGGCTGGACCGTGTTCTACTGGGCCTGGTGGTGCACGTGGGGGCCGCTGGTCGGCGTGTTCGTCGCGCGCATCTCGAAAGGCCGCACGCTGCGCCAGATGGTGGGCGTGGTGCTGGTGGCGCCCACCCTGGTGTCGATCCTGTGGTTCACCGCGTTCGGCGACAGCGCCATCGGCAGCATCCTGCATGGCTCGCCGGCGTTCGCTCAGGGACTCGGCAACGTCGACACGGCGATCTTCCGCTTCCTCGAAACGATCCCGATGTTCGCCTTCACGTCGGTCGCCGTCGTGATGCTCCTCGTGATCTTCATGGTCACGTCGGTCAACTCGGCCGCCATCGTCGTCGACAACCTCGCTGCGGGCGGCAATCCGAACACGCCGGCCATCCAGCAGGTGATCTGGCTGGTCATGATCGCGCTGGTGACGGTGATCCTGTTCGTGATCGGCGACGAATCCGCGCTGAAGGGCATCGAGGCGGGCGCCATCGCGATGGGGCCGCCGTTCCTCGCGCTGATCCTGGTGCTGATGGTCGGCTTCATCAAGGCCGTCGCCCAGGAACCCCGCTAAGCATCCGGCGCGGCCCCGCGCCGCGCCGTTCCCCCATCGACCCGCACATGGCGCCCGCCGGCGCCAGGAGGAGACACGTCCGTGAACGACATCAAATGCCTGTGCTGCGCCGCGCTGCTGGTCGCGGCGTCCGCGCATGCCGAAGACGCCGCCAAATCGCCGCTGCAGATCGGCGGCGCGATCCGTTTCAATTATGTGTATAAAAGCTGGCAGGAAGACCACCCGAACGGCTTCTTCGGGCTGGACACGGCGCGCCTGGACGTCAATTACGACGACGGCACGCTGATCGGCTCCGCGCAGTACCGCTACAACCGCTTTCCGAAGGGGCAGGGCGGCTACTGGCAGACCTTCCTGCATCACGGCTGGGTGGGCATGCGCTTCGCCGACAAGAGCACGATCCATGTGGGGCTCGACAAGAACATGTTCGGCCTGTCGCCCTTCGCATCCAATAACTTCTACGAATCCATCGCGTTCTACACGGGCTTCGAGGACAAGTACGACCTGGGCGCGACGTATGCGAGCCGCCCCGGCCCCGTCGAGTGGCAGCTCGGCTTTTATCCGCGCGACGGCGGTTCCTACAGCGGCGGCAGCAACACGGCCAGCGCCTCCAACCGCTACTCTTACAACATCGTGCCGGACGACGACAAGCAGGGCTTCGGCACCGGACAGAGCGACCGCGAGCGCAACACGCTGATCGGCCGTGTGGTGTGGCACGTCGGCGACGCGCCGCAGCACGAATTCGGCGTCTCCGGGCTGGCGGGCGAGATCCGCAATGGTGCCGGCACCGACACCCGCCGCCATGCCGTGGCGGTGCACTACAAGGGCGCGTACGGCCCGTTCGGCGTGATGCTGGAAGCGCTGCGCTACGACTACCGCACGCGCCACACGGCGACGCAGACCTATGGCGGCCTCGATCCGAACAGCTTCGTGATGCTGGGCGCGTTCGGCTATCCCTACCCGGTGGCGACGAAAGGCGACATCTATATCGCCAACGTCAGCTACGACATTCCCGGCACGCTGGGGCCGTTCAAAGGGTTCAAGGTCTACAACGACTACGGCGTCCTGCGCAAGCGCGTCGCCGGGTACAAGGACTCGGTGCAGAACGTGACCGGCATGAGCTTCGCGGCCGGGAAGTGGTTCTTCTACACCGACTTCATGCTCGGCAAGCACCATCCGTACATGACGCCGGACTTCGGCGGACTGGCCTCGACGTCCGCGGCGCACGACGGCTACACCCGCCGCGTGAACCTGCAGGCAGGTTATTACTTTTGACCGCCGGCGCACGTCGTAAAGCTCGCCAAAGTCGTCGCAAAAAGACAAGTCCCGGCAACGGCTTTGGTCGAACATGAAGTCATACACAAGCGTCATATGTATTCATTTTCGTGTCATATACCTAGCAAGAAAGCGACCGCAATGAACCGTACTCCCGACCTTCGCACCCTCCTGGCCCGCCGCAAGCCCGGCTACAGCCTCGAGGCGCCGTTCTACCTCGACCCTGCGGTGTTCGAACAGGACCTGAAACTCATCTTCGGCCGGCACTGGATCTACGCAGGACCCGAAGCCGCCGTGCCGGAAGACGGCGATTTCTTCACCATCGACATCGGCACGACATCGGTTCTGCTGGTGCGCGACGGCGACGGCGCGGTCAACGCCTTCCACAACGTGTGCCGCCACCGCGGCTCGCGGCTGTGCAATGAGCACAAGGGCGCGGTCGGCAACCTGGTGTGCCCTTACCACCAGTGGACCTACGACCTGAAGGGCGCGCTGATGTTCGCCGAGCACATGGGGGACGATTTCGATCGCAAGACCCACAACCTCAAGCCGGTCCACATCCGCAACATCGCGGGCCTGCTGTTCATCTGCCTCGCGGAGAATCCGCCGGCCGACATCGAGGAACTCGCGGCCGCGATGACGCCCTACATCGAGCAGCACCGCGTGGCCGACTGCAAGGTGGCGGCGCAGATCGACATCGTCGAGAACTGCAACTGGAAGCTGACGATGGAGAACAACCGCGAGTGCTACCACTGCCGCGGCAGCCATCCGGAGCTGACCCGTTCCCTGTTCGAATACGGCTTCGGCTACGCGCCGACGCCCGAGACCTGCGACGGCATCAACGAATACAACCGCATCCTGGAACAGCGCCACGCGCAGTGGGAGGCGCTCGGCCTGCCGTGCCGCGAGATCGACCACCTGGACGACCGCGTGACGGGCTTCCGCACCCAGCGCCTGCCGCTGGACCGAGGCGGCGAAGCGCAGACGATGAACGGCAAGGCCGCCAGCAGCAAGCGCCTCGGCGCATTCCAGCAGTCCGACCTGGGCGCGCTGTCGTTCTGGACCCAGCCGAATTCCTGGCACCACTTCATGGCCGACCACATCGTGACCTTCACCGTGCTGCCGATCGCCGTCGACAAGACGCTCGTGCGCACGACCTGGCTGGTGCACAAGGACGCGGTCGAAGGCGTGGACTACGACGTCGCCAACCTGACCGCCGTGTGGAACGCGACCAATGCCCAGGACCGCAAGCTGTGCGAGCAGTCGCAGGCCGGCATCGCCAGCCCGGCGTACGAACCGGGGCCGTATTCGCCGTTCACGGAAGGCCTGGTCGACAAGTTCTGCAACTGGTACATCGGCCGCCTGTCGACCGAGATCGGATAAGTCATGCACAACCCCACGCTCGCCAACCTGGCCGTCCCGTGGGACGGCGACCGCGACGACACGCTCGTCTGCCGCGCCGTGCGGCAGGAAACGCATGACGTCAAGACCTTCGTCTTCGCGGCCCCGGAACCGCGCCTGTTCCGCTACGCGCCCGGCCAGTTCATCACGCTCGAACTCGAGGTCCAGGGCCAGGCGGTCCAGCGCTGCTACACGCTGTCGTCCACGCCGTCGCGGCCGGACACGGTGTCGATCACGGTCAAGCGCGTGCCCGGCGGCCCGGTCTCGAACTGGCTGCACGACAACCTCGAAGCCGGGGGGCGGGTCAAGGTGCGCGGTCCGGCCGGCGGCTTCTCGTGCTTCCTGCATCCGATGCCGGAAAAGCAGAAATACCTGTTCCTGTCGGCCGGCAGCGGGATCACGCCGCTGATGTCGATGGCGCGCGCGATGCACGACCTGGTGCTCGACGCCGACATCGCGTTCGTGCACAGCGCGCGCACGCCCGACGACATCATCTTCGCGCGCGAACTGGAGCTGATGGCGCACAACCGCGACGGCCTGTTCCGGCTCGGCACCGTGTGCGAACGGCGCGGCGCGCAGGCCGCGTGGTCGGGCTTCAACGGCTTCCTCAGCCTCGCCGTGCTGCAGAACGTGGCGCCCGATTTCCGCGAACGCAAGGTGTTCACGTGCGGTCCCGCGCCCTACATGGCGGCAGTGCGGACGATGCTCGAAGGCGCCGGCTTCGACATGGCCGGCTACCACGAGGAGAGCTTCTCGTTCGAGACCCTGGCGCGGGAATCGGCCGACGAAGCGCCGGCCGCCGCGACGGAGGAATCCGCGTTCAAGGTGACCTTCAGCCGCAGCGGCGACGAGCTCGCGTGCGCACCGGGCCAGACGATCCTCGCCGCCGCCAAGGCCGCGGGCGTCCGCTTCCCGGTCTCGTGCACGCAAGGCCTGTGCGGCACCTGCAAGACCAAGATGGTGTCCGGCCAGGTCGACATGCGCCACGCGGGCGGCATCCGCCAGCGCGAGATCGACCAGGGCTGGATCCTGCCGTGCTGCAGCAAGCCGCTGGCCGACGTCGTCCTCGAACGCTAGGCCATTCAACAATCACATCAAGGAGACAGACAAATGCCGGAAAATCGCGGTGTCGTATATATCGAACAGGGCAGGGTGGAGGTGCAGTCCATCCCGTTCCCGAAACTGCAGGCGCCGAACGGGCGCAAGATCGGCCATGGCGTGATCCTGCGCGTCGTGTCGACCAATATCTGCGGCTCCGACCAGCACATGGTGCGCGGCCGGACGACCGCGCCGGCGGGCCTCGTGCTCGGCCACGAGATCACCGGCGAGGTGATCGAGGTCGGCGCCGACGTCGAGACGCTGAGCGTGGGTGACCTCGTGTCGGTGCCGTTCAACGTGGCGTGCGGCCGCTGCCGCACCTGCAAGGAACAGCACACGGGCGTGTGCCTGTCCGTGAACCCGTCGCGCGCCGGCGGCGCCTACGGCTACGTCGACATGGGCGGCTGGATCGGCGGCCAGGCCGAATACGTGATGGTGCCGTATGCCGACTTCAACCTGCTGAAATTCCCGGACAAGGCCCAGGCGATGGCGAAGATCCGCGACCTGACCTGCTTGTCCGACATCCTGCCGACCGGCTTCCACGGCGCGGTGACGGCCGGCGTCGGTCCCGGCTCGACCGTGTATGTCGCCGGCGCCGGCCCGGTGGGCCTCGCCGCCGCCGCGTCGGCCCGCCTGCTGGGCGCCGCCGTCGTGATCGTCGGCGACGTCAATCCGGCGCGGCTGGAGCATGCGCGCAAGGTCGGCTTCGAGACGGTCGACCTGTCGCAGGACGCCACGCTGGGCGAGCAGATCGAGCAGATCCTGGGCACGCCGGAAGTGGATTGCGCGGTGGACTGCGTGGGCTTCGAGGCGCGCGGCCACGGCCACGCGGGCGCGCAGCACGAGGCGCCCGCCACCGTGCTGAACTCGCTGATGGAAGTCACGCGCGCGGCCGGCAAGATCGGCATCCCGGGCTTGTACGTGACGGACGATCCGGGCGCCGTCGACGCCGCGGCCAGGAAGGGCAGCCTGTCGATCCGCTTCGGCCTGGGCTGGGCCAAGTCGCACAGCTTCCATACCGGCCAGACCCCGGTCATGAAGTACAACCGCCAGCTGATGCAGGCGATCCTGTGGGACCGCCTCAACATCGCGGAGATCGTCGGCGTGCAGCTGATCACGCTCGACCAGGCGCCGGAAGGCTATGCCGCGTTCGACGCGGGCGCGCCGAAGAAGTACGTGATCGACCCGCACCGCCTGCTTGCCGCAGCGGCCTGACTTGCCACGCCACGCCGTCTGTGCCATCTTACGGGGCTCAAACGGCTGGTGGAGGCTCGCATGCCCGCGACGACAGACTTGTGCGCCCTGACGCACTTCGGCTTTGCGCCGCTCGACAGTTTTTCGATGATCGCGTTCACGAACGCGATCGAAGTGCTGCGCATGGCCACCTATCTCGGCTACGAACCGGGCTACCGCTGGTCAGTGCTCAGCGTCGACGGTGGTGAGGTCACGGCCAGCAACGGCCTGTCCATCCCGTCGCAGCGCTTCGATCCCATTGACGCGCCTGACATCGTGTTCGTCTGCGGCGGCGTCGAAGTGGAGGCGGCCACGGGCGCGGACACGCTGGACTGGTTGCGCGCGATCGCGCAACACGGCGTCGCGCTGGGGAGCCTGTGCACGGGCGCGCACGCGCTGGCCGCCGCCGGGCTGCTCGACGGCTACCGCTGCACCAGTCATTGGGAAAACGCGGCGAAGCTGGCCAGGACCTTCCCGCAGGTGACGTTCGCGCCGGAGCTGTTCGTGATCGACCGCGACCGCATCACGTGCAGCGGCGGCATCGCGCCGCTCGACATGATGCTCAACATCGTCGCGGCCCGGCTGGGGCCCGCCGCCGTGGCGCTGATCGCCAGCCAGTTTATCCACGAACACGTGCGCGAGCGCGACCACCGCCAGGCCGTGCCGCTGGCGGCGCGCCTGGCCGATGCGCAGCCGGCCATGCGCGACGTGGTGCAGCTGATGGAGGCGAACGTGGGCGAACCGCTGGCGCTCGGCGAGCTCGCGGCGCTGGCCGGTTCGTCGCCGCGCCAGCTGCAGCGCATGTTCAAGCAGCACCTCGGCATGTCGCCGCTGCACTACTACCTGGAACTGCGCCTGCGCCGGGCGCGCGCGCTGCTGCGCCAGACCGACCTGCCGCTTGCCAGAATCGGCGCGGACTGCGGCTTCCACTCGCCCGCGCGGTTCAGCAAGGCCTATCGCGACATGTTCAAGGTCGCGCCAGGCGCCGAGCGGCGCCTGCACAAGCCTTGATCAGCGCAGCACGACGGTGCGCTGACCGTTCAGGAACACGCGCCGTTCGACCTGCAGCCGGATCGCGCGCGACAGCGCCACGCATTCCATGTCGCGGCCCGTGGCGCGCAACTGGTCCGGGTCGTAGCTGTGGTCGACGCGCTCGACCACCTGCTCGATGATCGGCCCTTCGTCCAGGTCCGACGTGACGTAGTGCGCGGTGGCGCCGATCAGCTTCACGCCGCGGCTGTGCGCCTGGTGGTACGGGCGCGCGCCCTTGAAGCCGGGCAGGAAGGAATGGTGGATGTTGATCGCGCGGCCGGACAGTTGCGCACTCAGGTTCGCCGACAGGATCTGCATGTAGCGGGCCAGCACGACGAGGTCGGCCTGCGTGCGGTCGATCAGCGCGAGCAGCGCCGCTTCCTGCGCGTCTTTCGTATCGGGCGTTATCGGCAGGTGGTGGAACGGGATGTCGTGCGCCGCCGCCAGCGGCCGCAGGTCCGGGTGGTTCGAGACGACGGCGACGATGTCGATCTTGAGTTCGCCCAGCCGCCAGCGGTACAGCAGGTCGTTCAGGCAGTGGTCCAGTTTCGACACCATGATCAGCACGCGCGGGCGCTCCGCGGCGGCGCTGATCGTCCACGCCATGTCGAAGCGCGCGCCGATCGGTGCGAAGCCCGCGCGCAGTTCGGTGAGCGCCAGTCCGGCTTCGGACGTGGGGTGGAACACGAAGCGGGCGAAGAAGCGCTGTTCGAGCTTGTCGTCGAACGCGGCGATGTCGTCGATGTAGCAGCCGCGCTGCTCGAGAAAAGCCGTGACGGCGGCCACCTGTCCGGCCGAACTGGCGCAGGACAGGGTCAGGATGTAATTCGATTCCGCGTGGTGCAAGGTCATGATGGTCTCTAGGGGTGGTCTTCCCCCATTACACAGCAAGCACCGCGCGCCATCGGTCACGGGAGCGCCAGCCAACGAGACAAATGCGACACGATGCGCTTGGCGCCGCGGGACAAGCACATGTCGTTTTCAGTCATGGCGGCTCGGGGCGCGCCACTACAATCGGGACTCGACTGACATTTTGGAAGGACATCGACGTGGAACTTTTGGAAGCGAGTGAGGCGGGCAGTCTGCTGGATCTGTTTTCGCAGCAGAAGTGGGCGTGGGAGGCGGTCGAACACGACCCCGTGTTCACGATCGACGAGGCGCTGGCCGCGGTGCCGCACCTGGGCGGCCTGAAAACCAAGAACGTCTTCGTCCGCGACGGCAAGGGCCAGCGTCACATCCTCGTGATCGTCCCGCACGACCGGCGCGTGGACATGGCCGAACTGGGCCGCCAGTTGCCGGCCACGAGATTGAGCATGGCGTCGCCCGACCGCCTGCAGCGCCATCTCGGCGTGACGCCCGGCGCGGTGAGCATCTTCGCCGTCATCAACGACAAGGACAATGCCGTCGAACTGGTCATCGACGAAGCCGTCTGGAAGGCCGCCAAGGTGCAGGGCCACCCGCTGCGCAACACGGCGACGCTGGCCGTGCCGCACGCCACGCTGGAAGCCTTCCTCGCCCACACCGGACACACGCCGCGCGTGATGCGGGTGCCGTGATGGACCCGTTCGGCGGGCGCAAGGGCCCGGTGATCGCCATCTCCAACCTGGACACGCGCCTCAGGGTCGGCATCTGGGACCACGAGCGCGAATTCCAGCCCGTGCACGTGAACCTGGTGATGGCACCGGATGCGGCGCGCTTGCTGCCGGGCGGCGGCGGCATCGACTACCGGCCCATCGTGCGCTGGGTGAAGGAAGAGTGGCCGTGCGCGCCGCACACGCCGCTGCTCGAGACCCGGCTGCGCGAGCTGATCGACTATGTGTTCGCGTGCGATCTCGGCGTCGTCTGGCTCGACGCGGCGCTGTCGAAGCCGCAGGCGTGTCCGGAGGCGCGCGGCGTCGGCGTGCGCATGGCGTTGTCGCGCGACGACCATGCGGTGTGGTTCGCTAGGTAGACCGCGCGAGCGTCAGAAAGTTGTTCACCTTCGCCGACGTATCGGCCTCGCGCGACGCCAGCGCCAGCTGCGTGACGGCTTCGGCGTCGGTGATGTCCACGTACACCACGCCTTCCGCCTGGATCTGGCCGACCGACGCCGGCACGATCGACACGCCGAATTCCGCCGACACCAGGTTGACCACGGACGACAGCTGCGGCGCCTGCTGGCCCAGCAGCGGTTCGAACCCCGCGTGCCGGCACGCGGACAGGATTTCGTCGTGCAGCATGGGACTGTCCACCCGCGGGATCAGGATGAAGGATTCGCCGGCCAGCGCCGACAACGGAATCCGGCGTTGTTGCGCCAGCGGGTGGGCGACCGGCAGCACGGCCTTGAACTGCTCGCTCGCGATCGGGTGGAGCGCCACCCCCGCGAACGTATGCGTGCCCGGCCGCAGCAGCGCCAGGTCGAGCCGGCCGTCGTTCAGCAATTCCAGCAGCTGCGCCGTCGTGTCTTCGGTGAGGGTGAGGCCCACGCCGGGATACACGCTGCGGTAGGCCCGGATCAGCGACCGGACGATCGGGTGGAACGTCGCGGAGGCCGTCAGCCCCAGGTTCAGGTGGCCGGTCTCGCCGCGGCCCGCGCGCTGCGCATTCAAGACCGCGTCCCGCGCGTCGTTCAATAACCGCTTGGCGTCGACCAGCAGCGTCTTGCCGGCTTCGGTCGGCACGACGCCGTGGCCCGTCCGATAAAAAGCTGCACGTCGAGCTCGCGCTCCAGCGCGATGATCTGCTGGCTCAGCGGCGGCTGGCCGATTCCGAGCCGCTCCGCCGCCCGCGTCACATTGCCTTCTTCCGCCACGGCGATGAAATAGCGAAGATGTCGTAACTCCATGCTGGTATCTGTTTTAGATATGGATCCCAAACGATCCATATATTGGACAGTATAGCCTTTCTTTACGATAATGCATATTACATCCCCTCCACCCCAACCAAGGAAGTCGTGTCAATGTCCGAAGCCCTGCAAAAACAAAGGCAGCCGATCCGTAATGTGAGCATTACGGACATCACGATGAATTACAAACAGCCGCCGTCGGCGATCGTGTCGATCCTGCACCGTATCAGCGGCTTCGTGCTGTTCCTCTGCCTGCCGTTCCTGCTCTACCTGTTCGAGCAAAGCATCCGCTCCGAGATCTCGTTCGCGCACTTCGCCGGGATCGTCAGCCATCCGTTCACGAAGATCGTCATCCTGGGCCTGTCCTGGGGCTACCTGCACCATTTCTGCGCCGGTATCCGCCACCTGTTCATGGACAACCACATGGCGCTCGACAAGGATGCGTCGCAGCGCACCGCGCGCTACGTGTTGTCAATCAGCCTGGTCCTGACGCTGCTGGTCGCTCTCAAACTGTTCGGAGTGTTTTAATTATCATGGCTACTACCCCCAAGAACATCGGACAGCGCCGCCTCGTCGTCGGCGCGCACTACGGCATGCGCGACTGGCTGGCCCAGCGCGTCACCGCCATCGTGATGGTCGTCTTCACCGTCATCCTCTTGGCCTCGTTCCTGACCGGCCAGAATTTCACCTACGAAGGCTGGGCCGGCTTGTTCGCCCGCCAGTGGTTCAAGCTTTTCACGATGGTCACGTTCTTCGGCCTGTTCTACCACGTGTGGGTCGGCATCCGTGACATCTGGATGGACTACGTCAAACCGGTCGGCATCCGCCTGACCCTGCAGATCGCCACGGTGCTCTGGCTGCTCGCCTGCGCCGCCTGGACTGTGCAAATTCTCTGGAGCGTGTAATCGTGGCAGCAATCAACAACAACATCCCCGTCCGTCACTTCGACGTGGTCATCGTCGGCGCCGGCGGTTCCGGCCTGCGCGCCGCGCTGCAATTGTCCGAAGCGGGCCTGAACGTGGCCGTGCTGTCGAAAGTCTTCCCGACCCGTTCGCACACCGTCGCCGCCCAGGGCGGCATCGGCGCCTCGCTGGGCAACATGAGCGAGGACGACTGGTACTGGCACATGTTCGACACCGTGAAAGGGTCGGACTACCTGGGCGACCAGGACGCCATCGAATTCATGTGCCGCGAAGCGCCGAAGGTCGTGTACGAGCTCGAACACTTCGGCATGCCGTTCGACCGCAACCCGGACGGTACGATCTACCAGCGTCCGTTCGGCGGCCACACGGCGAACTTCGGCGAAAAGCCGGTGCAGCGCGCCTGCGCCGCCGCCGACCGTACCGGCCACGCGCTGCTGCACACGCTGTACCAGCGTAACGTCCGCTCGCGCACCCACTTCTTCGTCGAGTGGCAGGCGCTGGACCTGGTGCGCAACGCCGACGGCGACGTGCTGGGCGTCGTCGCGCTCGAGATGGAAACGGGCGACGTCATGATGCTGCAGGCGAAAACGACCGTGTTCGCCACGGGCGGCGCCGGCCGCATCTTCGCCGCCTCGACCAACGCCTTCATCAACACCGGCGACGGCCTGGGCATGGCGGCGCGTGCCGGCATCCCGCTGCAGGACATGGAGTTCTGGCAGTTCCACCCGACCGGCGTGGCCGGCGCGGGCGTCCTGATCACGGAAGGCGTGCGCGGCGAAGGCGGTATCCTGATCAACGCCAACGGCGAACGCTTCATGGAGCGCTATGCGCCGACCTTGAAAGACCTGGCGCCGCGCGACTTCGTGTCGCGTTCGATGGACCAGGAAATCAAGGAAGGCCGCGGCGTCGGCCCGAACAAGGACCACGTGCTGCTGGACCTGCGCCACATCGGCGCGGACACGATCCGCAAGCGCCTGCCGTCGATCCTGGAAATCGGCCATAAATTCGCCAACGTCGACGCGACCAAGGAACCGATTCCCGTCGTCCCGACCATCCACTACCAGATGGGCGGCATCCCGACCAACATCCACGGCCAGGTCGTCGTCCCCGACGGTACCGGTTCGCAGAAAGTGGTCAACGGTTTGTATGCGATCGGCGAATGCTCGTGCGTGTCGGTGCACGGCGCGAACCGCCTGGGCACGAACTCGCTGCTCGACCTGGTGGTGTTCGGCCGCGCGGCCGGCAACCACATCGTCGCGCAGAACCTGAAGGAGCAGGGCAACCGCGCGCTGCCGAAGGATTTCGCGGACTACGCGCTGGGCCGTCTGAACCGCCTGGAAAACTCGACGGGCGGCGAGAAGGTGCAGGACGTGGCCAACGCCATCCGCGCCACGATGCAGAAGCACTGCGGCGTGTTCCGTACGCAGGCGCTGATGGACGAAGGCGTCAAGGAAATCATGGCGCTGGACGAGCGCCGCAAGCACGTCTCGTTCAAGGACAAATCGAAGGTGTTCAACACGGCGCGCATCGAAGCGATCGAGCTGGACAACCTGATCGAAGTGGCCAAGGCGACCGTGGTGTCGGCCGCGGCGCGCAAGGAATCGCGCGGCGCCCACGCCCACAGCGACTACGAGCAGCGCGACGATGTGAACTGGATGAAGCACACCCTGTTCTACTCGGAGGGCAACCGTCTCGACTACAAGCCGGTCGTGACCAAGCCGCTCACCGTCGACACGTTCAAACCGAAGCCCCGCACGTTCTAATAGCTAAAAAGGGCCTCGATAAACCGTCGCGAGCGGCAGCAATGTTGTCCGAGAAGCGCAGCTGTACGAGCAGTACAGCGAGCATCGCAGGACGACAGTGCAACGCGCAGCAGGTTTTGCGAGGTCCCAACCGATAGGCACACCATGGCACGCACAGTTCACCTGAAAATCTACCGCTACGATCCGGACAAGGATGCGAAGCCCTATATGCAAGACGTCACCGTCGAGCTGAAAGACACCGACAAGATGCTGCTGGACGCACTGCAGCGCATCAAGTCGGACGTCGACGACTCGCTCGCGCTGCGCCGCTCGTGCCGCGAAGGCGTGTGCGGTTCGGACGCGATGAACATCAACGGCAAGAACGGCCTGGCCTGCACGACCAACCTGAACGAGCTGACGCAGCCGATCGTGCTGCGTCCGCTGCCGGGCCTGCCGGTCATCCGCGATCTGATCGTGGACATGACCAACTTCTTCAAGCAGTACCACTCGATCAAGCCGTACCTGATCAACGACTCGATTCCGCCGGAGAAAGAGCGCCTGCAGTCGCCCGAAGAGCGCGAAGAGCTCGACGGCGTGTACGAGTGCATCCTGTGCGCGTGCTGCTCGACGTCGTGCCCGTCGTTCTGGTGGAATCCGGACAAGTTCGTGGGCCCGGCCGGCCTGCTGCAGGCGTACCGCTTCATCGCCGACTCGCGCGACGAGGCGACCAGCGAGCGCTTGGACAACCTGGAAGACCCGTACCGCCTGTTCCGCTGCCATTCGATCATGAATTGCACGGACGTGTGCCCGAAGGGTTTGAACCCGAACAAGGCCATCGGCAAGATCAAGGAATTGCTGGTCCGCCGGGCGATCTAAAAGCAGGGTGGGCGGTCCTCCGCCCACGCGGCGATACGCGGCATGGATACATGGTATCCGTGCCGGCGGTTGCCGAGCGCGTGGGGTCATCCGGGCCGGCGGCCCGGATGACCCCACGCTACAACATCATTTCCCCACGAAGGCTTCGATCGTCCGGTTGAATTCCGCCGCGTGCGTGACATTCATGCCGTGCGAGGCGCCCGCAATCACGCGTTGTTCGGCGTCCGCAATCCACTCCACGAGCGTTTCCACATTTTGCCGATACACGCGCGGGCTCTTCGCCCCGGCGATCAGCAACGTCCTGCATCTGATGCTCTCCGCCGCGGCGCGCGTGTAGGCGGGCAGCGGATCGCGGAACTGCTTCGGCAGCGTGTCCGCATTGTCGATCGCCATCGTGCGGAACGCGGTCGGGCTCTTGCGCCAGATGCCCGGCATGCTGACCGAATCGACGAACAACTCCAGCCCCGCATCGATATCGCCGTTTCCGATCAACGCCGCGGCTTGCGCGCGCAGGGCGTCGGTTGCCGGTGCGGTGGGCGCTTCCGGCATGCCGTCGATCAGCAACGGGCCGCCCGGATCGGCGAGCGTCAGCGACTGCACCAGGTATGGATACTCGCGCGCCAGGTGGAAGGCGACGCAGCCGCCGCGCGAGTGGCCCACCAGGTGCACCGGACCGATGCCCATCGCCGTGATGAATTCGGCAAGTTCCGCGACGTGCGTGCTCCAGCTGAAGGCGCCCGGAATCGACGTGTCGTCGACCGGCCAGTAATGGCTGAGACTGACGGACACGCATTGGAAGCGTTGCGACAGCACGTCCAGCTGGCCGTTCCAGTAGCGGTAGTCGCACAGCGACCCGTGGACGAACTGCAGCGGTGCGCCGGTTCCGCGCGTCACGTACGGCATGCGCACGCCCGAGGGAAGGGTGGCAAAAAAGACTTCCGGCGTGGCGAGGGCGTGTTGATCGGTTCGTGCGTTCATGATTGGGCTCCTTTCCGCTACTATGCCCCACAGCGAATTCCAAGAAAATCGCATAATATTGATCGTATCAATCAGATTTTCTGAACCTTATGAAAGCACTCGATCTCGACGTCCTGACCATGATCGTGGCCGTGGCGGACACCGGTAACATCAGCCGCGCGGCCGAAGTCGTGCACCGCTCGCAATCGGCGGTGAGCATGCAGATCAAGACGCTGGAGACGGCGCTCGGCAAGCCGCTGTTCGTGCGCGGGCCCCGCAGCGTCACGCCGACGCAGGACGGCGAAGTCCTGCTGACGTACGCCCGGCGCATGCTCGCGCTGCGCGACGAGGCATGGGCGGCCGTCGTGCGGCCGGATATCACGGGGCGCGTCGTCATCGGCGTCCCCGACGATTACGCGTCGTCGCTGCTGCCGTCGATCCTGAAGAAGTTCTCCGCCACGTATCCGAAGGTGCAGATCCAGGTGGTCGGATTGCCGAGCGTGGCGCTCGCGCCGATGGTCAAGGACGGCTCGGTCGACCTGGTGTGCGCGACGCGCGTGAAGGGCCTGTCGGGTGAATTCATCCGCTTCGAACCGATGGTGTGGGCCGCGACGCCCAGCGCGCGCGGCATCTGGAGCGAACGCCCGCTGCCGATCGCCGTTTTCCTGCCCGGCAGCGTCGCGCGCGAGAACGCGATCCGCAGCCTCGAACGGGCGAAGATTCCCTACCGGACGTCGTATGAAAGCCCGAGCCTGATGGGGCTCCTGAGCATGGTCGAGGCGGGACTCGCGGTGGCGCCGCTCGCGCGCTGCGCGGTGCCCGCGCACCTGACCTTGCTCGGCCAGGCGCAGGGACTGCCGGAGATCGACCCGCTCGAGGTGATCCTCGCGCGCAGCACGAAATCGAAGCGGCCGCCGTGCGACTTCCTGGCCGAGAAGATCATGTCGGAGCTGCGGCGCTGACGCGCGGGAAGAACCCATACCTCCCAGGTATCGAAGGAATACCAAAACGGTCTTGGACTGGTCTTGGCAATCTCTCTACTCTTCAATCCGATAACGATAAAGAGTGGAGACGGCATGACCCAAGAGGCACAACTGCGCCGCCACGCGCAAGGGCAGGACGCGGCCGACGCTGAAGCATGCGGCGGGCGCTGGTCCGACTGGTCCGTGTCGGCCGTCGCCGCCGGCTTCCTCGCCGTGCTGGTCTCGTTCTCCGGACCGCTGGCGATCTTTTACCAGGCCGCCCAGGCCGGCCACATGCCGGACCGCGTGTTCGCGTCCTGGGTCTGGGGCATCTCGACCGGCGCGGGCGTTGCCGGCATCCTCCTGAGCTGGCGCCTGCGCGCGCCGGTGATCACGGCATGGTCGGCGCCGGGCACGGCGCTCCTCATCCCGCTGTTTCCCCAGCTGCCGCTCGGCGAGGCCGTCGGCGCCTATCTCACCGCCGCCGTCATCCTGCTCGCGATCGGCCTGTCCGGTTCCCTCGAACGCATCATGGCCCACGTACCCAAAGGGATCGCGAGCGGCATGATGGCCGGCATCCTCGTGCCGTTCGGGATGAACGCGTTCAGGACGGCCGGCACTTTCCCGCTGCTGGCGTTCGGCATGATCGCGGCCTATCTGGTGTTCCGGCGCGTCGTGCCGCGTTACGGCGTCGTGCTGCTGCTGGCCGTCGGCACCGGCATCGCATGGCTGTCCGGCGCGACCCATTTTGCCGATGTCCGCTTCGCGCTGGTCGTGCCGCAGGCGATCGCGCCCGCGTGGAGCTGGACCGGCACGTTCAGCCTCGCGCTGCCGCTCGTGCTGGTGACGCTGACCGGCCAGTACCTGCCCGGCATGGCCGTGTTGAAGACGTCCGGCTATGCGACGCCCGCGCGCCCGGTGATCGTCACGTGCAGCCTCGCGTCGCTGGCGGTCGCCTTCACGGGCGGCATCACGATCGCGATCGCCGCCATCACGGCCGCCATGTGCACGAGCCGCGACGCGCACGAGGATCCGCGCCGCCGCTACGTCGCCGGCATCGCCAACGGCGTGTTCTACCTGCTCGCGGGCATGTGCGGCGGCTCGATCGTCATGCTGTTCGCGGCGCTGCCGAAGGAATTGATCGTCTGCCTGGCCGGGCTGGCGCTGCTCGGCGCCATCGCCACGAACCTCGCCGGCGTGATGGCGGCCGAGGATCACCGCGACGCCTCCGTGATCGCCTTCCTCGCCACGGCCTCGAGCATGTCCTTCCTCGGCCTCGGTTCCGCGTTCTGGGGCATCGTCATCGGCATGGCGGCGCACCGCATCCTGCACCACACCACAACGACCCATCAATAAGGAGACAACCGTATGCGGCACATCGACATCCACGCACTGGCCGACGGGGCCAGGTTCAACCGCTTTCACGCCGGTATCCTGGCCTGGTGCGCCCTCATCATCATCTGCGACGGCTACGACCTGGCCGTGGCCGGCATCGCGCTGCCGTCGATCATGAAAGAGATGGGCGTGACGGCGCAGAACGCCGGCTTCATGGTCAGCGCCGCCCTGTTCGGCATGATGTTCGGCGCGATCTTCCTCGGCACGATCGCGGACCGCATCGGCCGCCGCCATGCGATCGTCATCTGCCTCGCGCTGTTCAGCGTGTTCACGGCCGCCGCCGGCATGAGCACCGATCCCTATGTGTTCAGCGCGATGCGCTTCCTCGCGGGCCTCGGCATCGGCGGTGTGATGCCGAACGTGGTCGCGCAGATGACGGAGTATGCGCCCAAGCGCATCCGCGCCACGATGGTCACCTTGATGTTCAGCGGCTACGCGGTGGGCGGCATGCTGGCCGCGCTGCTGGGCAAGGGCCTGATCGAGCATCACGGCTGGCAGTCCGTGTTCCTCGCGGCCGGCGTGCCGGTCCTCTTGATCCCGTTCATCCTGAAAAGCCTGCCGGAATCGATGCCGTTCCTCGTCAGGCGCGGCCGCGTGGCCGAACTGCAGCGCACCCTGGCGCGCATGGACCCGTCGTATCGTGCCGAGACCGGCGACCGCTTCGACTTGCCGGCGACCGATCGCATGCAGGGCGCGCCGATCGGACAGCTGTTCCAGGACGGCCGAGGATTCTCAACGATGATGTTCTGGATCGCCTTCTTCATGTGCCTGTTCATGGTGTACGCGCTCAGTTCCTGGCTCGCCAAGCTGATGGCCGGCGCCGGCTACAGTCTCGGTTCCGCGCTGACCTTCGTGCTGGTGCTGAATTTCGGCGCCGTCATCGGCGCCGTCGGCGGCGGTTGGCTTGCCGACCGCTTCCACATCAAGTACGTGCTGGTGGCGATGTACGCGCTGGCCGCCGTCTCGATCACCTTGCTCGGCTATCCGGTGCCGACGCCTGTGTTGTTCGTGCTCGTCGGCTTCGCCGGCGCGTCGACCATCGGCACGCAGATCGTCACCTACGCCTATGCGGGCCAGTTCTATCCGACCGCGATCCGATCGACCGGCATCGGCTGGGCGTCCGGCGTCGGCCGCGGCGGCGCCATCCTCGCGCCCATCGTGATCGGCACGCTCGTCGGCATGGCGCTGCCGCTGCAGCAGAACTACCAGGCCATGGCCATCCCGGCCGTGATCGCCGCGGTGTCGGTCGCCCTGATCCGCCACGGCCGCTCGGCGTCCGCCGCGTCAAGGCACGCCGGCGTCATCGCCGAAGCCTGACCGGATTCCCTATCATGCAGTGTCATGGGTGCGCAGCATCCAGGGCGGAGCTTTGCCTCCGCCCGAACCATCAGTAAAACAATCAACAGGAGACAAGATGAAAAAGGCAGTAGCGATCGCCCTCGCGGCGGGTCTGGGGGCGGGCAGCGCGCATGCGCAAAGCCAGGTGACGGTGTACGGCATCATCGACGTGGCGCTCGCGCACATGAACAACGCGGACGCGGCGGGCCACGGCGTCACGCGTGAACCGTCGCTGACGGGCAGCCTGCCGTCGCGCATCGGCTTTCGCGGCAGCGAGGATCTCGGCGGCGGCCTGTCCGCCGTGTTCAACCTGGAGAGCGGCTTCAACCCGGACGTCGGCACGCTGGGGCAGGGCGGCCGCATCTTCGGACGCCAGGCGTGGGTCGGCCTGCGCGGCCGCTGGGGCACGCTGCAGCTGGGCCGCATCCTCAACATGACGTACCAGGCCACGATGAAGAGCGACGTGCTGGGCCCGAATCTCTTTTCGATCAACAGCATCGACCTGTATCTGCCGAACGCGCGCAGCGACAATGCGATCGGCTACCTCGGCACCTTCGACGGCCTGACGGTCGGCGCCACGTGGAGCTTCGGCCGCGATGCGTCGGGCGCCGGCGGCCCATCCGCCACCGGCTGCGCGGGCGAGGTGCCGGGCAATGCGCGCGCCTGCCGCCAGTACACGGCGCTGCTGGGTTATGACACGAAGGCCTACGGCATCGACGCCACGTACGACAAGCTGTACGGGAACACGGGCGCGGCGGGCGGCCTGACGAGCAGCGCCGATTATGACCGCCGCGCCACGGCCAACGGTTACGTCATGATCGGTGCGGCGAAGATCGGCGCGGGCGTCATCGACCGCAAGACGGTTGCCGCCACCGGCCTCGTCGAATCCGATCTGGTCTACCTCGGCGCGAGCATCCCGGTCGCACCGCGGCTGACGCTCGACGCCCAGGTCGCGCGCAGGAACGTCAAGGGTTCGTCCGACGACACGAATCTCGTGGTCGCCCGCCTCACCTATGCGCTGTCGGTGCGCAGCGCCGTGTATGCGGGCGCAGGGCGCATGGACAACCACGGCGCCGCCGCGATCGCGCTGGACGCCGGCGGTACGACGGCGCCGGGCAGGACGCAGAGCGGCGTGATGGCGGGGCTGCGCCACACCTTCTGATTTCCGTGATCGAAAAAAAGGCACCGTGCGCCAGGGGCGGACGGTGCGCATGAAGGAGGCTCAGGCGGCCAGGAAGTGCAGCAGGTGCGTCGTGAACGGCGCGTCCGCCTCGACGTTCGAGATGTGCGACGCCGGCACGACGGCCAGTTCCGCCGTGCGGATCGTCGCCGCCAGCGATTCGCCGTCGGCGACGGTGGTGACCGGATCGTGGGCGCCGGCGATGACGAGCGTAGCCGCGGCGATCGTTGCGGCCGCGCCGCGCAGATCGGCATCGGCCAGCGCGGCGCAACAGGCCGCGTAACCCTCGCGGTCCTGCTCGCGCAAACGCGCGATCATGCGCGCGACGCGCGGCGGCTCGCGCGCGATGAACGCCGGCGTGAACCAGCGCGCGGCGGCGCCGTCGGCCACGCCGCCCATGCCGTCGGCCCGCACCTGGGCGGCGCGCGCGCTCCAGGCCTCGGGCGTGCCGATGCGCGCCGAGGTGTTCGCCAGCACGAGTTTGCCGAGCCGCTGCGGACGGTGGATGCCCAGCCACTGGCCGATCATGCCGCCCATCGAGATGCCGCAGAAGTGCGCGCGCGGGATCGCCAGCGCATCGAGCAGCCCGACGACGTCGCGGCCCAGGCGTTCGAGCGTCACCGGCGCCGTGCCGCGCCCCGACCGGCCGTGGCCGCGCGTGTCGTAGCGCAGCACGTGAAAATCGCGCGCCAGAAAGGCCACCTGCGGATCCCACATCGAGAGGTCAGTGCCGAGGGAGTTCGACAGCACGATGCAGGGCCGCGCCGGGTCGCCGTCGGCCCGCAGGTGCACGCGGACGTCATCCACTTGAACGAAGCTCATGGCATCACCCCTGGTCGCCGCCGCCCACGGGCAGGACGGTACCGGTGATGTACGACGCTTCGCCGGAAGCCAGGAACAGGATCGCCGCGACCTGCTCGTCGATGGTGCCGTAGCGGTGCATCAGGCTCGAGCCTCTCGTCTGGTCGACGATGCCCTGGTACCACACCTGTTCCTGCTCGCTGAGCGGCTTGGGATTGCGCGGCACCTTGCGTGGCGGCGCGTCCGTGCCGCCGGTGGCGACGGCGTTGACGCGGATGCCGTCCTGCGCATGTTCCATCGCCAGGCTGGCCGTCAGCGCATTGACGCCGCCTTTCGCCGCCGAGTAGGGAATGCGGTAGATGCCGCGCGTGGCCACCGACGACACGTTGACGATGGCGCCCGCCTGCGCCGCGATCATCGCCGGCAGCACGGCGCGGCAGCACCACAAGGTCGGGAACAGCGAGCGGCGGATCTCGGCCTCGATCTGGTCCGCCTCGTATTCCTGGTAGGGCTTGGCCCAGATCGTGCCGCCGACGTTGTTGACGAGGATGTCGATGCGGCCGTAGTCCGCCAGCGCACGTGCCGCCAGCGCGGCGGCGCCTGCCCATGTCTCCAGGTCGACCTCGGCCACGACGACCTGCGCGCCGACGCCGGCCTCCCGGGCCACCTCGTGCACGAGCGGCGAGCGGTCCGCCAGCACGAGCTGTGCGCCTTCCCGCGCCGCCGCCAGCGCCACGCCGCGGCCGATGCCCTGGGCGGCGCCGGTGACGATCATCACCTTGTTCTTGAACCGGTCCGGATGCATCATGCCGTCGCTCCCGCGGTGCTGGTGGCCGAGAATTTCTCGAAGTGGAAAGCATGCGGCTTCACGCCGGTGGTGCCGAGCCAGCCGCGCACGGCTTCCACCATCGGTACGGGGCCGCACAGGTAGATGTCGACGTCGCCGCCGTTCAGCCAGTCCGGCTGCACATGCGCGGTGGCGTAGCCCTTGCGCGGATGGCTGCTGGATGCCGCCGCCACGCAGGTCACGTACTCGAACTGCGGGTGCGCGGCGGCGATGCGGTCCAGCTGGTCCAGGCCGACCAGGTCGTGGTCGTTGGTGACGGCATAGACCAGGCGGACCGGATGCGGGAAGCCCTTCGCCGCCAGCACGTCCAGCATCGCCAGGAACGGCGCGATGCCGGTGCCGCCGGCCAGCATCAGCACGGGTCGCGCCACGTTGCGCAGGTAGAAGCTGCCGTACGGACCGGAGAACGAGATCGCGGCACCGGGCTGCGCCTGCGCGGTCAGCCAGGTGCTCATCAAACCGTCCGGCACGTTGCGCACGACGAAGCTGGCTTGCTCCGCGCCCGGCGCGGAAGCGAACGAGTACGAACGCGTCTGGTCCGTGCCCGGCACGGTGACGTTCACGTACTGGCCGGGCAGGAAGTCCAGCTGTTCGGGCTGCGCCAGCGCGACCGAGAAGCGGATCGTGGACGGCGACAGCTGCGTAACGGACGTGACCTTGCCGGGGAAGTCGCCCACACCCGTCTTGCAGGCGGCGGACGTGGCCGGGATGCGCACGACGCAGTCCGAGGTCGGACGCATCTGGCATGCCAGCACGTAGCCGGCTCGCGCGTCCTTTTCCTCGAGCGCATCCTCGATATAGCTGTCGGGCGGCATGTCGTAGCTGCCGGACTCGCACAGCCCGCGGCACGTGCCGCAGGCGCCGTCGCGGCAATCGAGGGGAATGTTGACCTTCTGCCGATATGCCGCGTCGGACAGTTTTTCGTTGGGGTTGCAGCTGATGAAGCGCGTGACGCCGTCCTCGAACTGCAGTGCGATCGTATGGCTCATGACCGTCTCCTGCTTGTTTGCGTGAATCTCAGATGTGATAGATGTCGATGACCTGGCTGATGTAGTCGTTCTTGAGCACGACGTACTTGTCCATGATCTTCGGCTGCGGACCGGAAAAGTCGATCACGTAGCGCGACATGCCGAAATAGCTGTGGTTCGTGTGATAGCGGTGGCTCAGCGTGTTCCAGTTGAAGCGCACCGTGTGCACCGGTCCCTCGACCTTCTCCAGTTCCACGTTGGCGATGTTGTGGCTGGTGCGCGTATCGGGAATGGTCGCGCTGGACCGCTCCGTCTTGATGCGGAACACGCGGTCTTCCAGGCCCTGGCGGTTCGGGTAGAAGATCAGCGAGATCTCGCGTTCCGGGTCCTGGACGAGCGTGCCGTCGTCGTCCCACGACGGCATCCAGAAGCGGGCGTCCGGGTCGTAGCACTGGAGCCAGTCGTCCCACTGTTCGTCGTCCAGCAGGCGCGCTTCGCGGTAGAGGAAGGCCTGGATGTCCTGTATCGTGACCGCGCTCATTTTGCGTCTCCTTTCGCGTCGAATGCCTTCTTCATGACGTCGAGCCAGTAGCGGTGCTGGATCGTGTACAAGCCTTCGTCCTCGGTGCGCACGCCGCTCATCACCGGCGCGAGGCCGATGTCCTTCGCCGCGTCGTCCGCGCCCTGGATCCAGTGCGCGGCGCCGCGGCACATGTCGTTCCATTGCATGGCCGCGCCGTTGTAGCCCTGCTGGCAGGCGCGGAATTCTTCCAGGTCGTCCGGCGTCGCCATGCCGCTCACGTTGAAGAAATCCTCGTACTGGCGGATGCGGTGGGCACGCGCTTCCGCCGACTCGCCCTTCGGCGCGATGCAGTAGATCGTCACCTCGGTCTTGTCCACGGCGAGGGGACGCAGCACGCGGATCTGGGAGCTGAACTGGTCCATCAGGTACACGTTCGGGTACAGGCACAGGTTGCGCGAGCGGCCCACCATCCAGTCGGCCGTGGCACGGCCGTACTTCTCGGCGTACTCGGCGTGGCGCGCGAAGTTCGGGCGGTCTTCCGGATTCGCCCACTGCGACCACAGGAGCATGTGGCCGTGCTCGAAGGCGTAGAAGCCGCCACCCTGACGGCCCCAGTTGCCGGCGTCCATGGCGCGGATCTTGTCTTCGCACGCCGCGTGCTCCTGCTTCCTGCGGTTGGTCGTGGCCGCGTAATTCCAGTGCACGGCCGTCACGTGGTAGCCGTCCGCGCCATTCTCGGCCTGCAGCTTCCAGTTGCCGTCGAACGTGTAGGTCGACGAACCGCGCAGCACTTCCAGGCCTTCGGGCGACTGGTTGACGATCATGTCGATGATCTTGCCGGCCTCGCCAAGGAATACTTCCAGCGGTTCGACGTCCGGATTCAGGCTGCCGAACAGGAAGCCCTTGTAGTTGCCGAAGCGCGCCAGCTTTTTCAGGTCGTGCGAGCCTTCCTTGTTGAAGCATTCCGGATAGCCGGCGGACTCGGGGTCCTTCACCTTCAGCAGCTTGCCGCTGTTGTTGAAGGTCCAGCCGTGGAACGGGCAGGTGTAGGTCGCCTTGTTGCCGCGCTTGTGGCGGCACAGCTGCGCGCCGCGGTGGCTGCAGGCGTTGATGAACGCGTTCAGTTCGCCGTTGCGGTTGCGCGCGATGAACACCGGCTGGCGGCCGATGTGCGTCGTGTAGTAGTCGTTGACGTTGGCGACCTGGCTCTCGTGCGCCAGGTAGATCCAGTTGCCCTCGAAGATGTGCCGCATCTCGAGGTCGAACAGGGCTTCGTCGGTGAAGGCGCTGCGGTGCAGGCGATGGTCGCCCGTTTGCGCGTCTTCGATCATGTAGTCGTCCAGACTCTTCGGCTTGAACGCGTCGACAGGAACGATCGGGATCATGGCGTCTCCTCAGGCGGCGGCGCGCGGACGGTCGACCAGCGTGGTCGGGGCGGCGGCGGTGTCGTGGTACAGGCGGAAGTCGAAGTCGATCGAGGCGAACGGTTTGTCCAGGCGCTTGGCGTCGATCTCGGCCGGGTCGTCGATGCGGTTCACCTTCGGCACCAGGCCTTCGCGGCTGGCGAACGCGAAGTCGTCCCAGAGGTAGTCGTCGCCGTCGATGTTGATCTGCGTGGTCAGCTTGCGGTGGCCGGGGGCGCTCACGAAGAAGTGGATGTGCGCGGGACGCTGGCCGTGGCGGCCCAATTGGTTCAGCAGCGCCTGGGTGGTGCCGTCCGGCGGGCAGCCGTAGCCGACCGGGATGATCGAGCGGAACTGGTAGCGGCCATGTTCGTCCGTGATGATGGTGCGGCGCAGGTTGAAATGCGACTGGGTCCGGTCGAAGAACGAGTAGTTGCCGAGCAGGTTGGCATGCCACACCTCGACCTTCGCGCCCGGCAGCGGCTTGCCCTGCTGGTCGAACACGGTGCCCTGCATGAACAGGACTTCGCCGCGGTCGGATTCCGTGCCGTCGTCCAGGCGGGCGAAGCCCACGCTTTCCGGCGCGCCGGCCACGTACAGCGGGCCTTCGATGGTGCGCGGCGTGCCGCCTTCCAGGCCGGCCTTCCGTTCCGCCTCGTCGGCGCGGATGTCGAGGAAGCGTTCGAGGCCAAGGCCCGCGGCCAGCAGGCCCAGTTCGTTGGCGGCGCCGGCGGCCGACATGTACGACACGCCGCGCCAGAATTCGGTCGGGGTGATGTCGAGGTCCTCGATCGCCTTGCACAGGTCGCCCAGCAGGCGCAGCACGACCTGCTGCACGCGCGGGTTGGCGGGACGGTCGGCGGCGTCCACGACCCAGCTCTTGGCCAGTTGTTCGATGTCTGCGTGATTCATATTGGTCTCCTTGATGGTCTGATTAGAAGTCGCCGTCGCGGACGGACGAGGGATGGCGGCACAGCGGCGTCACGTCGATGTGCATGTACGGGAACAGGGGCAGGGTGGTCAGCAGCGTGTGCAGCTCGTCGATACTGTCGACGTCGAAGATGCTGACGTTGGCGTACTGCCCGGCGATGCGCCACAGGTGGCGCCACTTGCCCTCGCGTTGCAGGCGCTGGGCGAAATCCTTTTCGGTCTGCTTGAGCGTTACCGCTTGCTCGGGCGGCATCGAGGCCGGCAGATCGACGGTCATTCGTACATGGAAGAGCATGGTGGTCTCCGAAAGTCGTTATTTGCGCTGCAGGCTGCGCAGCTTGTCCATGTCGATCTCGACACCGAGACCGGGGCCGGCCGGCACCTGCAGCTCGAAGTCGCGGTACACGAGCGGTTCGCGCAGCACTTCCTGGGTCAGGAGCAGGGGGCCGAACAATTCCGTGTCCCAGGCCAGGTCGGCGAAGGTCGCGCAGACGTGGGCGGTCGCCGCGGTGCCGATGCCGCCTTCGAGCATCGTGCCGCCGTACAGGCCGACGCCGGCCAGGCGGGCGACGGTGGCGACTTCCAGCGCGGGCAGCAGGCCGCCGGACTGCGCGATCTTGACCGCGTAGACGTCGGCGGCCTCGATGCGGGCGAGGGCCAGCGCATCGACCGGGCCGTGCAGCGCCTCGTCGGCCATGATGGCGACGTCGAAGCGGCGCGTCAGGCGGGCCAGCATGGCCGTGTGATGGGCTTTCACGGGTTGCTCGATCAGGTCGATGCCGCCCGCTTCCAGCTGCGCGATGCCGCGCACCGCGTCGGATTCGTTCCACGCCTGGTTGACGTCGACGCGCACGCTGGCGCGGTCGCCCAGGGCGCGCTTGATCGCCAGCACGTGGGCGACGTCGTCGTCGACGCTGCGCAGGCCGATCTTCAGCTTGAAGATGCGGTGGCGGCGGATCTCCAGCATGTGTTCCGCCTCGGCGATGTCCTTTGCCGTGTCGCCGCTGGCCAGGGTCCAGGCCACCGGCAGCGTGTCGCGCACGCGGCCGCCCAGCAGGTCGGACAACGGCACGTTCAGGCGGCGCGCATGGGCGTCCAGCAGGGCCGTCTCGAGGGCGCACTTGGCGAAGCGGTTGCCCTGGATGGTCTTGCGGATCTTCGCCATCGCCTTGGCCGGCTGCGTCGCGTCCATGCCCACCAGCAGCGGGGCGATATGCGTGTCGATATTGACCTTGACGCTCTCGGGGCTTTCGTCGCCGTAGTTCAGGCCGCCGATGGTGGTCGCCTCGCCCCAGCCCTGGATACCGTCGGCGCAGCGGACGCGGACGAGCACCAGGGTCTGCGTGTTCATCGTCGCGACGGACAGCTTGTGCGGCCGGATCGTCGGTACGTCGAGTAAGAAGGTTTCGATATGTTGTATCATATTTAATGCGTATAATTCGCTGTGGTGATGACACGATATTCCTCGGTAAGGAGGCCGTCCAACACCGTTTTGGTATCAACTCAATACCCTATAGGTATCATCATGGAATTAAGACACCTGCGCTATTTCGTCGCGGTCGCGGAAGAAAGGAATTTCACGCGGGCCGCGGAGCGCCTGCACATCGCCCAGCCGCCGTTGAGCCGGCAGATCCAGCAGCTGGAAGAAGACCTGGGTGTGACGCTCATCGAAAAAGGCGTGCGGCCGCTGCGCCTGACGGAGGCCGGCGCGTTCTTCCTGGCGCATGCCAGGCCGCTGCTCGACCAGGTGCGCGACCTGCGCACGATGACCCAGCGCGTGGGCAAGCTGGAACGCACGCTGTCCGCCGGCTTCGTGGCGTCGACCTTGTACGGTCTTCTGCCGGACATCATCCGCCGCTACCGCGAAAACAATCCGGAAGTGGAAGTGACGCTGCACGAGATGACGACGGTGGAGCAGCTCAAGGCGCTGAAGGAGGGACGCATCGACGTCGGCTTCGGGCGCCTGAAAAGCGAGGATCCGAGCATCCGCCGCATCCTGTTGCGCGAGGAGCCGATGGTGGTGGCGCTGTTCCCGGGCCACCGCCTGACGGAGAAGGAGGGCGACCTGCGCCTGACCGACCTGGTCCACGAACGCCTGCTGGTCTATCCCAAGGCGCCGCGCCCCAGCTTCGCCGACCAGGTGCTGGCCGCGTTCAGCCAGGCGAACCTGCGGGCCGACCACGTGACCGAAGTGCGCGAACTGCAGATCGCCATGGGCCTGGTGGCCGCCGGGGAGGGCATCGCGATCGTGCCGGAGAGCGTGCAGGGCATGCATCACCGGAACGTCATCTACCGCAGGCTGGCCGACAAGCATGCGTTCTCGCCGATCTTCTTCAGCGTACGCCTGATGGACCGCTCGCCCGAGCTGGAAAACATGCTGGCCGCCGTGTATTCGATCTACGACGACCTCGGCATCCCGTACGTCAAGGAAGTGCTGTAGGGCGTCCCGGCGCCGCAAATTTGACGATTTTTGTATACCTGCATAAGATTGGTGTTTTGTCACATTAATTTTAAGTTTCCCAAAGGCAATGAAACCAATGAAAGAACCTAGCGACCAACCCAACGGCAAGAAAGCCCCGGCGGAACCCGAGCGCAATCTGCGCGCCCAGGGGCAGCGCACGCGCAATGCCATCATCGAGGTTGCGAAGGGCCTGCTGCTGGAAGGGGGGAGCCTGGAATTCACCTTGCGCGAGGTCGCGCTGCGAGCCGGTATCAGCATCAGCAATCTCCAGTATTACTTTCCGACGCGGCTCGCGGTGCTGCGGGCGGTCGTCGAGCCGGTGGTCGAGGCCTATTTGGGTGAGCTGCGGCAGGCGCTGACCGCCGAAGCGTCGTCCCGCGCGATGATCGATGCCTTGGTCGATCGCGCCCTCGAGGATGCGAAAAATGCCGAGCGCACGGCGCTGTGGTGGCATTTCGTTTCGCTGGCCGCCATCGATCCGGAGTGCTCGCAGCTGCTCGACGAATGGTACGAGGAAGTGACGCCGGGGATCGCGAAGTTCATCCGCGCCGTCGACCCTGCGTGCAAGCCGGCCGACAGTCTGCACCGCGCCACGCTGCTCATCGCAATGGCCGACGGCCTCAGTTTCCAATTGGGTGCCGGCCGCCGCAAGCGCAGCTACACGCGCGGCCTCGACGCCAAATTCCGCGCGGCCGTCGACTGCATCCTTCTGGGCGGGATGCCGCGCGCGGCGGACGGCTAGTACCTCCTTATCGCAATATGCCGCCGCAAGGCGCAGGACGACAGGCAAGCCTGTCGTTTTTTTTGCGCTTTATTTTTGTACTTTGTCCTAACTTCGGTAATATGTTCTAATATCAGGGCAGGGCGACCGGTACCGACAGCCGGCGGCCATACTTCGAAAGGAGACAACCATGATTCGTCTGTACAAGACCACGGCATTGCCGCTGGCGGGCCTGAGCGGCTTCGAGACCCCGCTCTCGGAAGAGGAAACCGCAATCCAAAACACGGTGCACCGCTTCGCGCGCGACGTGTTGCGCCCCGTCGGCCGCCAACTCGACGGCATGGCGCCGGAAGAGGTGATCGCGCCGGGCTCGCCATTCTGGTCCGCGATGTTCGAGAGCGCGAAACTCGGCCTCGATCCGCAGCTGATCGCCCAGTTTCCGCCGGAAATGGCGATCCGCATCGAATCGCTCATCGGCGAGGAACTCGGCTGGGGTGATCCGGGCCTGGCCATCTCGATCGGGGTCGCGACGGCGCCGCTGATGATGGCGCAGTCGCTCGGCAACCAGGAGCTGATCGACCTGTGCACGGGCAAGATCGGCTGCTGGATGAACACGCAGCCCGACCGCGGGTCCGACGCGGCGATCCTGTACCGCGAGGAACTGAGCGCCAGCGGCCGCCAGCCGGTCGGCAACGTCAGCGCGAAAGTGGGCGAGGACGAGATCGTCATCAACGGCCAGAGCTCGGCGTGGATCTCGAACGGCTCGGTGGCGCAGGTCGCGCTCGCGTACATGGCGGCGGATTACGGCGACGGTTTCTACGGCACCGGCGAAAACAGCGCATTCACCAACGGCATCGGCTTGATCATCCCGCTCGACCTGCCGGGCGTCTCGCGCGGCAAGCCGCTGGACAAGATCGGCCAGCGCGCCCTGCCGCAGGGCGAGATTTACTTCGACAACGTCCGGGTGCCGAAGCGCTTCGCCGTCGCGCTGCAGGACGAGTATCTCGGCAACCTGACGTCGATGTGGTCGTACGCCGGCACGCATATGTGCCAAGTGTTCGTGGGCGCCGCGCGCGCGGCGTTTGAACTGGCGCTGGCGTACTGCCACGAGCGCAAGCAGGGTGGGGCACTGCTGATCGAGCACCAGATGACGCAGCTGCGCCTGGGCGATATGCTGCGTCGCCTGGAGATGGCACGCGCGATCGCCCGCCGCAGCCTCGCGTACGCACGCATGTCGCCGCAGAGCCATCCGTTCGTGACGGCCCAGGCCAAGGTCAGCGTGACGGAAGAGGCGATGAAGATTACGCACGAGGCGATGCAGCTCCTGGGCGGCAACGCGACCACGCGTGAATTCCCGATCGAGAAGATGTTCCGCGACGTTCGTTCCGCACTGATCGAGGATGGCGAAAACTACGTCCTGACGTCGCGCCTGGGTGTGCTGGCTGGACGCCTGTACCAGAACGGCTGGACGCGGGAGTGATCATGGACGCCAAAACCATCATCCTCTGCAGCGCCACGGTCCTGCTGCTGGCGACCTCGCTGATCTACGGCCTCAAATTCCTCGGGCGGCGCAACTACCTGCTCGGCGTCGAGTGGCTCGTTGTGACCTTGTCGACGTCGAACCTGCTCGTCTACCTGCTGAGCGGCGCGCAGACCGCCTACAAGATCTCGTACTTCTGCGACGCGTTTTCGCGCGGATTCGGCATTCCCGTCATCGCCACGGCGGGCCTGATGGCGGTGACGCACCGCTACAAGCCGTCGACGTTCACGGACATCGTGTTCTTTGTCGGTGCCATCGCCGGGACGGCCGTGCTGGTGTCGGGTGGACTCGTCGCGAAACCGCTGCCGTACTTCTATGTGCTCATGTGGACCGCGTACTCGGTCTATCTCGCATACTTCGCCTGGCGCCTGATGCGCGCCGGGCAGACCGGCTACGCGCTGGGCGTGGTCGTCGCGCTGGTGCTCGGGGAGGCTGTCGCCTGGACCTACGACCTGTTCCAGTTCCCCCACGACGACGGCCGCCTGATGTTTTACACGTTCGCGCTGACGACCTGGTCGTACACGGTGGTGCAGCTGTATTACGCCTATGGCGCGCTGGAACGCGTGGAGGCCAAATGAGAGCCGCGCGTTTCACGGCCTGGACGGCCATCGTCGGCGGCCTGTTCGCGTACACGAACGTCGCCCTGGTATTGATGGCTACGGGCGGGAACACGGAGGCGATCCTGCACGGCGCCACCATGTTGGCCCTGCCGACAGGCACCCGCGACCTGTTCCGGTGGGGGATGTGCGCCGATATCGTTGGATTTTATTTGCCCGTCCTCGCTATCGGGGCGTATCTATGGCACCGCCAGCGCGAGCAGACCGGTGCCATGGGCGACATGGCGCTGCTGGCGATCCTTTTATACGCGGTGGTTGGCGTCGCGGGAGCATCGCTGCAGCTTGCGGCCCTGCATCCGCTGGCGCAGATGTACGCGGGCGGGAACGAGTCCGTCAGGGCCGCCGCTGACGCGGCGTGGACCGCCATTGCGCAGGGGAGTCAGCGTGGCCTGTGGTGGAGCGAAGGGCCCGTCGTGCTGTTCTGGGGCCTCGTCGTCGGTCCCCAGCTCGGCAAGGAGGAATGGGGCAGACCGCGCCTGTTCCTGCTGAAGGCGACCGGCTGGTGCTTCGGCCTGTTCTTCGTGTGCGGCATGTTCGACGCGCTGGCGCCCCTGATGAAGGCGATGCTAGTGATCGTCGTGCTGATCTTCCCGTTGTGGATGCTGTCGTTCGGCGGCCAGTTGCTGCGCCATGCGCGCTACCAATCCGCGCCGGGACAGGCAACGTTGACCGGGAAGGGGCTATAAGGCATGAAGACCGGAATCACGGAGCTCCTCGGCATCGAACATCCCATCGTTCAGGGCGGCATGCATCATGTCGGCCTGGCCGAGCTGGCGTCCGCCGTCTCCAATGCCTGGACACGCGCCTCGTCATGCGGCCGCTGCGCAATACCGAGCGCGTGTTGCGCAACGCTGCCGTCGACCGTCTGATCGAGAAGGAGCGTGCGCTGGGCAGTGCCATCCGCATCGAAGGCATCGCGGACGAGGTGGCCGGCGTGTACCCGCGCATCATGAAGGAGGGCGCCATGAACAGCGGCGCCTGGTCGTGCGGATTGGTGGCGGGGCTCATCCGCGACATCCCGACCGTGCGTGACCTCATCGACCGCGTCGTGCGCGAGGCGACGGCGATCATCTCGGGGCGCCTGCACGGCATGCTGGCGGCCTGACCCACCGCGCGCCCACGCGAGGCCGGATCCGACGTTCGTTCGGATCCGGCCTTTTTGTTTACCTCCCAAACATTACCGCGTCGTTGTTTTTCAATTTTCTGTTTGTATGTTTGACCTAAGTTTAGTAGAATGTCCTAAAAGAGCGACAACCTTCATCAACAGGAGACGAAGATGGACATCAAGACGATTTTTCTCGGTACGACGCTCGTACTCGGCGCGGCAGCCCACGCCGCGGTCGGCGAGCAGGAAGCGGCGAAGCTCGGCAAGGAGTTGACACCGGTGGGTGCCGAGCGCGCGGGCAACAAGGACGGGACGATTCCCGCCTGGACCGGCGGCGACATGAAGGCGCCGGCCGGCTGGAAGACGGGCGCGCCGCGCCCCGATCCGTACGCGGCCGACAAGCGCCTGTTCTCGATCGACGCGTCGAACGTCGACCGCTACAAGGACAAGCTGGCGCCTGGCCAGGTCGAGATGGTGAAGACGATCCCCGGCTACCGCATGGACGTCTACGCGACGCACCGCTCGTGCGGCTACCCGGAGTTCTTCTACGAGCGTACGAAGAAGAATGCATCGACCGCGAAGATGGCTGCCAACGGTCACGACATCGCCGAGGCCATCGGCGCCGCCGTGCCGTTCCCGATCCCCCACAGTGGCGCCGAGGCGGTCTGGAACCACAAGTTGAACTGGAAGGGCGAAGGCTTCACGTCGCATTACGCCGGCTACATCCCGCCCAAGGGCAGCGACAGCATCGGCGAGCCGATCGCGCAGGACGAATTCGAAACGTCGCCCATGTGGTCGCCGTCGAACAAGGGCATCGCCGACGCGCGCGGCATCGAATACCAGATGCTCAACGTGTTCACCGGCCCGCCGTCCATCGCCGGCGATGCGACGCTCGCGCAATACAACTTCTCCAAGCCGAACGACGTCTGGCTGTACTTCGCGAGCCAGCGCCGCGTGCGCCGCGCACCGACGTATCAGTACGACGCGCCGGTGCTGAACACCGAAAACCTGGAAATCGTCGACCAGTACCTGCAGTTCAACGGCCCGCTGGACCGCTACGACTGGAAGATCGCCGGCAAGAAGGAGGTCTACGTCCCGTACAACACTTATCGCCTGAATTCGCCGGCGAACAAGGTCGCGGACGTCGTCAAGCCGAAGTTCTTCAGCCGCGACCTGACCCGCTACGAGCTGCACCGCATGTGGGTTGTGGAAGCGACGCTCAAAGAAGGCATGCGCCACATGTTCCCCAAGCGGACCTTCTACATCGACGAAGACACGTGGACGATCCTCGTCGAGGACATGTACGACGCTCAGGGCAAGGTCTGGCGCACGTCCGAGATGGGACCGTACATGGCGTGGGAAGTGCCCGCGTGCGTGTGGGCGGCCAACAGCAGCTATGACCACGTCACGGGCCGCGTCCTGCTGGACCGCGTCCTCGCCGGCGGCAAGGAACCCGACTGGCTGGCCGCGCGTGAAGGCCGGCTGAAGGCGGGCACTTTCGAACCGGACGGCCTGCGCCGCGCGACGACGCGCTAATCACACGATAAAAGGGGATGCGGAGATGAAGACACGTGATGATGTGGAAGTGCGCCTGGTGCGCACTCTGGCCGCGACGGCCGTCCTGGGCGCGCTGGCGGCGGCGGGATCTGCCCGCGCCGCCGAGTGGCCGCTGGCCAGTGGCTGGTCGGTGAACCTGGATTCGACGGTGTCGTTCGGCCTGGCCGTGCGCACGTCGAAGACGGATTGCCGCAACGTCGGCAATGACAACGGCGGCTGCGTCGGCGATGCGGTGACGCCGCTGCAGGCGGCGTATCCGAATGCGTATTCGATGAACCTGGATACGCTGCGCCTGAACCAGGACCTGGGCAACCTGCACTACAAGAACGGGCAGGTCGTATCGGCCAACCTGCAGTACACGGCCGACCTGTTCGTGAAAGGCGAGGACGGCTGGAGCGGCCTGCTGCGCGGCGTCGTCAACCACGACTTCGCCATCGACCATACGAAGCGCGGCCCGCTCGATCCGGACGCGAAGCATTTCGCCGTCAGCAATCCGCGCTGGCTCGACGCCTATGTGACGAAGGAATTCGACCTCGGCGACCAGCAGGCGCGCGTCCGCGTCGGCAACCAGGTGCTGAGCTGGGGCGAGGACCTGTACATCACGGGCGGCGTGAACTCGATCAATCCGATCTACGTGCCGGCCGCGCACCAGCCGGGCACGCCGCTGAAGAATCTGTTCATCCCGGCACCGATGGTGTCGTTCAGCACCTCGCTCGCGCACGGCCTCGGCGTGGAAGCGTTCTACCAGTGGAAGTGGAACCGCTTCGAATTCGACGCGCCCGGCACGTTCTTCTCGACCAGTAACTTCCTCGGCAAGGGCGGACGCGGGATCTACCTGCCGACGTCCGTCCTGAACGCGGCCGTGGCGCCGTTCGGCCTGCCGCCGTTCCCGGCCGGGACGATCGGCAACACGGGCACGGTCATCACGGGACCGAATCCCGCCACCGGCCTGCCGTACGACCGGCGGCTAAGCTTCGGCGAGCTGGCGAATCCCGCGACCAACCCGGCCGGGGCAATCATCGGCGCGGGTACCGTCATCCCGCGCGCCGCCGACCGCACGCCGAGAAACGGCCAGGGCGGTATCGCACTGCGCTACCAGTTGCCCGACTCCGGCAATGAACTGGGCCTGTACTACACCCGCTACGACGACAAGGTGCCGTTCGTGAGCTATCAGGTGGTCGGCACCAATGCGAATCCGTTCGGCTGGGAGGCCGCGCTGGACTACGGCCGCAACCGCAACCTGTTCGGCGTGTCGTACAACTTCCAGGCCGGCGAATGGGCCATCGGCACCGAACTGTCGTTCCGTCCGCGCGACGGCGTGGCGATCGACCCGAGCTCCGTGATCGACCCGCGCAATGCCCATTACTGCAATGCGCTCACTGATTTCACGGCGGCGCCCGTCGGCACGTATTGCCGCGGCTGGGTCGACACGCAGCACTACCAGCTGCACATGACGGGCATCCACATCATGTCGCCCTCGGGTTCGTTCGGCGGCCTGCTGCGGCTGCTCGGCGCGAGCGAGGGCACGATCACGGCGGAGACGGCGGTCGCGCACTATCCGAAGTTGAGGCTGGACGGCAGCGTGCCGTACGCCGTCACGGCCGACTACAAGCTGCCGACCAAGACGTCGTGGGGCATGGTGGTCGCGAGTTCCGTGACGTATCCGAACGTGTTCGGCACGCGCGCGTCGGTGGCGCCCGACATCGCAATCTCGCAAGGCCTGTCCGGCGTGGCCGCGACGGCGTTGCCGGGCTTCGTCAAGGGGGCGGGTGCGGCGGTGCTCGGCGCGACGATCGACTTCAAGGTCAAGCCCGAGACGAAGCTGCGCGTGGACGTGACGCAGAACTGGGGCGGTGGGGCGAGCAATCTGCTGCGCGACCGTAATTTCATGACCATCAGCCTGACGTCGTCCTTCTAAAATGCTTGCGCACCTCATCCTCCGTCTCGAGCGCACCCTGTTTGGGCATCGCCTCGCATTCCTCCTCGTGCTGGCGGGCTTCACGGCCTTCATGGGGCTGAACGCGACGAAGCTCCAGCTCGAAGCCGGATTCGAAAAGCAGCTGCCGCAGGGCCACGAGTACATCCGGACGTTCGAGAAGTTCCGCACGCAGCTGTTCGGTGCCAACCGGCTGACCATCGCCGTCCACGCCCGCCACGGCGACATCTGGAACCCGGCCGCGCTCACGCAGGTGCTCAAGGTCACGGACGCCGTGACGTACCTGCCGGGCGTGGACCGCACGAGCGTGACGTCGCTGTGGACACCGAATGTGTTCTTCACCGAGATCACGGAAGACGGCTTCCGGGCCGAACCCGTGGCCGGCGGCGACATCGTGCCGGAGAAGCTGTCCGCGGACGTTATCGCGCAGATGCGCCAGCGGACGACGGCCGGCGGCCACGTCGGCACGCTCGTCGCGCGCGACCAGACGAGCGCCCTGATCACGGCGCAGCTGACCGACGTCGATCCGCGCACCGGCAAGAAGCTCGACTACATCGCGTTCAACCGGCTGCTCGAGGAAAAGATCCGGCGCCCGTTCGAGAACGATCAGGTCGAGGTCGAGATCATCGGCTTCGCCAAGCAGATCGGCGACATCGCCGACCGGTCGGATGAGGTGACGCACTTCTTCGCCATCGCCTTCCTGCTGACCGGCATCGCCGTGTACTGGTATTGCCGTTCGATCCGCCTGACCCTGCTGCCGCTCGCGTGCTCGCTCACGTCGCTCGTGTGGCAGTTCGGTACGCTGCACCTGCTGGGCTTCGGGCTCGATCCGCTCGCGATCCTCGTGCCGTTCCTCGTCTTCGCGATCGGCGTCTCGCACGGCATCCAGCAGATCAACTTCATCATCCGCGAAGTCGCGCAAGGCAAGGATTCGTTCGCCGCCGCGCGCCACAGCTTCACGGGCCTGTTGATCCCCGGTTCGCTGGCGCTCATCACGGCGCTCGTGAGCTTCGTGACGCTCGTGCTCATCCCGATCCCGATGATCCGCGAGCTGGCGATCACGGCGGCCATCGGCGTCGGCTACAAGATCCTCACGAACCTCATGATGCTGCCCGTCGCGGCCTCGTATTTCCGCTTCACGCCGGAGTATGCGCAGCGGGCGCTCGTGCGGCGCGAGAAGCAGGGCGCCTGGCTGGGCATCGTGGCCCGTATCGCCAAGCCGCGCAATGCCCTCGTCATGACCCTCATCGGCGCGACGGTGTTCGGCCTCGCGTTCTGGAAGAGCCAGGGCCGCCACATCGGCAGCCTGCAGGCCGGGGCGCCGGAGCTGCGCGCCGAGTCGCGCTACAACCGCGACGCCGCCGCCATCGTCGACCGCTTCGACGTGGGCCTGGACTGGCTGACCGTCGTGTTCGAGGCGACGCCGGAACGCCAGGGCGAAGTCTGCTCGCGCGCCGACGAGCTCCTGTTCATCGACGAATTCGCGTGGCACATGGAGGGCGTGCCGGGCGTCGTGTCGGCCGATTCGGCGGCCGGGCAGCTCAAGCTGTACAACGCGGGCCTCAACGAGGGCAACCCGAGGATGGCCACCGTGGCGCGCGATCCGCGCGGGCTCGGCTCGCAATTCCAGGGCGTGAACAACCGCATCGCCGGACTGGCGTCGAACGACTGCCGCGTGCAGGGCGTGAACCTGTACTTGCCGGACCACCGCGCGACGACGATCAAGAGCGTGATCACGGCAGTGAAGGACTACCGCGCCGCGAACCGGCTGGACGGCGTGAACGTCAGGCTCGCGAGCGGCAACGCGGGCGTGCAAGCGGCCACGAACGAGGTGCTGGAAGAGAGCGAGATGCCGATGATGCTGTACGTGTACGCGGCGATCCTCATTCTCGTGTTCCTCGTGTACCGCGACTGGCGCGCGATGATCGCCTGCTGCCTGCCGCTCACGGTGGCCACGTGGATCGGATACTGGTTCATGAAGGAATTCCAGATCGGCCTGACGGTGGCCACTCTGCCCGTGATGGTTCTCGCGGTCGGCATCGGCGTGGACTACGCCTTCTACATCTATAACCGCCTGCAGGTGCAGCTGGCGAACGGTCTGGATTTCACGCGTGCCCTCGAACTGGCGCTGACGGAAACGGGCCTGGCCACCGTGTTCACGGCCATCACGCTGTCGATCGGCGTCGCGACGTGGACGTTCTCCAGCTTGAAATTCCAGGCCGACATGGGGGCGCTGCTGACCTTCATGTTCATCGTGAACATGGTCATGGCCATCACCTTGCTGCCGGCCTTCGCAGCGGTGCTCGAGTGGCTGTTCCCGCGCCGCGGTCCGGTGCACATGCCGGCGATCCTGCACCACTGAGAGGTCAAACATGAAACTCATCCGATTCCTTCCGTTCGTCGCCCTGGTCTCGTGCGCTGCGGGCGCAACGACGGCGCAGCACTGGCCGACGATGACCGCATCCCAGCACGTCGCCAACGCGGTCCGCGCGCCGCTGCTGGCCGCCGCGCGCGTCGGTAACCGCATCGTCGCCGTCGGCGACCATGGCGTCGTGCTGCTGTCCGACGACGGCAAGACGTACCGGCAGGCGAAAACTGTCCCGGTCCGCTCGATGCTGACGTCCGTCCAGTTCCTCGACCCGCAGCACGGCTATGCGGCTGGCCACGACGGCGTCGTCCTCGGCACGCAGGACGGCGGCGAGACGTGGACGCTGCTGCGCGCCACGCCGGGCGAAGAGCAGCCCATCCTGTCGTTCCACTTCGACAGCCAGGAACACGGCATCGCCGTGGGCCTGTACGGGTGGGCGATCGAAACGCGGGACGGCGGCCGCACCTGGACCGAGCGCCACGTCGGCGCGGGCGAAGACGCCGACCGCCATCTGTTCCACGTGTTCGCGTCGCCCCACGGGACGCTGTTGATCGCGGGCGAGGCGGGGACCTTGTACCGCTCGGCCGATGGCGGCAAGACCTGGGACGGGATCTCCACCGGCAACAAGGGCTCCCTGTGGTACGGGACGGCGCTCGTCGACGGCACCTTGCTCGTCTGCGGCATGCGCGGCCACCTGTATCGCAGCAGCGATGACGGCCGCACATGGCAGGCCGTTCAATCAGGCACGACGCAGTCGCTGACCGGCATCGCGCAGATGGGGGACGGCAGCGTCGTCGTCGCCGGCATGGCCGGGACGGCATTGCGCAGTCTGGACGGCGGCAGGACGTTCACGCTCACGCAGCGCCCCGAGCGCGAACCCCTCACGGCGGTCATTGCTGCCGGCGTCCGGTCGCCCGTGCTGATGTCGATGGCGGGGCCGGTGGCGCACTGATTCATTCGAACGGGCAGGCAAAGCATCATGAAACACAAGAACTTGAAAGAACCGGGACCCGCGCTCACGCGGCGCGGCTTCCTCGGCGCGGCGGCTTCCGTCACGGCGGCGGCGGCCGTGCTGCCGACGGGCGCCAGCGGCGCGGCGACGGCGAAAGCGGACGGCGACGTGCTCGACGTCGCGATCATCGGCGCGGGTCTCGCCGGCCTGACGGCGGCGCGCGACCTGCGCCGCGCCGGCTGCGAATCGTTCGTCGTCCTGGAAGCGCGTGACCGCGTCGGCGGCCGCACGCTCAACCACGATCTCGGCAACGGCTATGTTTCCGAAGCGGGCGGTCAGTGGATCGGCCCCGGCCAGACGGCGATCCTGGACCTCGCGCGCGAACTCGGCGTCGGGACGTTCCCGACGTACTGGCAGGGCAAGCTCACGATCCTCGCGGACGGCAAGCGGGCCACGGTCGAAAGCGATGGCGGTTTCGGGACCGATCCTGTGCTGCGCCGCGAGCTGGAGGAGATGGCGAAGCTGGTGCCGTCGGGCGCGCCGTGGACGTCGCCGCGCGCCGCGGAGTTTGACGCGATGTCGCTGGCCGACTGGCTGGCGAAGAAGAACCTCGCGCCGGCCGACCAGTTCAACTGGGTGCTCGCGGCGACGCTGACGAGCGGCACGGCGCCGACCAAGATCTCGCTGCTGCACTACCTCGCGCTGATCAACTCGGCCGACTGCAATTACGAACGGCTCGAAGCCGTGAAGGGCGGTGCGCAGGAGACGCGCATCGCGGGCGGCTCGCAGATCCTGGCGACGAAGATGGCGCAGGCGCTGGGCGACAAGGTGCGTCTGGCCAGCCCCGTGCTGCGCATCGAGAACTGGACGGACGGCCCCGTCGCCATCCACACGCCGCGTGGCGTCGTCCGGGCGCGTTCCGTGATCGTCGCGCTGTCGCCGCCGCTGTGCAACCAGATCGCGTTCGAGCCGCCGCTGCCGGACAAGCGCCGCGAACTGCAGCGGCGCTGGCCCGCGAATGCGCCGATGCGCAAGACGGTGCACGTCTACAAGAAGGCGTTCTGGCGCGAGAAGGGCTTCAACGGCTGGGTGGTGCAGGCGCAGGGTCCGGTGCTGTGGGCGTTCGACAACTCGCCGGAAGACGTTTCGATCGGCGTCCTCACGGCGTTCGTGAACAACGGGATGCTGCCGACCGACCCCAAACAGGCCGAGGCCGAATTGTCGCGCATCTATGCCCAGGCGTTCGGCGACGAAGCGCTGCACCCGGTCGCCTACCACGACTACGACTGGGGCAAGGCCGACCGCTGGTCGCTCAGTTGCGCCTCGCCGGTCCCGCCCGGGTTCTATACCACCTATGGCGACGCGCTGCACCCGGCCGTCGGGCGCCTGATCTGGTCGGGCACGGAGACGGCGGACATCTGGGCGACGTCGATGGACGGCGCCGTGCGCTCGGGCCACAAGGCCGCACTGCAGGCGCTGCGCGATGTCGCGGCGCGCAAAACGGCATGAACTGATTTCTGAAGGTGACAACATGGACAAAGAAGACAATCGCAACGATGGGCCCGCGCTGACGCGCCGGGGCTTCCTGGGCATGGCGACGGCGGCGGCCGCGACGGCGGCGTTGCCGCGCGTGGCGGCGGCCGGCGCGGGCATCGATCCGGACGTGCTCGACATCGCGATCATCGGCGCCGGCCTGGCCGGCCTGACGGCGGCGCGCGACCTGCACCGCGCCGGCTGCGAATCGTTCGTCGTGCTGGAGGCGCGCGAGCGCGTGGGAGGGCGCACGCTCAACCACGATCTCGGCAAGGGCTATTTCACGGAAGCGGGCGGCCAATGGATCGGTCCGGGCCAGACGGCGGTCGCCGACCTGGCGCGCGAGCTCGGCGTCGGCACGTTCCCGACCTACTGGGAGGGCAAGACGACGTTCTTCGCTGGCGACGCGCATGCGACGGTCGCCCTCGACGGCGGCTTCGGCACCGACCGCAAGCTGACGAGCGAGCTCGAATCGATGGCGAAGCTCGTGCCGTCGGGTGCGCCCTGGACGTCGCCGCGCGCAGCGGAATTCGATGCGATGTCGCTCGGCGACTGGCTGTCGAAAAAGAATATCGCGCCGCAGGACCAGATCGGCTGGACGACGGGCTCCGTGCTCTCGGGCGGCAACGTGCCGTCGCGGCTGTCGCTGCTGCACTGGCTGTCGATGATCAATTCGGCCGACTGCATCTACGACCGTCTGGAATCGGTCAAGGATGCGGCACAGGGCACGCGCATCTCGGGCGGCTCGCAGATCCTGTCGATCAAGATGGCCGAGGCGTTGGGCGACAAGGTGCGGCTGTCGAGTCCCGTGCTGCGCGTCGAACACTGGCACGACGGTCCGGTCACGATCCACACGGCGAGAGGCGTGATTCGCGCGCGCCACGTGATCGTCGCGCTGTCGCCGCCGCTGTGCAACCAGATCGCGTTCGATCCCCCACTGCCCGAAAAACGTCGCGAGATGCAGCGGCGCTGGCCCGCCGTCGCGCCGGCGCGCAAGACGGCGCACGTCTACAAGAAGACGTTCTGGCGCGACAAGGGCTTGAACGGCTGGATGATTCAGGCGAAGGGCCCGATTCTCTGGGCTTACGACAATTCGCCGGAAGACGCGTCGTTCGGCGTGATCAACGCGTTCGTCGCCAACGGCCACCTGCCGTCCGACCACGACGCTGCGGGCAAGGAGTTGGCGCGCATCTATGCGGAGGCTCTGGGCGAGGAAGCGCTGCATCCCGTCGCCTACTACGACCACGACTGGGGCAAGGCCGACCGCTGGACGCTGACGTGCGTGTCGGCCATTCCGCCCGGCTTCTATATGAAATACGGGGAGGCGCTGCACCCGCCCGTCGGCCGGCTGATCTGGTCGGGCACGGAAACGGCCGATATCTGGGCCGGCTATATGGATGGCGCCGTGCGCTCGGGCCACAAGGCGGCGCTGCAGGCGCTGCAAGCAATGAATGCAAGGAGAGCATGATGAGTACGACAACGACACCGCGCAAGCCGGACATGGCGGCCGGCGCACGCAAGCCGCGCAGCCGCGCCAAGCGGATCTTCGCCTGGTCGGGCGGCCTGCTGCTGGCGGCCGCCGTGGTCGCCGGCGCGATCTACGGACCGCAATTCGTCGGCCTGTACCAGGTCGGCAAGCAGATCGACACGATCGCGGAAGACAACGCCCGCACCGGCGGCCCGTGGCCGCGCGCGACCGACGCGTGCGTCTACTGCCACGGTTACGACGGCAACGCGCGAGCGCAGACCTATCCGCGCCTCGCGGGCCAATCGAAGGACTACCTCAAGAAGCAGCTCGAGGGCTTCGCCGCAGGTACGCGCAGTGACCCGACCATGACGCCGCTGGCGCTGGGCATGTCGGAACAGGAGATCGATGCCTTCGCGGCGCATTTCTCGAAGATGGTCCCGCAGCCCAATGTGACCTTCCACGCCGATCATGCAGGCGCGGTGCGCGGCGAGGCGCTGGTCACCTCGAGCAGCTGCACGTCCTGCCACGGCCAGAAGCTGGAAGGCAATGGCGGCTTTCCACGCCTGGCGGGACAGGGCTACGACTACGTGCGCGACCAGCTGATGCGCTTCAAGGACGGCACGCGCCACGATCCGTCGGGCGCGATGACGGCCGTCGCCGGCCAGCTGTCGCAGCAGAACATCGACGACCTCGCGCAGTACATCGCCAGCAAATAACCCAGCAACACCGCAGTACGTATCCACCAAAACTTTTATTTCAAGGAGACTCTCATGGCTAAGCATCCTGTCGTCGTCTACGGCGCAAGCGGTTACACCGGCATGTTGATCATGGACTGGCTGATCGATCAGAACATCCCTTTCACGGCCGTGTCGCGCAATGCGAAGCGGACGAAGGAAATGATGGAGCAGCGCGTCGTGCGCCTCGAATCGGCGCAGTACGAAATCATTGAAGCGGAGCACAACGTCGAATCGCTGACGAATGCTTTCCGCGGCGCGAAGGTCGTGTGCAATACCGTCGGACCGTTCAGCAATTTCGGGCTCGTCGCCGTCGAAGCGGCGCTGAAGGCAGGTTGCCATCATCTCGATCCGGCTGGCGAGCAGGCTTACATCCGCCAGGTGCGCGACGAGTTCGGCGAGCAGTACCGCCAGGCCGGCCTGCTGGTGTCGTCGTCGAACGCCTATATGTACACGTATTCCGAAATCGCCGCCGAGCTGGCGCTCGAGACGCCCGGCGTGGACTCGCTGCAGACGGCGGCGCTGTGCCGTGGCGCGCGCGGCGCCGGCGCTGGCGTGAGCGTCGGCTCGACGGCGACGATCTTCGAAGGCTATCGCCAGGAATCGTTCTACCTGTGGGAAAAGCAGCTGATGGCGCATGCGCCCGATGCGTCGTTCGACATCGTCGACCCGTCGTTCACGCAACCCGTGTTCAGCCTCCCATGGGGCGGCACGTCGCTGCCCATCTACTTCGAACACGATGCGCGTGTGCGCAGCTGCATTTCCAGCGTGGGCTTCTACGACAACGACGCGATGCGGATGGTGCATGCGCTCGGCAAGAAATGGGAGGCGGAATACAAGCACCTGCCGCGCGAACAGCAGGACGCGGTATTGAAGCAGATCGTCGATTCCACGACGCCTTCGATGCCGCCGCGCGAGCGCACGACACTGCACCGCACCGTCGATTTCGCGATCGGCCGCGGCCAGCTGGCCGCCGTGCGCGCGACCGTGCACGGCATCACGCCTTACATCGCGACGGGCGCGATCCACGCGGCCGCCGTCCTCAAGCTGCTGGACGGCGACACCGCGAAGGTCGGCTTCGCATCCGGCTCGAAAGCGTTCGGCCACCGCTACCTGCTCGGCTTCCTCGAGCAGCGCGGCCTCGCCCGCGCGACGGTGACCCAGCTGTAAGAGGAACCCGGAATGGCTATCATCGATTTCTTCGACCGCGGCTGGCGCATCAACCCGCGCGGCACCGCCTACATCCAGGACGAGCGCAATTTCTCGTTCCAGGACGTCGGCGAGCTGTCGTGCCGGATCGCCAACGCGCTGATCGACACCGGCTTCGGTAAAGGCGCCAACGGCGCGGTCTGGGCCGACAACGACGTCGGCGCCTGGACCTGCACCTTGGGACTGTGGCGGGCCGGGATGGCGTACATTCCCGTCAACGGCCGCAACGTTCCCGAGGAAAACGAGTTCATCCTCGATTCCTTCGACTGCGAGGTCGTGTTCTTCCAGCAGGCGTTCGCCGGCATCATCAACGAGCTGCGCCCGCGCCTGCCGAAGGTAAGGCGCTGGGTGTGCATCGACGCGGACCTGCCGTGGGCGCCGTCGCTGAGGGAATGGAGCGACGGCCAGTCCACGGAAGCGCCGCGCGTGGCCATCGCGATGGACGACGTCGTGACCTTGTCGGCGACGGGCGGCACGACCGGCATGCCCAAGGGCGTGATGAACACGCACCGCTCGCTGCAGACGTATTTCGCGCAATTCATGATGGCGCATCCGTACCAGGGCGCGCGCCCTGTGAATCTCGCGGCGGCCCCGATGACGCACACGGCCGGCATGCTGTCGCTGCCGTGCACGGCGCAGGGCGGGACGGTGGTCGTGGTCACGAAGCCCGATCCCGCGTCGGTGTTCGGCGCCATCGTCAAGCATCGGGTCACGGAGCTGTTCCTGCCGCCGACCGTGATCTACCGCCTGCTGGACGTGCCGGGCCTCGACAAGCTGGATCTGTCGTCGCTCAAATACTTCCTGTACGGCGCGGCGCCGATGTCGGTCGAGAAGCTCAAGCGCGCGATCGAGGTGTTCGGCCCCGTGATGGCGGGCGGTTACGGCCAGACAGAAGCGCCGGCGTCGATCGCCTACCTGCCGCCGGCCGAGCACTTCGTCGACGGCAAGCTGGCGCCGGACGCGCGACTGTCGTCGGTCGGACGTCCGAATCCGCTGATCCGCGTCGAGATCATGAACGAGCGTAACGAGATCCTGGCGCAGGGCGAGACCGGCGAGATCTGCGTGCGTGGCGACCTCGTGATGAAGGGCTACTACAAGGCCCCGGAAAAGACGGCGGAGACGATCGTCGACGGCTGGCTGCACACGGGCGACATCGGCCACATCGATGCCGAGGGCTACCTGCACATCACGGACCGCAAGAAGGACATGATCATCAGCGGCGGCTTCAACGTCTATCCGAGCGAGGTCGAGCAGGTGATCTGGGCGCACCCGGCTGTGCAGGACTGCGCAGTCATCGGCGTGCCGGACGAGCAGTGGGGCGAGGCGGTGAAGGCCGTCGTCGAACTCAATGCGGGTCAGAGCGTCAGCGTCGAGGAGCTCGTCGCACTGTGCAAGCAGAAGCTCGGCTCCGTCAAGGCGCCGAAGACCGTGGACTTCGTGGCCGCGCTCCCGCGCAGCCCCGTCGGCAAGGTGCTCAAGAAGGACTTGCGCGAGCAGTACTGGAAGGGCGTCGAGCGCCGGATCTGAGGCGCTGTTCAATGTGGCCGGCCTGTCGGGCCGGCCATTCACCTGGAAGACATCATGAGTAACATATATATTGCCGGCATCGCCATGACGGTGTTCGGCCGGCAAGTCGAGCGCAGTGTCGAGGATCTCGCGGGCGAAGCACTGAACGGCGCGTTGCTCGACGCCGGCTGCGCCGCGGCCGACATCGGCGCGGCGTTCTACGCAGGCATCACCAACGGGGCGCTGCAGGGACAATTGTCGATTCCGGGCCAGGTCGTGTTCAGCAAGATCGGCATCGAAGGCATCCCGGTGTTCAACGTCGAAAACGCATGTGCCTCCGGCAGCACGGCGGTACACCTGGCCGTGCAGCACTTGAAGGCCGGCGCCTGCGACGTCGCGCTGGCGCTGGGCGCGGAAAAGATGAACGTGCCCGACAAGGCGAAGTCGCTGGCGTTGTTCGAAGCGGGATGGGACGTGGCCCGCGTCGACGAGAATTTCGCGACCCTCGCTGCGCTGGGCGACGGCGTCGTGCCGCCGGCCGGCTCGGAATCCGACCGGCCGTACAGCCGCTTCATGAAGATCTACGCGGCGATGTGCCGCTACCACATGAAGACGTACGGCACCACGCAGCGTCAGATCGCGGCTGTCTCGGCCAAGAACCACCAGCACTCTGTGCACAACCCGCATTCGCAATACCGCAAGCCGTTCACCATCGACGAGGTGCTGGCCGCGCCGCCGATCACGTATCCGATCACCTTGCCGATGTGCGCGCCCGTCACCGACGGCGCCGCCGCTGCGATCCTCTGTACCGAGGAAGGCTTGCGCCGCCTTGGCATCCCGCGCAGCCGCTGCGTGCGCATCGCGGCCAGCGTAATCCGCAGCTTCACGCACCGCCCGGTCGATGCGCCGGAGAAAAGCATCGGTCATCTCGCCGCGTTGCAGGCGTATGCGCAGGCCGGCCTGGGGCCCGGCGACATCGACGTGGCCGAGGTGCATGACGCGTCCGCGATGGGGGAAATCATCCAGGCCGAGAACTTGGCACTGGTACCGTTCGGCCAGGGCGGCCCGGCTGCCGAGAGGGGCGAGTTCACGCTGGGCGGGCGCATCCCGATCAACACGTCCGGCGGTCTCGAATCCAAGGGCCACCCGCTGGGCGCGACCGGCATCGGACAGCTCTACGAACTGGTCACGCAATTGCGCGGCGAAGCGGGCTCGCGGCAGGTGCAGGGCGCCCGTCACGCGATCCAGGAAAACGGCGGTGGTCTGCAGGGCGTCGAAGAGGCAGCCCTCGCCATCCATATCTTGAGCCGCGACTGAAGGAGAACGGTATGGCCAGCAACACTGCAACGAAGTTCCGCTCGATCGGCGGCTGGATCGAACGGCCGGCGCACCCGCAGCCCACGCTCCATGGTCACGTCAGCGCGGACGTGATCGTCGTCGGCGCCGGCTTCGCGGGACTGAACACCGCACTGGAGCTGAGGGCGCGCGGCGCGTCCGTGATCGTGCTCGAACGCGACTTCGCCGGCTTCGGCGCGAGCGGGCGCAACGCCGGCTACCTCGGCGGCAGCATGGCGGTCGAATTCGAGATGTTCGCCAAGCGCGTCGGGCACGAACAGGCGCGCAAGATCGTCCGCTTCTACGACGCGGGCGTCGATTACGTGGAAGGCAAGCTTGCTGAATACGGCATCGACTGCGACTACAACCCGTCGGGCATCATCCGCGCAGGCGTTCATCCGGCGCACGAAAAGAAGCTGCGCAAGGACATGGCGACCGGCCTCGAACTCGGCTCCGTGACGCGCTTCCTGGACCACGCCGACATGCGTGCACGCGGCATTCCGCCGGCGTTCCTGTTCGGGTACTACACAGAACGCGGGGGCACGCTGGACCCCGGCAAATACGTGACGGGATTGCGGCGCGCAGCCCTCGACGCCGGCGTCCAGATCTACGAAAACACGGCGCTGCGATCGTACACCGAAGGCAGCACCGTGCGCGCCGAGACGGCGCAGGGCAGTGCGAGCGCGCCGTTCCTCGTGCTGGCCACGAATGCGTACACGCCGCAACTGGGCCTGCTGGGGAACAAGGTGATGCCGCTGCGGGTGTCGGCCATCGAGACCGAACCGTTGTCGCCGGCGCAGCTGGCGGCGCTGGGCTGGCCGGGGCGGGAAGGCATCATGACGCCGCACTGGGTCATGGAAAGCCATCGCCTCACCGCGCGCAACACGCTCGTGATCACGACGAAGCGGATCGACTATGTCTACGGTTCACAGACGCCGAACGTACCGGATGACAGCGCATACCAGGCGCTGGCAACGGCGCTGCGCGACCGTTTCCCGATGTTGCAGGGGCTGGGCATCCGCTCGTGCTGGAGCGGCTACATCAGCATGGCTTACGATGCGCTGCCGGTGGTCGGGGAGTCCGGGGAGTTTCGCAACATCTTGTATTCGGCCGGATGCACCGGGCACGGCGTTGCCACGCAATCGATGATGGGCCAGATGCTGGCCGACTGGATCACCGGCACGGCGCATCCGCACTTGGCCGCGCTGGACCACAAGACGCCATCGACCTTACCGGAGCCGTTGCAGTGGTGCGCCGTCAAAGGGACGCTGGCGCTGACCAACATGCTCGACGAAGCGTTGAACCGCAAAGTTCGCCGCATGGGCGACGAGGCGTGACCCGATGCGTGTACTGAAGCTCTCGTGCCTCGTGTTGTACCGATTCGCCTTGGCGGCGCAGGCGGGGGTGTGGACGGGCGACGCGGCGCTCGCCATCCGCAACACCGCGCTCGTGATCCTGGCGGCACATGCCGTCGAGGCGGGCGTGGCCTTCAATTACGTCCGGCGCTATCGGGGTTCGCTTGCGGTGAGCATGTTTCTGACGCTGCTGTTCGGACTGTTGCACATCGTGCCGCTTGCGCGGCAATCGTCCAGCACCTGATTCACAGGTGTTATCTCCATCCATCCACGCAATGGATGGTTTTGCCCGGCGGGTTTGAATCCGCCGGGTTTTTTACGTCTGCACCGCGCCTGGAAATAAAAAACGCTGCTGACGCATCGGCGGCAGCAGCGCTGGAGAGGTCGGCGGCGATGATGCTCAGTCCACCGCCTTCACCATATCCTCAATGACCTTCTTGGCATCCCCGAACACCATCATCGTGTTCGGCTGATAGAACAGATCGTTGTCCAACCCGGCATACCCCGACGCCATCGACCGCTTGTTGACGATGATGCTCTTGGCTTTATAGGCCTCGAGAATCGGCATGCCCGCGATCGGCGATTTCGGGTCCTTGGCCGCCGGGTTCACGACGTCGTTCGCGCCCAGCACCAGCACGACATCCGTCTGGCCGAACTCCGCGTTGATGTCTTCCATCTCGAACACCTGGTCGTACGGCACCTCGGCTTCGGCCAGCAGCACGTTCATGTGGCCCGGCATGCGGCCCGCCACCGGGTGGATCGCGTACCGCACCGCCACGCCCTTGTGGGTCAGCTTTTCCACCAGTTCCTTCAGGGAGTGCTGGGCGCGCGCCACCGCCAGGCCGTAGCCCGGCACGATGATCACGGATTCCGCGTTGCTCATGATGAAAGTCGCATCGTCGGCCGAGCCGGATTTGACGGGCCGCTGCGCCTGTTCGCCCGCCGCCGTCGTACCTACATCGCCGCCGAAGCCGCCCAGGATCACGTTGAAGAACGAGCGGTTCATCGCCTTACACATGATGTACGACAGGATCGCACCCGACGACCCGACGAGCGAACCCGCGATGATCAGCATCGCGTTATTCAGCGAGAAGCCGATGCCCGCCGCGGCCCAGCCGGAATACGAGTTCAACATCGACACGACGACCGGCATGTCCGCGCCGCCAATCGGGATGATGATTAACACGCCGAGCAGGAACGACAGCGCCGTCATGACGATGTACGGCATCCAGGCCGTCGCGGCGCCGTCGTCGAAGCAGAACACGAGGCCCAGCGCGACGATGGCGACGGCGATCGCGAGGTTCACCATATGCTGGCCGGCGAAGCGCACGGGAGCGCCCTGGAACAGGCGGAACTTGTATTTACCGGACAGTTTTCCGAAGGCGATGACGGAACCGGAGAACGTGACGGCGCCGACGAACGTGCCGATGAAGAGTTCGATGCGGTTGCCGAAGGGGAGGGGCTGGCCCTGCTCGGCGATGCGGAAGGCCCACGGCTCCGACACGGCGGCCACCGCGATGCACACGGCGGCCAGGCCGATCAGCGAGTGCATGGCGGCCACCAGTTCCGGCATCTTGGTCATCTCGACCTTGCGGGCCGCGACCGCGCCGATGCCGCCGCCGACGACGGTCCCCAGCAGGACGAGGCCGAAGCCGAACGACCCGGTGGCCATCATCGCCTGCAGCTTGACGATCAGGGCGACGGTGGTGAGCGCAGCGATCGCCATGCCCGCCATGCCGAACGCGTTGCCCATGCGCGCGCTCGCGGGCGAGGACAGGCCTTTCAACGCCTGGATGAAGCAGATCGAGGCCATCAGGTAGAGCAGCGTGACGAGGTTCATGGAAATGGCGTTCATGCGCGGCCTCCCGCTTTCGCCTTACCGTCTTTCTTCTTGAACATCTCCAACATGCGCTGCGTGACGAGGAAGCCGCCGAACACGTTGACGGCGGCAAGCAGAACCGCGATCGTGCCCGCGACCTGGCCGACGACGCCGGTGGTCAGCGCGGCGGCCAGCATGGCGCCGACGATGATGATGGCGGAGACGGCGTTGGTGACGGCCATCAGCGGCGTGTGCAGGGCCGGCGTGACGGTCCAGACGACGTGGTAGCCGACGTACACGGCCAGCACGAAGATGATGAGGTTGATGATGGTATGACTGACTTCCATACGGACTCCCTGGTTTGTTATGGGTGCGATGCGCATCACGCGCTCTTGCGCAGGACTTCGGCGCCGGCGCAGACGAGTGTGGCGCGGATGATTTCGTCCTCGCGGTCGATGGCGAGCTTGCCTTCCTTGTCGATGATCAGCTTGAGGAAGTCCAGCACGTTGCGGGCGTACAGGGCCGACGCATCGGCCGGGACGAGCGTGGCCAGGTCGGGCTGGCCGATGATGTGCACGCCGTGCCGCACGACAGTCTTGTCCATTTCGGAAAGCGGGCAGTTGCCGCCCTGCGCGACGGCGAGGTCGACGATCACCGAGCCGGGCTTCATGGCCTTGACGGTCTCCTCGCCGATCAGCACCGGCGCCCGGCGGCCCGGAATCAGCGCGGTGGTGATGACGATGTCGGCCAGCTTGGCGCGCTCGTGCACGAGCTCCGCCTGGCGCCGCATCCAGTCCGCCGGCATCGCGCGCGCATAGCCGCCGGTGCCGGCCGCGATCTCGCGTTCCTCGTCGGTGAGGTAGGGCACGTCGATGAATTTGGCGCCGAGCGATTCGACCTGTTCCTTGACGGGCGGGCGCACGTCCGACGCCTCGATCACGGCGCCCAGGCGCTTGGCGGTGGCGATCGCCTGAAGGCCGGCCACGCCCACGCCCATGATCAGCACGCGGGCGGCCTTGACCGTGCCGGCGGCCGTCATCAGCATCGGCATGAAGCGGCCGTAGACGTTGGCGGCCATGATGACGGCCTTGTAGCCGGCGATGTTCGCCTGCGACGACAGCACGTCCATCGATTGCGCCCGCGTGATGCGCGGCACGGCTTCCAGCGCGAAGGCCCACAGGCCGGCGCTGGCCATGGCGGCCAGGTTCGCGGTGTCGAACGGATCGAGCATGCCGATCAGGACGGCGTCGCGCTTCATCAGCGCGCGTTCCGCGCCGTCCGGTGCGCGCACCTTGAGGACGATGTCGGCGCCGAAGGCGTCAGGCGCAGTGCCCATGACGGCGCCGGCGGCGGTGTAGGCCTCGTCCGCGATCGAGGCCCGCAGGCCCGCGCCCGACTGGACGATCACCTGATGGTTGGCCGCCAGCTTTTTTACGGTCTCGGGTGTGGCGGCGACCCGTGTCTCGCCCGGACGTGATTCGGCCGGTATTCCTATTTTCATAAAGACTCCAATGTCGTAGCAAGTGAAATGATGTGGCAGTGCTCACGCAACGATGATAAGGGAACGGTCGTGCTTAATTTCTATCTTATATAAGACATAAAACATAAAATTTATTCCCAACAATCAAGGATTTAGCTGCAGCATCTCAAGATGCGGGATCGGATTTTGCGAAATGGAATCGGATGGCGCCCCGGGGCGCCGGCGAGATTTTGTGATGTGAAACGCGGTTCGGCGGTGTGAAATGAAATGCTGGCGTGGATGCGCTGTTCGTTGTTATGTTGTCCTATAATTGCACGGACACCGAAGGACGACGACATGCTGTCCAGCGAAAGGAACGATGACAGCCTCCAGTAACCAGCGCGGCCGCCTGCGGCCCCAGGGCGTGCGGACCCGGAACGCCATCGTCAAGATGGCACGCGCGTTGCTGCTCGAAGGCGGCAGCCTCGAATTCACGCTGCGGGAAATCGCGCTGCGCGCCGGGATCAGCATCAGCAATCTGCAGTATTACTTTCCGACGCGGCTCGCCGTGCTGCGGGCCGTGCTCGAACCCGTGATCGAGGCCTATATGCGTGACCTGCGGCGTGCCGTGGACGAAGGAACCGCGCCACGGGACAAGCTGTCCGTGCTCATGGCAAGGGCGTTGCAGGACACGAAGAACGTGGAAAGCTCCGCGCTGTGGTGCCATTTCGTGTCGCTGGTCGCCATCGACCGGGACACCGCGCAGCTGCTGGACGAGTGGTACGCGACACTGTCGCGCGAGATCGCCGTTCTGGTGCGCGCCGTCAATCCAGCGTTCACGTCCGCCGAGGGCAGGGAGATTGCCACGTTGCTCATCGCGATGGTCGACGGCCTCATCGTGCGGACCGGCACCGGCAAGCGTCAGGGCAAGGATCCGAACGCGCTGGACGCGATATTCCTCGCGACGGTCGGTTGCCTGCTCGATGGCCACATCGGCCGGTCCTGAGCCGGACGAAAAATATGTTTATTAGATCGTACTAAGTTGGGTATCTTGTACTAATATGGACGGCATCCCTTTTCATACGGATCCATCATGGAGATCGAGCAGCAACTGTTTGTCCTGTCCATCGGCGTCCTCGTCGTGACGGCATCGATCTATGGCATGAAGTTTCTCGGGAAAGGCAACTACCTGCTCGGCATCGAGTGGCTCGTAATCGCGTTGTCGGGCGCAAGCATCGTGGTCTTCGCGCTCGGCGACGTGGATGCGGCTTACCACGTCGCCTACTTTTGCGACGCGTTTTCGCGCGGCTGCGGCGGTCCCCTGATCACGATCCTGGGCCTGATGGCGGTGACACACGGCTACCGGCCGTTGCCGTGCTTCGACCTCTATCTGTTCGGCGGCGCGGCCGCAGGGACGGCCGCGCTGGTGGAGGCCGACGCCGCGGCGCCGCTCAGGCCCATGTTCTACCTGTGCATGTGGGGCATTCTGTCGCTGTACCTCGTCTACTTCATCTGGCGCTTGGCTGGCGTGCGCGCGTATCGCCACGCGCTCGGCGTGGGCGTCGTCCTCGTCTCGGCCCAGGCGATCGCAGGCATGTACGACTTCTACACGCTTCCCGGCGACGAGGAGCGGGTACTGTTTTACATCCTCGCGGCACCCGTCTGGTCGTTCCTGTGCATGGAGATGTATTACGCGTATTGCGCGCTGGAGCGGGCCGCGCCGGAGGCGGTCCCGGACGGCGTAGGCATCGACGAGTTGGAACTCTTGTTCTGAAAACAAACCTTCGACGCGAACGCGCAACACCTCCGGGCGGCCAAAGGTATTCCCGTACGGAAACTCGTGTACGATGATGCTCTTCAGCGCATTCCCGAGTGTCCCGCTTGTTGTCAATTCCATCCCTGTTACGCGGCAAATCGCCGGCCCGCACGATCTGCTGGCTGCTGCTCGTCGATTTCGTGTTCTGCATCGGCTTTGCGGTCTGGACCCGGACGCTCGCCTACCAGAGCCGGATCCAAGAGGGCGTCGTGGCGGCGCAGACGATGTCCGACGCCGCCATCCATCATGCCGAGTCCACGCTGGACACGGTCGGCTGGATGCTGGAAGGCGTCGTCGAGCGCGTCGAGGCGGACGGCAGCGAGGAGACATCGCTGGGTCGCCTGATGCTGACGCGCGTGCAGGAAAAGGGTTCGCCGCTCGACAGCCTGACCGTGATCGATCGCAGAGGAAACGCGGTGGCCACGACGCGGGAGCAGGGCGGGGCCGGCCTGGACGACGCCCTACATGCCAGTATCACGTACCACGAGTCGCATGCCGACCGCGGCATCCACGTCGTTCCTCCGGCCGGACGCCAGGTCGTGACGGTGTCGCGCCGCATCGACGACGGCGACGGCCGCTATGCCGGCCTGGTCCTCGCCACGATCCCGGTCCGGTATTTCCAGGATCACTACAAACGCATGGTCCCGGGACGGCACGGTGCCGTCGCGCTGGCGCTGGCCGATGGCACGCCGCTGGCACGCCTGCCGCAGGAGACCGGCCCCGCCGCCCCCGCGGCCCCGATCCGGCTGAAGACGAAAGCGAACGAGATCGAGCTGCTGCACAGCGTCGCGCGTTCGGACAAGTATTCGCTGGCCGTCGATGCGGCGGTCGGCAAGGACGACGTGCTGGCCGACTGGCGCCGCGTCACCTGGCAGGAAAGCGCGGCGCTGGCGGGCGAGATGCTCGGCGTGTATCTCGTCTGCTTCTGGGTGATTGCCCAGATGCGCGTGCGCGAACGCCTGGAGCGCACCCTGCGCACCACCCAGGAAGCGCTCGAAAAACAGAATGCGGCGCTCGCCCGGCTGGCGGATACGGACGGCCTGACGGGCCTGCACAACCGCCGCCATCTCGACGAGCGCATGGCCGCGGAAGTCGCGCGCGCCGCGCGCGAGCGCACGCCGCTGTCGCTGATCATGATGGACGTGGACTTCTTCAAGCGCTACAACGACACCTACGGCCACGCGGCGGGCGACGACTGCCTGCGCATGGTGGCGCGCGTCCTGGCCGCCACCGTCAACCGGCCCGCCGACCTCGCGGCGCGCTTCGGCGGCGAAGAATTCGCCGTGCTGTTGCCGAACACGTCACAGGAAGGCGCGCGCGGCATCGCGGAGGCGATCTGCGAGGGCGTCCGCGCGGCTGGCCTGCCGCACCGCGCGAGCGACTTGGGCTTCGTCACGATCAGCGCCGGCGTCGCCACCATTGTCCCGGCGCCCGGTGACGGCGTCCGCGCCCTCGTCGAGACGGCGGATGCCGCGCTCTACGAAGCCAAGGAATCGGGACGCAACCGCGTCGGCGCACACTAGCGCCGTCTTACGGGTCCAGCATCCCGGCCTGCGCCGACGCCGCGCACACGATCCCGATCGCCCGCTGCCGGAACCACTGGTGGATGCGGTCCGCTTCGCGCACCTCGTGCCAATAGGCGAAGATCGGATAGGGCTTCACCCGCAGCGGCAACGCCTTGACGACGATCGGCAGCAGGGCTGCCATCTTCAGCGCGTAAAAGCGGGGTAGCGTCAGCAGTAGGTCGCCGGCGGCGACGATCTCGCAGGCCGAGAAATGATGTTGCGAGACCAGCTGGATCTTGCGGTAGCGCCCCTGGCCGCCGAGCAGCACGTCGAGCGTGCTCGGTTCGCCCAGCGGCGACACACTCACGTGCCCGGCAGCGAAATAATCGTTGCGACCCAGTTCGTGCGCGAGCGGGTGGTCGCGCCGCATCACGACGACCAGCGTCTCGTCGAACAGGTATTGGCTCACCACACGCGGCCCCACGCGCAGGCGGCGTTCGAACACGAGGTCGAGCTGGCCGCCGGCCAGGCCTCGCTCGACCGCGTCGAGCGGCACGCGCCGGTTCACGAGCCGCAGGCCCGGCGCCTCGGCCGCGAACGCCTCCGCCAGTGCCGGCAGCGCGAGCGATTCGAGCAGGTCGCGCGCGCCGATGGTCATGTCCAGGTCGAGCGTCTCGGGCCGCACCTCGGCATCCAGCCGCAGCGTGCCCTGCAGGCCGCGCAGGTGGCGCTGCACGTCGTCGATCATCGCCAGGGTCCGTTCGGTCGGGAGCACGCGGTTTCCCTGGCGCACGAATAGCGGGTCGCCGAAATGGTCGCGTAGGCGGTTCAGCGCATGGGTGACGGCTGGCTGTGTCAGGTGCAGCGCGCGCGCCGCCGCCGTGATCCCGCCCTGCACATAGATGGCGTCGAGGACGCGGAACAGGTTCAGGTCGAGGCGGAGTGCCTGCATATCGATGCGATTCATAGGTCGCCATTACAATTATTCATTTCACGGATATGGAAGCATAGCGTAGGCTTTTCGGTATCACAACCAACGGACGCTATGCCATGGATTTCTCCCTCTCCCAACGCAGCCACGACTGGCTCCAGCGCCTCGACCGCTTCATGTGCGAGGAGGTCGAACCGGCGGAAGCCGTGTATGCCGCCCAACTGGCCGGCGGTGCCGACTGGACGAAGTGGCGCCAGCCGGCGATCATGGAAACTCTGAAGGCGCGAGCCCGCGCGCTCGGGCTGTGGAATCTGTTCCTGCCGGAGCGCGACCACGGCGGCGCGGGGCTATCCAACGTCGAATACGCCGCGCTGGCCGAGCGCATGGGCCATTCGTTCATCGCGCCCGAAGTCTTCAACTGCAATGCGCCGGATACCGGCAACATGGAAGTGCTGGTCCGCTACGGCTCGCCCGAGCAGCAGGCACGCTGGCTGGAACCGCTGCTCGCCGGCGAGATCCGCTCCGCCTTCTGCATGACGGAACCGGCAGTGGCATCGTCCGACGCGACGAATATGCGGGCCACCGCGACGATCGAGGGCGACGAGATCGTACTGAACGGCCGCAAATGGTGGACGACCGGCATCGGCCATCCGCACGTGCGCTTTGCCATCTTCATGGGCCTGACCGATCCGACGGCCGAGAAGCACCGACGCCATTCGATGGTCATCTGCCCGCTCGACACGCCGGGCGTGACCGTCGGCCGCATGCTGCCCGTGTTCGGCACGTACGACGAACCGTCCGGCCACGGCGAAGTCAGCTTCGACAATGTCCGCCTGCCGGTGTCGAACATCATCCTCGGCCCGGGCCGCGGCTTCGAGATCGCCCAGGGACGCCTCGGCCCCGGCCGCATCCACCACTGCATGCGCGCGCTGGGCGCGGCCGAACGCGCGCTTGCGCTGCTATGCGCGCGCGGCCAGGAGCGCGTCGCGTTCGGCCAGCCGCTCGTCAAACTCGGCGGCAACTCCGACGTCATCGCGGACCTGCGCATGGCGATCGAACAGGCGCGCCTTCTGACGCTGAAGGCCGCGTGGACCATCGACACGCAGGGCGTGAAGGCGGCCATGAGCCTGATCTCGCAGATCAAGGTCGTTGCGCCGGCGGTCCTGCAGCAGGCGGTGGATGCGGCGATCCAGATCCATGGTGCCGCCGGCCTGTCGGACGACACGCCGCTCGCCGCATTGTTCGCCTATGCGCGCTCGCTACGCATCGCGGACGGGCCGGATGCGGTGCATCGGGGCCTCGTCGCCAAGCTCGAACTGCGCGAGCAGGCCACCAAGCGGGAGGCCCGCGCATGAGCGCCATGATCGACGAAGCGCGCGCGCTGCGCGCCGAGGACAGCATCGACGTAGTCCGCCTCGACGCCTACCTGAAGGCCGCCATTCCCGGCCTGACGGGCGCGCCGGACATCCGCCAGTTCCAGGGCGGCGCGTCCAACCTGACCTATTTGATCAGCTATGGCGAGCGCGCGCTGGTGCTGCGCCGTCCGCCGCCCGGCGCGACGGGCGCCGGTGCCCACGACATGATGCGCGAGGCGGCCGTGATGGCGGCGCTTCGGCCCAGCTATCCGTACGTGCCCGCGATCCTCGCGCGCTGCGACGATCCGGCCGTCCTCGGCACGCCGTTCTATGTGATGGAGCGCCTGGTCGGCGTGATCCTGCGCCGCGACCTGCCCGCGGGCCTCGGGCTCGACGCGGCCGGCGTGCGCACCTTGTGTACGAGCTTCCTCGACCGGCTGATCGAGCTGCACGGCGTCGACACGCGCCAGCCGGACATCGCGGCCATCGGCAAGGGCGAAGGTTATGTCGCGCGCCAGGTGACCGGCTGGACGGCGCGCTGGGACCGCGCCGCGACGAACGGCGTCGATCCGTACGCGGACGTCATCGCCTGGCTGCGCATGCGTCAACCCGAGCGCGAATCGCGCCTGTGCGTCATCCACAACGATTACCGGTTCGATAACGTCGTGCTGGACCCGGCCGATCCGCTGCATATCACCGGCGTGCTGGATTGGGAGATGGCGACCATCGGCGACCCGCTGATGGACCTCGGCGGTTCGCTCGCGTACTGGGTCGAGGCGGGCGACGATGAGGCGTTCCGCGCACTGCGCCGCCAGCCGACGCACGCCGAGGGCATGCTGACGCGGCGCGAGGCGATCGATTACTATGGCGCACGTACGGGTCTCGACGTGGCCGACTTCGCGTTCTATGAAGTGTTCGGCCTGTTCCGGCTGATGGTCATCGCGCAGCAGATCTTCCGCCGCTACGTCCTCGGCCAGACGACGAACGAGCAGTTCGCGGACTTCGACACCATTGTACGGTGCCTGGGCGACCGCTGCCGCCGCCTGATCGACGCGGGCGGGAGCGCTTCATGACGGACGTGTACCTCGTCCGCCACGCCCAGGCGAGCCTCGGCGCCGACGACTACGACTGCCTGTCGCCGCTGGGCGAAGCGCAGGCGGTGCTGCTGGGCGCGTGGATGGCACGGGGCGGGCACCGTCCCACGCGCGTCGCGACGGGCCGCCTGCGCCGCCACGCACAGACGGCGCAAGGCTGCCTGCGCGCGGCCGGTTTCGACGATGTGCCGGTCACCGTGCTGCCGGGCCTCGACGAACTCGATGCGGATGAGCTGATCGTCAGGCTGCGTCCCGACCTCGCGTCGCCCGCAGCGGTGCGGGCGGAACTCGCGCGTAGTGCCGCGCCGCAGCGCGCGTTCCAGGCGCTGTTCGTGAATGCCGTCGAACGCTGGACATCGGGCCGGCACGACCTGGAATACCGCACGTCGTGGCCGGTGTTCCGCGCCGCCGTGCGCGACGCCTGGACGACGCTTGCGGCGCAGCAGGGCGGCGAGACCTGGGTATTCACCTCCGGCGGCCCGATCAGCGTGATCGTCGCCGCGCTGCTCGGCCTTCCGCCCGAACGCACGTTCACGCTGTGCTGGCCGCTCGTCAACACGAGCGTGACGCGCATCCGCATCGGCAAGCGCGCGCACCAGCTCATCACCTACAACGGCTGGGCCCACCTCGGCCGCGAGGACGAAGCCCACCTCGTCACCCACCGCTGACTGAACGCGTCGTCCCGCGCAGGCGCGCCGCTGTCCGGAATGATTCCTGGCCTGTGCAATAAGGCGTTCACAGGAAAAAAGCCGTCGTTCCCGCGAAGGCGGGAACCCAGGCTGAAGAGTCGACGTCGGTCCGTTGAAGACCACCAGCATCTTTGACGTTCAGAATTCTGTCATTCAGTATGGATTCCCGCTTTCGCGGGAATGACGTACTTTTTTTCGCAATTCTATTCCGGACGCTAGCGCGCTGGCGGGGACCCAGTTTTTCCAGAGTGTCGATAACGCCTGCAGCATTGGCGGGAACAGCGTTGTATTGCTGCTTAACTCAACGGTACCAGTCACGTGCCGTTGTTTTTTCATCCCAGTGTTTGTGTTGTTGTCCTAACTTGGGTAGGATGACCTAAAACAATGCAGCAGCAATACCAACGAGAAGGAAGAGGACACATATGTTTCGAGAAGTCGTAGTAGTGAGCGCGGTGCGCACGCCCATCGGTACCTTCGGCGGCAGCCTGAAGGATGTTCCGCCCACGGAGCTGGGGGCGCTGGTCGTGCGCGAGTCGCTGGCGCGCGCGCAGGTCGACGGGCGCGACGTCGGCCACGTCGTGTTCGGCCACGTGGTCAACACGGAGCCGAAGGACATGTATCTGGCGCGCGTGGCGGCCATCAACGGCGGCTGCGGCGAAGGCACGCCCGCGGTCAACGTCAACCGCCTGTGCGGCTCCGGCCTGCAGGCGATCGTATCGGCGGCCCAGAGCGTGCTGCTGGGCGACTGCGACATCGCCATCGGCGCCGGCGCCGAGAACATGAGCCGCGCGCCGTTCGCCAGCCTCGATACCCGCTGGGGTTCGCGCATGGGCGACACGAAGCTGGTGGACATGATGATCGGCGCGCTGCACGACCCGTTCCACAAGATCCACATGGGCGTCACGGCCGAGAACATCGCCGCGAAATGGGGCATCACGCGCGAAGACCAGGACCGCCTGGCCGTCGAGAGCCACAACCGCGCGCAGCGGGCCAGCGAGGCCGGCTACTTCAAGGACCAGATCGTGCCGGTGACGCTCAAGACGCGCAAGGGCGACGTCGCCTACGCCACCGACGAGCATTTCCGCTCCGACGCCACGCTGGACGACATGGCGAAGCTGAAGCCGGTGTTCCTGAAGGAGAACGGCACCGTTACCGCCGGCAACGCGTCCGGCATCAATGATGCGGCGGCCGCCGTCGTGCTGATGGATGCGCGGACGGCCGAGGCGCGTGGCCTGAAACCGATCGCGCGCCTGGTGGCGTATGCGCATGCGGGCGTCGATCCGAAGTATATGGGGATCGGGCCGGTGCCCGCATCGATGCTGGCGCTGAAGAAGGCGGGGCTCACCGTGCAGGACCTGGACGTGATCGAGGCGAACGAGGCGTTCGCCGCCCAGGCCTGCGCCGTGACGCGTGACCTGGGGCTCGATCCGGCCAAGGTCAACCCGAACGGTTCCGGCATCTCGCTGGGGCACCCGATCGGCGCCACCGGCGCGCTGATCACGGTGAAGGCGCTGCACGAGCTGCAGCGCATCCAGGGCCGCTACGCGCTGGTGACGATGTGCATCGGCGGGGGCCAGGGCATCGCCACGATTTTCGAGCGCATGTAGCGGCAGTCGTCCTGTCCGGGAGTCGAACCATGTATGAGCCACCCAAGACCTCCACCCGGCGCCGCGGCGGCGGCCGTCACCCGGCCGCCGTGCTGCAGGCCCGCGAGCGCAACCTGCTGGACGTGGCGGAGCAGCTGTTCGTGCGCCACAGCTTCCACCAGGTCAGCATCGCGACCATCGCGACGACGGTGCGCGTCGCGACCAAGACGATTTACCTGAAATTCGGCGGCAAGCGGGGATTGCTGCATGCGGTCGTGGCGCGCGACCTGCACGACTGGAACCGCCAGGTCGCCGCGATCGAGGCATCGAACACCGACGTGCGCGAACGGCTCGAGGCGCTCGCGGGCCTCATGCTGCGGCGCGCGCTGTCGACGCAGCGCGCACTGCTGCACGCGGACGCGGTGTCGGAGCGGAGCCCGGAGCTGGCGGAACTGGTCGCCTCCGTCACGGCGCGCGACCGGCAGCTGCTCGAACGCCTGATCGCGGAACTGCAGGCGCGCGCGGGCGGCGCGACGGCGAGCGGCGCCGTCCTCAGCGACGCGTTCGTCGGCTGTGTGCTGGGCCGGCACATCGGCGCGATCGTCGGCGGCACGGGCCTGCCTACGGACGGGGAAGCGCTGGCGCGGATGGCGGCCGACAGCGTGGCCGGCTTCCTCGAATGGATCCTGCCGGCGGGGAGTCCGTGATGGGCCAGCAGACTTTTCTGCTGCAGCAGATGCTCGAGCTGACGGACGCGCTGCACCGGACCTCCGCCAAACACGCCGCGCAGAAGGCCGGCTATGCCGACGACCCGTGGTCCGACCTGGCCCGCCAGGAGATCCTGCGCGACATCAGCGAGCGCCGCAAGGCGGGCGATTCGTTCGGCTGCATCGCGAACGCGCTGAACCAGCGCGGCGTGCGCGGCGAACACGGCGGCCGCTGGTACGGGGCGACCGTACGGAATTTCATTCTTCGGAATGACGTAACAACAATGACGCAATAACCCACGATGAACATGAAAACGATAATTCCAGTAGCACTGCTCGTCCTCCCGCTGGCGGTATCGACCGCCTGGGCCCAGGACGACGCGACCCAGGCCGTCAAGGTCAGCGGCTTCGGCACCGGCGCCCTGACGTGGACGAACACCAACGATGCGCTGTTCGCCCGGCCCTACCAGGCCGGTGGCGCCGGCACGAAGCCGCGCACCGGCGTCGATTCCAACGTGGGCCTGCAGATCGACGCCCGCATCAACGACTGGCTGTCGCTGACGGGGCAGGGCATCGTGCGCAAGCTGGAGACGGATGCCTACGGCGCGACCGGCACGCTGGCGTTCGCGAAAGCCAGGGTGTCGGACACGCTCGCCGTGCGCGTCGGCCGCGTGCCGCTGGCCGCGTTCCTCGTCTCCGATTACCGCAACGTCGGTTACGCCAACACGATGCTGCGCCCGTCGCAGGAAGTGTATGCGCAGGTACCGAACGACAGCCTCGATGGCGCGGACGTCGACTGGCGCCAGGACGTCGGTTCGTCCAGCGTGACGACGCAGATCGCCTACGGCCGCTCGACCGCCAAGCTGGCCGGCCAGACGGTCACGTTCACGAACGCGCGGGTGCTGAACGTGATTCTCGAGCAGGGGCCGTTCACGGTGCGCCTCGGCCGCGACGACGCCCGCATGGTACTGGAGCAGGGCCGCGTCGAACTGCCGAAACTGAAGGTGTCGTTCACGGCGGCCGGTTTTGCGATGGACTGGAACAATGCCGTCGTCCAATCCGAATACACGATCGCGCGCGGCTTCGGCGCGACGAGCCGCGGCTGGTATGCGATGGGTGGTTACCGCTTCGGCAAGGTGCTCCCATTCTTCAGCCACGGCAAGCTGACGGGCGACGTGGCGCAGCGTACCGACAGCATCGGCGTGCGCTGGGATGCGTTCCGTTCGGCCGACATCAAGTTCCAAGTCGACCGCGTCAAGCCGGAAGGCGCCGGCTTGTTCAACCAGGCCAAGCCCGGCTTCCGCGGCCCGGTCACCGTCGGCGCCGTCGCCGTCGATTTCGTTTTCTGAGGAGGCAGCGATGCACAATATGTCCCTTTCCTTCGTCCTTGCGGCGATCCTCGGCATCGGACTGCCAGCGCGGGCCGAAGTCGTCGTCGTCGTGAACCCGAATGCGCCGGAAGCGGCGATGACGAAAGAGGAAGTCGCCCAGTACTTCCTCGGCAAATCCGGCGCGCTCGTGCCGATCGACCAGCCGGAAAGCGCCCCGATCCGCGCCGAGTTCTACAAGAAGGTCGCCGACAAGGACCCGTCCCAGGTGAAGGCGCTGTGGTCCAAGCTGGTCTTCACGGGCAGGGCGACGATGCCGAAAGAAGTGGGCGGCAGCGCCGACGTCAAGAAGGCCGTCGCGGCGAACCCGAAGGCGATCGGCTACATCGACCGGAGCGCCGTCGACGCCACCGTGAAGGTGATCTACACCGCACCCTGATCCACCGACCCCGAGGCCACCATGAGCATCAAGCGCAAGATCTGGGCACTGCCCGTCGTTTCCATCCTCGTCTTCGGCCTCGGGATCGGGGCCAGCTCGTTCATCGCGACCGGCGCCCTGCATGCCATCGACAGGACGGCACGCCTCGACTACCCGCTGCTGGACCTCACCAAGACGCTGACGCAGGAGGTCGGCGCCGTCGCGGATGGCTTGCGCGATGCCGTCAGCGAGGCCGACAGGGCGCGGCTCGCCCAGATCGCCGAGCAGGTGGCCAAGGTGCGCGGACGGCTGGTCAAGCTCGCCGGCATGGATGGCCAGCGCGCCGCCGGCGACCGCCTGGGGAAGGAGTTCGACGCCTGGTATGGGCCCGCATTGACGTCGGCCCGCATCATGCTCGACATGGAACAGGGTGACGTCCAGGATGAAGTAAAAACGATGCAGGCGGCGCAGCGCATCCTGCAGGCGGACCTGGAGCGGACCGGCGCGGCCGCGCAGCGCCAGTTTCAGGCCGGCATCGAGCGTAGCGCGGCCGGCGTGCACGACGTCTTGTGGACGATGGTCCTGACCGCGCTGCTGGTCGTCGTCGGCCTGGCGGCCGTGTCCTGGTTCGTCGTCGAGGCGATCTGGCGCCAGATGGGCGGCGAACCGGAATACGCCCGCGCGATCGCGCAGGCCGTGGCGCGCGGCGACCTGTCGATGGACATCCGCACGGATCGCGGCGACAGCGTCCTGGCCGCGCTGGCCGACATGCGCACGCGCCTCGCGACGCTGGTCGCCGGCATCAAGGGGTCCGCCGATACCATCGCGTCGGCCAGCGCGGAGATCGCGCGCGGCAATGCGGACCTGGCCGGCCGCACCTTGGCGCAGGCCGATGACCTCGACCTCACGAACCGCTCGATGCGCGAGCTGACCGGCACGGTCGAGCAGAACACGCTGAGCGTGCTCGAAGCGGGCGACCTGGCCGCCAGCGCGACCCGCATCGCGGCGCGCGGCGGGCAGGTGGTCGACAGCGTCGTCGCGACGATGGGCGCCATCAACGCGTCGGCCGGCAGGATCGTCGACATCATCGCCGTCATCGACGGCATCGCCTTCCAGACCAATATCCTCGCGCTGAACGCCGCGGTGGAAGCGGCGCGCGCCGGCGAGCAGGGACGCGGCTTCGCGGTCGTCGCCAGCGAAGTGCGCAACCTGGCGCAGCGCAGCGCGGCCGCCGCGAAGGAGATCAAGGTGCTGATCGGCGATTCGGTCGCCAAGGTCAACGCCGGCAGCGCGCTGGTCGACGAGGCGGGCGCCACGATGCAGCAGATCGTCGCGTCCGTGCGCAAGGTGGAAACCATCATGGGCGAAATCAGCGCCGCCGGGCTGCGCCAGGCCGCAGGCATCGAACAGATCGGCCGCGCGATCGGCAGCATCGACGGGATGACGCAGCAGAATTCCGCGCTCGTCGAGGAAGCGTCGGCGGCGGCTGAATCGCTGTCGGACCAGACGGCGCAGCTGATCGAGGCGCTCGACGTGTTCCGGCTGGAGGCGCGCGCGCCGTCGCCATTCCGCATCCCCACACACATCAACCAAGGAGTATTGAGTGCGCACTACACAACAACTGTTTGATCTCACGGGCCGGACGGCCCTCGTCACGGGCGGCTCGCGTGGGCTGGGCCTGCAGATCGCCGAAGCGCTGGGCGAGATGGGCGCGCGCGTCGTGCTGGCCGCGCGCAAGCAGGGCGACCTCGATGCGGCGGTCGCCCACCTGGGTACGCGCGGCATCGCCGCCAGCGCCGTCGCCGCCGACATGGCATCGGAAAGCGGCGTGGCCTTGCTGGCGGAGGCCGCGCTGGAGCGGCTCGGTCACATCGACATCCTCGTCAACAATGCGGGCGCCACCTGGGCGGCGCCGGCGGAAGACTACCCGCTCGAGGCGTGGGACAAGTTGATGAACCTGAACGTGCGCAGCATCTTCCTGCTGTCGCAGGCCGTGGGCAGGCGCTCGATGATCCCGCGCGGGCAGGGCCGCATCATCAATGTGGCCTCGATCGCGGGCTTCGCGGGCAACGCGCCCGATTCGCCCATGAAGACGCTGGCCTACAACACGTCGAAGGCGGCGCTGATGAATTTCACGCGCACGCTGGCGGGCGAGTGGGGCCGCTACGGCATCACGGTCAATGCGATCGCACCGGGGTTCTTTCCGTCGAAGATGACCAAGGGGCTGTTGGCAGACGCCGGCGAGGACAACATGATCAAATCGGTGCCGCTGCAGCGGCTGGGCGACGAGGAGGACCTGAAGGGCGTCGCCGCGTTGCTGGCGTCGGACGCGGCGAAGCACATCACCGGGCAGGTGATCGCGGTGGACGGGGGGGATTCCGCGGTGCGCTGACCGGCGCGGTTACGCGCGGGCTCAGGGGGGCAGCGGGGTTGGCCGCACCGAGGCGAGAGCGATCCTGATCGCATCCCAGACGGCAGCGGCAACGTCCGGCGCGCGTTCGTCGAAGTAATGGGTGTGGGCGAGCGCGCCCGTGCAGAACTCGTATGGGTCTTGGCCTGTACCGCATTGCCACGGTTGTGCCGGCACCATGCGGTTCCACAGGTTCCGTCCCACGTAGTCGCCGCTGCCGTAACCGTTCGTCCAGCTGCACAGTCTCGCTTGTCGCTTGGCTTGATCGTGCGACAGGTCCAAGACCCAGCCATAGAGCGCGGGAAAGCGCGCGGCATACAGCTGGCGCAGCGGTGAGCCGAAGGTAAGCAGGTCGATCGGGCCCAGTTGCTTGAGCAGAGGCGCGCCCCGTGCTTTCAGGTAGCGCAGCAGGTCCACCGTGATGACCGTTCCCTGGCTGTGTCCGACGACGACGATCCGCTCGTAACCCTCTTGCTGCAGGTGGCGCAGCAGCGACACATAGCGTGCCATGATCCGCAGCCGTGGCGTCTGCCCGACTGGCCGCTCGCGCAGCCAGTTGTCGACATCGATTGCGGTGTCGATCGCCACCCGCATGCGCGCGAACGTACGCCCAACCTTGCTCAGCGATATTGTCCCAAACAGGCGCGTCACGGAAACGAACGCCAGGGCGCTGACGCCGATGGTGGCGCCGACGTCGGGTAACGTCGGGTTGGTGTCCGCGGCCACGTACTGCCACAAGGTGCCGGCGGGCAGCAGGATGAAGAACGCGACCACCGTGAGCCATTTCCCCGTCGGCAGCAGCCGGAAGCCCTGGTTCAGCCAGCGCCACAGCGCAAGAGAACGGGCATCGTTGCGGGGTTTCTCAGGCGGGAACAGCTCCGCAACGACGGACGGGACGATGGCAATGAGGACACCCACCAGCGCGGCCACCATCAATAACAGGAACACGATGGCGGTCCGGCCCGCGCTGAGGTCGATGAATTTGCCGATGAGTTGCTCTACCGTCGGCGAACCGAAGACCAACAGATCGACGGTCCGGTTCATCAATGTAAATTTGCACGGGTCGAGCACGTGCTTGATGCCGAGCCACAGCGTCAGCACGACGATCAGCAGCAACGACGCCGGCACCGTGGCGGCGACGAGGCTGGTATTGACGGCGCGCCGCACCGCCTCGTCCGCTGGATCGGCATGCTTCGCACGCGTCCCTGCCACCAGCAGCCAGAGATTGGTGAGGGCGAGCGTCCCCCACCAGAAGACTAACCAGAGAAAATTTCCCTCGACCACGAGCGCGAGGAGGGCCAGCCAATTGATCGGCTCGGACCACCGCTTGATGACGCCGACAACGCACCAGAGCAGGCACGACGCCACCATGATGCACCACCAGATATTGGCACCGGGCCGGCTCGCTTTATAACGTAGAGCAACGAACGTCCCTGCGCCGAGCGCGATCGCCAGCGCGGGCAAGAAGGCGACGTCGGCCGGCCGCATGGACCACGATTCATGCTTCATCATGTAAACCGCCGGAATCGACAGCATCGCCACCCAGACCAATGGCAATCCCATGCGTTCCACCGGCGACCATAGTTGCTCGTTGCGCATCATCCACCGCCACACGACGCCTACGAGGGTCGCCGCCAGGATCGCGACGGCGATCGCCGTGCCTATGGTGCCGACGGTGCCGTCGGGCACGAGCAGCCCGAGGAATGCCGCGCCAAGACACAGCAGGAGCAGATTGCCGAGCGCGATCGGAACGGCGAGTACCCAATAGCCCCAGGCGGCTGCGGCATAGGCGTGCGACAGCCGGGACGTGGCGGGATGCCGACCAGGCGCCGCCAGCAGCGTACTCAGGGCGGTGCGGCCGAGGCAGGCCATGTGCAGGAACAACTGCAACATCTCCCGGAGCACCCGGAGGCCACCCTTGGTGCCGCCGTGCGACAGGTCGGACCAGAACATTTCATACAGGTCGATACCGCCATGGCCATGGACATCGCAACGAAGCCGGGTCGTGCTGTAACTTGCTTTGTATCCTTCTCCACCAGCCAGGGTGATGCCTGTGAAGGCGATGTCGGTCGGAATGTCGTCCCGCTGGGGTAAGTCAGAAATCGCTCGTGCGCTGACGCTTTTCGGCACCCGCTCGCTGCGGGTTTGGGTAGTACCTCCGCAATCAGGAGAAATCTGCAGCGGCGCGGCATCCACCGCGATGTGCAGCGGCGCGCATTCGAATGCCTTGAACTCCTCGGGATAAAAGTACTGCAATTGCGCGGCGACCGATGCGGACGTCGCATCGGGCTTGTGCTCGCCCACGCCGTGAATGGCGATGACCGCTACCTTCGGCTTGTCCACCTTGCCTCCAACGTACGAACTGAAGAAACGCAAGACGCTGTATTTCTTTTATGTTAAGCGGACAGTCGGCGATCAGTTTGCATAAATATGCGGATTATTCACCCTGCACAAAAGCTGTATTAAAAAGGCAACAAGATGGTGTAAGACCCACTCAAGCCGGCGCCAGCACCGGCGCCACGGGCGCCAGCCTGCGCAGGCGCAGCGTGATCGCCAGCGCGACGCCGAGGAGCACGCCCAGCAGCGCCACGACGCCGCCCCAGCCGCCGTGTTCCCACAGCACGCCGCACAGCCAGCCGACGAGGCTGGAGCCGAGGTAGTAGAACGACAGGTACAGCGCGGAAGCCAGCGCCTGCTGCGTGCGGGCGCGCCGGCCCACCCAGCTGCTGGCGACCGAGTGCGAGGCGAAGAAGCCGAACGTGAAGACGGCCATGCCGGCCACGATCAGCACCAGCTGATGGGCCAGGGTCAGCAACAGGCCCGCCAGCATCGTGCCCATCACGGTCCACAGCACGTGGCGCCGGCCCAGGCGGTCGGCGCGGCGGCCGGCCCATACCGAGCTGAAAATGCCCAGCAGGTAGAGCAGGGAGATGCCGCCGACCACGCTCTGGCGCAGTCCGAACGGTGCGCCCAGCAGGCGGAAGCCGATGAAGTTGTAGGCGCTCACGAAGCATCCCATCAGCAGGAACGACAGCGCGAACAGCCAGGGCAGGCCGGCGTCGCCGAAGTGTCTGCGCAGGCCGTGCACCGTCGCCGCCAGGCCGCCCGACGACGGACGGAAGTTGCGCGAGGCCGGCAGGCTGCGCCAGAATTCCCACGCCGCCAGCAGGCCGGCCACGCCCATCACGCCCAACGCGACACGCCACGACAGGAAGTCGGACAGTATCGACGCCGCCATCCGCCCGATCATGCCGCCGAACGCATTGCCGCTGATGTACAGCCCCATCGATGCGCCGAGCGATGCGGGCTCGATCTCTTCGCTGAGGTAAGCCATCGCGACGGCGGGCATGCCGCCCAGCGCGAAGCCCAGCAAGGTGCGCGCGGCCAGCAGTTGGGCGTAGTCGTGGGCGAAGGCCGCCAGCACGGTCATGACGGCGGAAACGACCAGCGCGACGACCATCATGGTCTTGCGTCCCAGGCGGTCGGACAGCACCGACGAGAACAGCAGCGACACGGCCAGCGCGGCCGTCGCCAGCGACAGCGACAGGCTGCTTTTCGCCGGCGTCAATGCGAAATCGTGGGCGAGCAGGGGCATCAGCGGCTGCACGCAGTACAGCAGCGCGAAGCAGGAAAACCCACCGAAGAACAAGGCGCGGTTGGTGCGGCGGTAGGCAGGAGCGGGGCGGGACATGGCGGTGAAAGCGTGAAGTGATGACCCATCCTAGGATTGCCGGAACTGACTGTCCAATATATATTTGTGGCGTTACTTATCGCTTAAACAGATAACATGGAACTCAGGCACCTGCGTTACTTCGTGGCCGTGGCGGAAGAGCTGAGTTTCACGCGCGCCGCCGCCCGGCTGCATATCGGCCAGCCGCCGCTGAGCCAGCAGATCCAGGCGCTGGAACACGAGATCGGCGCGCGGCTGTTCGAGCGCAACAAGCGGCGCGTGCTGCTGACGGAAGCGGGCCGGCTGTTCCTGGCCGACGCCCGGCGCATGCTCGCGCTGTCCGAACAGGCGAAGGAAACCGCGCGCCGGGCCCACCTGGGCGAGGCGGGCGAGCTGCGCGTGGGGTTCACGTTCTCGACGCCGTTCACGCCGCTGTTCGCCAAGGTCGTGCGGCGCTACCGCCAGCAGTATCCCGGCGTGCTGCTGACCTTCCAGGAGATGGCCACGCTGCCGCAGCTCGCCAAGATCGAGGCGCGCGAACTGGACGTGGGCTTCGTGCGGCCGGCCTCGATGGCGCTGCCGTCCACGGTCGCGTTGACGATGCTGCGCCGCGATCCGCTGCGGCTCGTCCTGCCGGCGGACGGCCCGCTCGCGCGCAAAAAGACGATCACCGTGAAAGACCTGGCGGACCAGGCGTTCGTCGTGTTTCCCAAGGAAGCCGGCACGGGCATCTACCACCAGATCTTCGACATGTGCCGCGCCGCCGGCTTTTCCCCAAGCATCGCGATGGAGGCGGGCGAGCCGTCGACGATCATCGGCCTCGTCGCGGCGGGCTGCGGCATCTCCGTCCTGCCCAGTTCCTTCGAAGGGGTCCACATGGAAGGCGTCGTCTACCGGCCGTTGGCGGATCCCGCGGCGACGACGTCGATGCTGCTTGCCCGGCATGCGGACGGCGGCGGTCCGCTGGTCGACGCGTTCGTCGCGCTGGCGCAGGCCGCCGCGCAAGCGTAGTGCGTCATGCTGCAACGCAGCACGGCAAACGCTCGTATGTTTTCAATTTATAGAATACAATCGCCGCATCACGCCTTCCGCTGTAAAGGACCGTCATGCCCAGCACTACCTCGGCGCAGGCCGGCAGCCTGCTTCTCATGTCACGCGAGGACAACTGTCTCATTGCCCGCCTCGACCTCAAGGCCGGCGACACGGTCGTGATCGACGACCGCACCGTGATCCTGCCGGGCGACGTCCGTCTCGGCCACAAGGTCGCGCGCCGCGACCTGGCGCCGGGCGACAAGATCGTGCGCTACGGTGCGATCATCGGCACGGCGACCAGCCGAATCGCGGCCGGTGCGCACATCCACACGCACAACCTGGAAAGCGACTACATCCCGACCTACACCCTCGAGCAGGACGGCCACCACTTCATCGGGAGCAAAGCACCATGACCACCATCGCCACATTGGCCGACGTCGCCCTGACGGGCTTTCCGCGCGCTGACGGGCGCAAGGGGATCCGCAACGTCGTCGTCGTCGCCTACCTCGTCGAATGCGCGCACCATGTGGCGCGGCTGATCGCGGGCGCGTTTCCCGGCCAGCCCGTGCACCTGATCGGCTTCCCCGGCTGTTATCCGAACGAATACGCCGATACCATCATGCGCCGCGTGCTGACGCACCCGAACGTGGGGGCGGCCCTGCTGGTGTCGCTCGGCTGCGAGAGCTTCGACAAGAACGGCGTCGCCAAGGCCGTCGCGGACAGCGGGCGGCCGGTGCACACGGTGACGATCCAGGACGTGGGCGGCACGCGCGCCGGCGTGAAGGGCGGCGTCGAATGGGTGCAATGGGCCGTCGAGGACCTGGCGCGGCAGGAACGCGTGCCGATGCGGCCCGACGAACTCGTCGTGGCGACGATCTGCGGCGGGTCGGACAGCACCAGCGGCATCACGGCCAATCCGGCCGTCGGCGCGGCGTTCGACCGGCTGATCGCGGCGGGCAGCGCCTGCATATTCGAGGAAACGGGTGAGCTGGTCGGCTGCGAATTCCACATGAAGCGCCGCGCCGTCACGCCGGAACTGGGCGACGAGATCGTGCGCACGGTCGAAAAGGCGTCGCGCTATTACACGATCATGGGCCACGGCAGTTTCGCGCCCGGGAATGCGGACGGCGGCTTGACGACGCTGGAAGAAAAGTCGCTGGGCGCCTACGCCAAGAGCGGCGCGTCGCCGATCAGCGGCATCCTGAAACCCGGCGACCTCCCGCCCACGGGCGGCCTGTACCTGCTGGACGTGGTGCCGGACGGCGAGCCGCGCTTCGGCTTCCCGAATATCGCGGACAACGCCGAGATCGTGGAGCTGATCGCCTGCGGCGCGCACGTGACCCTGTTCACGACGGGGCGCGGCTCGGTGGTCGGGTCGGCGATTTCCCCCGTCATCAAGGTCTGCGCCAACCCGGCGACGTACGAGCGCCTGGCGGACGACATGGACGTCAACGCGGGCCGCATCCTGACGGGCCACGCCGGCATCGAGGACGTCGGCACCGAGATCGTCGACCTGATCGCCCGCGTCGCGAATGGCGCATGCACGAAGTCGGAAGACCTGGGCCACCAGGAATTCATCCTCACGTATAAACAGTTCGAGCCGATCGGGCCGGGCTGCCTGCCGTTGAAAGCGGCCTGACATGGAGATCACCGCACTGGGCCTTGGCTGCGCGCAGCTGGGCGGCTTGTACGAACCGATGGCGGAGCTTGATGCGCTGGCGCTCGTCGACGCCGCCTGGGACCTGGGCATCCGCTATTTCGACACGGCCCCGTACTACGGCTTCACCCTGTCCGAGCACCGGCTGGGCGCCGCGTTGCGCGCGCGGCCGCGCGACGCCTACACCATCAGCACCAAGGTCGGCCGCCTGATGCGGCCCGATCCGGGCGTGCGGCCGGGCGAGTGCGGCTGGGCCGCGCCGCTGCCGTTCCGCCCGCGCTACGACTACACGCACGACGGCATCCTGCGCTCGCACGAGGACAGCCTGCAGCGCCTGGGGCTGGACCGCGTGGACATCCTGTACGTGCACGACATCGGCCGCGTCACCCACGGCGAGGAGCATGCGCATTACTGGAACCAGCTGACCGGGGGCGGCGGCTTGCGCGCGCTGGCGCGGCTGCGCGACGAGGGCGCCATCAAGGCGTTCGGCCTGGGCGTCAACGAGTGGGAAGTGGTGGCCGACGCGCTGGACGTGTGCGCGCTCGACTGCGTGCTGCTGGCCGGGCGCTACACGCTGCTGGAGCAGGCGTCGCTGGCGCCGCTGATGGACCGCTGCGCGCGCGCGGGGATGTCGGTCGTCATCGGCGGTCCGTTCAACTCGGGCATCCTCGCGGGCACCAACAAATTCAATTACGAGGACGCGCCCGGCGACATCGTCGAGCGTGTGCGGGCCATCGCCGCCATCTGCCGCGAATTCGACGTTCCGTTGCAGGCGGCCGCGTTGCAATTCCCGATGGCGCATCCGGCCGTCGTGTCGTGCATCCCGGGCGCCCAGAACATCGCCCAGCTGCGCCAGAACGCGCACTGGTTCGACCAGCCGCTGCCGGCCGGACTGTGGGCGGCGCTCCGGGCGGCCGGCCTGCTGGACCCCGCCGCGCCCGTCCCGTCGGCACCGTTTTTTCATGCAACCCGTACCAAAGGAATCCAATGAAACTGCTGCGATTCGGCCCGAAAGGCGCCGAGAAACCCGGTCTGGTGGACGCCGACGGCGTGATCCGCGACTTGTCCGGCGTGCTGCCCGACCTGACCTCGGCCCAGCTGGCCGCCGGCGTGCTGGCCCGTCTGTCCGACGTCGACCCGAGCCGCCTGCCGGCCGTCACCGAACCGGTGCGCTACGCGCCCGTCGTCGCCGACATCGGCAAGCTGATCTGCGTGGGCCTGAATTACTCGGACCACGCCGCCGAATCGGGCATGGCCGTGCCGAGCGAACCCGTGCTGTTTACGAAGGCGACCAGCGCCATCATCGGCTGCAACGATCCCGTCGTGCTGCCGCGCGGCTCCGTCAAGAGCGACTGGGAAGTGGAACTGGGCGTCGTGATCGGCAAGCGTGCGCGCTATGTCGACGAGGCGGATGCCCTCGATCACGTGGCCGGCTACTGCGTCGTGAACGACCTGTCCGAGCGCGAGTACCAGCTGGAGCGCGGCGGCCAGTGGGACAAGGGCAAGGGGTGCGACACGTTCGGCCCCATCGGCCCGTGGCTCGTGACGACGGACGACATCCCCGACCCGCAGCACCTGGACATGTGGCTGGAGGTGAACGGCCAGCGCTACCAGACGGGCAATACGCGCACGATGGTGTTCACGGTCGCGCACCTGGTCAGCTACATCAGCCGTTTCATGACCTTGCAGCCGGGCGACGTCATCAGCACCGGCACGCCGCCGGGCGTCGGCCTCGGCCAGAAGCCCGATCCGGTCTACCTGCGGCCGGGCGACCGCATGCGGCTCGGCATCGCCGGGCTGGGCGAACAGGAGCAGACCGTCCACGCCTGGAACGAGGCGTTGATCGACGGTTGAACAGCGATAGAGTGTAATCAGGCGGTGCGCGTGGGCACGTTTCATTTGCGGCCCCCGGCCTCAAATGCCCACCCTACAGAACCGAACGGAGACTTGGCAGACATGACGGACCCCTCGACGCGGCAGTACCGGTTTTCCCTCGTGATGATCACCACGCTGTTCTTCATGTGGGGATTCGTCCACAACCTCGACCCGATCCTGATCCCGCACCTGCGGCGCTCGTTCAGCCTGACGGTTCTCCAGTCGGCCCTGGTCGATTCGGCCGTGTTCATCGCGTACTTCGTGATGGCGCTGCCGGCCGGCCTGCTGATCCGCCAGGCGGGCTACAAGACGGCCATCATCTGCGGCCTGCTGCTGTTCGCCACCGGCTCGCTGATGTTCATCCCGGCCGCGAACACGCAGCAATACGTGGTGTTCCTGGCCGCGCTGTTCACCATCGCGTGCGGCTTGACGATCCTGGAAACGGCGGCCAATCCGTACGTGACCCTGCTGGGCCGGCCGGAACGGGCGGCGCAGCGGATCAATCTGGCGCAGTCGTTCAACGGCCTGGCGGCCACGCTGGCGCCGATCATCGGCGCGCGCCTGATCCTCGTGCACGGCGCGAACGACGCGCAGCTGGCGGCCATGCCGCTGGCCGCGCGCCAGGCGGCTCTGGCGGCGGAAGCGGCCAGCGTCAAAGGGCCGTACATGGTGCTGGGGCTCGTCATCCTCGCCATCGCCGTCGTGTTCTATTTCCTGAAGCTGCCGGAAGTCGCCGGCGCCCGGGCCGGCAAGGCGCACGCCAAGAGCACCGTCGGCGCCGCGCTGCGGGTGCCGGCCATCCGCCGCGGCGCCATCGCGCAATTCTTTTACGTCGGCGCGCAGGTCTGCGTGTTCAGCTTTTTCATCCTGTACGCCACGAAGTCGGCCGGCGTGTCGCCCGTGACGGCGGCGGATTACCTGGGGTGGGGCTGCGGCATGGCGTTCATGGTGGGCCGTTTCGTCGGCACCGGCCTGATGCGCGTCGTGGCGCCGGCGCGGCTGTTGTGGCGGTACGCGCTGGCCTGCATCGTGCTCGCGGCCGTCGCGATGGTGGCGCAGGGTCTCGTCAGCATCGCGGCCGTGATCGGCATCGCGTTCTTCATGTCGATCATGTTCCCCACCATTTTCTCGCTGGGCCTGGACGGCGCGGGCCACCATGCCGACATGGGCAGCGGCCTGATCATCATGTCCATCGTCGGCGGCGCCTTGCTGCCGCTGCTGTTCGGCTTCGTCAGCGACGTCACGCACAACGTGCAGTTCGGCTACGCCGTGCCGCTGCTGTGCTTCGGCGTCATCGCGTGGTTCGCGCGCGCCGCGCTCGCCCAGGACAGCCGCGCGGCGGGCAAGGCCGCGCCATCTTCCATAGGAGTCACGAAACGTGTTTGAACTGAACGACAAGAAGGCCGTGATCACGGGCGGCGGCAGCGGCATCGGCAAAGCGATCGCCCTGTTGTTCGCGCAGCGGGGCGCGCATGTCCACGTGGTCGACCTGAACGACGCCGCCTGCGTGCAGGTGGTGCGCGAGATCCGCGAGGAGGCCGGGCGCGTCACGTCCCACGCCTGCGACGTGGCGCGCCAGTCCGAGGTGGAGGCGATGATGGCCGGAATCGGCCCGATCGACATCCTCGTCAACAACGCCGGCATCGCCCACATCGGCAAGGCGGACGACACGAGCGAAGAGGATTTCGACCGCGTCATGAACGTCAACGTCAAGGGCGTCTACAACTGCCTGCACGCGGCCATCCCGCAGCTGCGCGCGAACGGCGGCGGCGTCATCGTCAACATGGCGTCGGTCGCCGCGTGGGTCGGCATCAAGGAGCGTTTCGCCTATTCCACCGCCAAGGGCGCGGTGATGGCGATGACGCTGTCGGTCGCCAAGGACTACCTGCAGGACGGCATCCGCTGCAATTCGATTTCGCCCGGCCGCGTCCATACGCCGTTCGTGGACGGCTTTTTGGCGCGGAATTATCCGGGCCGGGAAGCGGAGATGTTCGACCAGCTGTCGAAGACCCAACCCATCGGCCGCATGGCCGAACCGTCCGAAGTGGCCGCGCTGGCGTTATACTTGTGCAGCGACGAGGCGGCCTTCATTACCGGTACCGACTACCCGATCGACGGCGGCTTCGTCACCCTGAACTCTTGAGCCCGCACGATGATCATTTCTTCCGCCACCGATTACCGCGAAGCGGCGCGCCGCAAGCTGCCGCCGTTCCTGTTCCATTATCTCGATGGCGGCTCCGGCACCGAGACGACGCTGCGCGCCAACGTCGGCGACCTGCAGCAGGTGGCCTTGCGCCAGCGCGTGCTCAAGGGATCGGAAACGCTGGACCTGTCCACCGAATGGTTCGGCGTGAAGCACGACCTGCCGCTGGCGCTGGCCCCGATCGGCCTCGCCGGCATGTATGCGCGCCGCGGCGAAGTCCAGGCGGCCCGCGTGGCGGCCGAACGCAATATCCCGTTCATCCAGTCGACCGTGTCCGTGTGCCCGCTGCACGAAGTGGCGGCGCAGTCGGCACGGCCCATCTGGTGCCAGCTGTACGTGCTGAAGGACCGCGGCTTCATGCGCGACTACCTGCGCCGCGCGCGCGCGCTGGGCATCACCACGCTCGTGTTCACCGTCGACATGCCGGTGCCGGGCGCCCGTTACCGCGACGCGCATGCCGGCATGAGCGGCCGCCACGGCCCGCTGCGCCGGGTGCTGCAGGCGATGCTGCATCCGCGCTGGGCGCTGGACGTCGGCCTCCTCGGCCGGCCGCATGACCTGGGCAATATCTCGACCTACCGCGGCCATCCGACCGGGCTCGCCGACTATATCGGCTGGCTGGCCGCCAACTTCGATCCGGGCATCAGCTGGAGCGACCTGCAGTGGATCCGCGACGAATGGCAGGGGCCCATGGTCATCAAGGGCATCCTCGACGCCGACGATGCGCGCGATGCGAAGTCGTTCGGCGCGGACGGCATCATCGTCTCCAACCACGGCGGGCGCCAGCTGGACGGCGCGCTGTCCACGGCCAAGGCGCTGCCGTCCATCGCGCAGGCGGTCAAGGGCGACCTGACCATCTTCGCCGATTCCGGCGTGCGCACGGGGCTGGACGTCGTGCGCCTGCTGGCGCTGGGGGCGGACGGCGTATTGATCGGCCGCGCCTTCGTGTACGCCCTCGCGACGAGCGGCGCGGCGGGCGTGCGCAACCTGCTCGCCATCCTGGAAAAGGATATCCGGACCAGCATGGTGCTCACCGGCGTGCAATCCGTGCGCGCTATCGACCGGACCTGCCTGGCCTGAGCGGCTTGGGGCGATGCGGCGGATGCCGCCGTCGCATCGCGTCCAGCGATGTCTTGAATTTATAGAATACCGACAACAGGGAAAACGATGAATCAGATGAAAAGCGTGGTATGCGAGGCCCCGGGCAAACTGCGGCTGGGTTTCAGGCCGATTCCGACCGCAGCCGGCGACGACGTGCTGCTGCGCGTGCGCCGCATCGGCGTGTGCGGCACGGACATGCACATCTTCCGCGGTACGCAGCCGTTCCTGGCCTATCCGCGCGTGATGGGGCACGAGCTGTCCGGGGAGGTGGTGACGGCGCCCGCCAGCTCGGGCCTCGTGCCGGGCGACGAGGTGTTCGTGATGCCCTACCTGTCGTGCGGCGCGTGCGTCGCCTGCCGCAAGGGCAAGACGAATTGCTGCACGCGGATCCAGGTGCTGGGCGTGCACCGCGACGGCGGCATGGCCGAATACCTGGCCGTGCCCGCGCAATTCGTTCTCAAGACGGAAGGCATTTCGCTGGACGACGCGGCCATGCTGGAATTCCTCGCCATCGGGATGCACGCGGTGCGCCGCGGGGCCGTCGCGGCGGGGCAGCGCGTGCTGGTCGTCGGGGCGGGGCCGATCGGCGTGGCGGTCGCGTTGTTCGCGTCGCTCAAGGGCGCGCAGGTGACGGTGCTCGATGCGCGCGCGGACCGCCTCGGCTTCTGCAAGGATGTGCTGCACGTCGCGCACATCGTGACGGCGGGCGCGGGCGATGCCGAGGCGCTTGCCGCCGTCACGGGCGGCGACTTCTTCGACGCCGTGTTCGACGCCACCGGCAACATCAAGGCGATGGAGCGGGGCCTGGATTTCGTCGCCCACGGCGGCACGTACGTCCTCGTCTCGATCGTGCCGGAACGGATCTCGTTCGCCGATCCCGAATTCCACAAGCGCGAAACGACGCTGCTGGGCAGCCGCAACGCGACCGTGGACGATTTCCGCGACGTGCTCGCGGCGATGAAAGCGGGCCTGGTGCCGACGCGGGCGATGAACACGCACCGCACGACATTGGATGAATTCGTCGATGCGCTGCCGCGCTGGATGGACCCGGCCAGCGGCGTGATCAAGGCCATCGTCGAGGTGTGAATGGAAACGCCATACGCAGCGGCAGGGAGATCCGGTAAAATGACGGATTGTCCACACGGACTGGACGACTCCGGACTTCATGGCCCGACCTCCCACCATCTTCAAGCGCAGCGCGAACCTGCTGCTGCAATATATTGCCGACCACGTGGCGGTCGGCGACCCGCTTCCGACCGAGCAGCACATGGCCGAACTGGGCGAGGGCAGCCGTACGGCGATCCGCAGCGCGCTGGCGCATTTCCACGAGCGCGGCCTGATCAGCGGTCTCAAGGAACGCCGGCTGCTGCGCAAGCCGGTGCGCGCGGACTACTTCGAACTGGACGAGTTGCGCACGGGCGCCGATCGTATCCGCGAAGTGCTGATGGACCGCATCTATCACAGCGACCTGCCGCCGGGCGCGGAGTTCTCGGAAACGGAACTGGCGCGCGCGGCCGGCACGAGCACCATCAGCGTGCGCGAATTCCTGATCGGGTTTTCGCATTCGGGCCTGATCGAGAAGAAGCCGCGCGGCGGCTGGCGCCTGTGCGCGTTCGACCGCTCGTTCGCGATGGAGCTGGCGGACGTGCGCCAGATGTTCGAGTTCGCCGCCATCGATCGCCTGGTCGCGCTGCCGCCGGACGATCCGGCATTCGCCGAGCTGCAGCGGCTGATCGCGCGGCACGAGCAGCTGGGTTCCGTCATGCCCACGCGTCACAAGGATTTTCCCGCGCTCGACCGGGACTTCCACGCCTTCCTGATGGGGCAGTTGAACAACCGCTTCGCGCAAGGCTTCTTCGACCTCGTCTCGCTGGTGTTCCACTACCACTATCAATGGGACAAATCGCAGGAAATGGTGCGCAACGAGTACGCCGTGCGCGAGCACCTGGACATCCTGCGGGCGCTGGCGCGGCGCGACGTCGCGGGGGCGCGCGAGGCGATGCGCATCCACCTGAATTCGGCGCGCAGCAGCCTGCTGCAGGCGATCCGCGTCCGGGAAATGAAGGCGCACCCGGGCTGACGCACGGGCCGGCGCGGGAGGGCATGTGATGCTCGTCGACGCCCACCAGCATTTCTGGCGCCTGGCCGACCGCAACGGCGCCTGGCCGCCCCCCGAACTGGCCGCCATCCACCGCGACGTCCTGCCCGCCGACCTGGCGCCGCTGCTCGGCCGCCACGGCGTGGCAAGCACCGTGCTCGTGCAATCGATGCCCAACGAGGACGACACGCGCTTCATGCTGGACCTGGCGCGGCGCCATCCGTTCGTCAAAGGCGTCGTCGGCTGGGTCGACATGAAGGCGCCCGATGCGCCGGCGCGCATCGCCGCGCTCGCCGCCGATCCGGCACTCAAGGGCTTGCGGCCCATGCTGCAGGATCTCGACGACGACGACTGGATCGCGGACCCCGCACTGGCGCCGGCCGTCCAGGCCATGCTGCGCCATGGCCTCAGCTTCGACGCGCTCGTCCTGCCGCGCCATCTGCCCGCGTTGCACGCGTTCGCGCAGCGTTTTCCCGATCTGCCGATCGTGATCGATCACGGCGCCAAGCCGCTGATCGCGCAGGGCCGGATGGAGCCGTGGCGCGCCGACATCGCGCGGCTGGCCGCGTTGCCGCAGGTGTGCTGCAAGCTGTCCGGGCTGGTCACAGAGGCGGGGCCAGGCTGGGACGTCGAACGCTTGCGGTCGTACGTGGCGCATCTGCTGGCGAGCTTCGGCCCGCAGCGGCTGATCTGGGGCAGCGACTGGCCCGTGCTGAACCTGGCGTCCGATTACGCGGGTTGGCTCGCCGCTTGCGCGGCGCTGCTGGACCACCTGGATGCCACGGACCGGCACGCCATCTTCGGGCTGAACGCCCGCCGTTTCTACCGTATCGATTGAGGAGCTGTCACATGCAAAGAATGGGAATGATGATCGGCATCGCGCCGGACAGGATCGCGGACTACAAGGCGTTGCACGCGGCCGTCTGGCCGCAGGTGCTGGCCCGGCTAAGCGAAGCCAACGTGCGCAACTACACGATCTTCCTGCGCGAGCCGGAGAACGTGCTGTTCGGGTATTGGGAATACCACGGCACGGACTTCAACGGCGACATGCAGCAGATCGCGGCCGATCCGGAAACGCAGCGCTGGTGGACGTTCTGCAGTCCGTGCCAGGTGCCGTTGGCCAGCCGGAAGGAAGGCGAACATTGGGCGATGATGGAGCCCGTGTTCCACATGGACTGACGTCCGCTCAGCCGTCGCTGCGCAGGGCCGCGATCGGGTCCAGCGCGGCGGCCTGGCGCGCCGGATAGACGCCGAAGCCCAGCCCCACCGCCACGCACGCCAGCACCGCCAGCAGCAGGCTGACGGGCGACCACGCGACGGACCACCCGGCCAGCGCCGCGATGCTGTAGGCGGCGACGGCGCCCAGCACCAGGCCCAGCGCGGCGCCGCTGACGGCGATCACGAGCGCCTCGGCCAGGAACTGCTCCACCACGTCGCGGCGGCGCGCGCCCAGCGCCCGCTTCAGGCCCACTTCGCGCCGGCGTTCCAGCACGTTGGCCAGCATGATGTTCATGATGCCGATGCCGCCCACCAGCAGCGACACGGCCGCGATCGAGCTCATGACGATGGTGAAGATGCGCTGCGTCTGCTGGTTCTGGCGGTACAGGCCCATGGGCACGATGAGGTCCGTGTCGTCCACGCCGCCGTGGCGCTGGCGGATCAGCGCCTGCAGCACGCGCGCCGCGTCGTCCGGCGCCACCTTGCCGTCCAGGCGCACGCTGATGCCGTCCACCTCGTCCTCGATGCGGTGGAAGCCGAACCGGGCGCGGCCCGTTTCCCATGGCACGAACAGGCGCTCGTCGTCCAGCCCCAGCTTGACGCCTTCGAATTCGGACTTGCCGGGCGTGCGGTCGGCCAGCACGCCCACCACCTGCAGCCACACGTGGTTGACCTTGACGCGCCGTCCGACGGCCGGCGCGGCGCCGAACAGCGTGTGCGCGAGGCGGGCGCCCAGCACGCACACGGGGGCCAGGGTGGCGGCATCCGGCGGGGCGAGCCAGCGTCCCGCCTGCATCGTCAGGCCGCCGTGCTCCGCGTAGCCCGGCGACACGGCGAAGGCGCGTCCGCTCACGACCTGCGTGCCGACGACCAGCTGGTCGACCTTGATCTCTTTTTTCAGCGCCACCGAGCGGGCGCCCGGCACGACGGACAGCGCCGCGGCGCCGTCGGCCGCCGACAAGCCCAGCGAGCGGGTACGCACGTCCTTCAATTGCTCGGCCTCGATGCCTTTGCTCTCGACCAGCACGTTGTCGAGGCCCAGTTCCGCCACCAGCCGCAGCGCCTCGCGCTTGCTGCCTTCGCCCACGGCCAGCATGGCGACGATGGCGCCCACGCCGAAGATCATGCCCAGCAAGGTCAGGCCGGTACGCAGTTTGCGCCGCCGCAGTTCGGCGACGGCTTCGAGTAACAGTGCACGGTTCATGTGTTCTTGTCCTTGGGCGGCAGCAGCACGATGCGCGCGCCGGACGCCAGTCCGCTCTTGATTTCGCTGCGCACCGGGCCGCGCAGGCCCAGTTCGACCTTGTGCTTGACGGGGACGCCCGCGTCGATCGTGTACACGGCGTAGGCGGCGCCGTCCTGCACCAGCGCGATGTTCGGCACCGTCAGCGCGGCGGCCTTGCTCACCAGCTGCACCGCGCCGTGCAGCGCCTGCCCAGGCTTCAGTCCGAGCTTGCGCGCCGTGCCGGTCGGGACGGCGGCATCGAAGTCGCTGTACTTGACGGGCGATTCGGGCGAGATCGTGCTGGCGCTGCTGCCGACCCGCGTCACGAGCAGATCCAGTTCGGTTCCCGTGCCGGCCAGGCGCACGCGCACGGGCAGGCCCGGTTTGAGGCCGTACGCCTGGCCCTCGGCCACGCTGAAGTGGGCCACGAGCTGGTCGAGATCGGGCAGGGCGCCGAACGGCTCGCCGGCCATCTGGTTCGCGCCGACCTGCGCCTTGGTGCCGTCCCAGCGCGCGGCCAGCAGGAACACGCCGTCGTGCGGCGCCACCAGTTCCAGCGATTCCAGGCTCGTGCGCTGTTGCGCGGCGTTCTGCAGCACGCTGTCGCGCTGCGAGCGCAGCACGGCGTCCTGCGCGGCGGTGCGGGCCTGGACCTGGCCGCCTTTCCAGTCCAGGTAGGTGCGCTTCTGCGTGAGGAAGCCGACGTCGGCCAGCGCATCGAGGATCGTGTTGCGGGCGAAGACGGAAAGATCCACGCCGGCATAGCGTCGGGAGAGGCCGAGGTCGTCCTCGACCTTGGCGCGGTCGCCGGCCAGGACGCCGCGTTCGACGGCCGCGTTCTGGCGGTTGGCTTCCTCGGCCAGCGTCTTGCGCAGCAGTTCGATGTCGGCCTGCGACAGTTCCGCGCGCGCTTGCGGCGCGTCGAAGCGGGCCACCACCTGGCCTTTCGTGACGCTGCTGCCGTCGGCCACCATGTCGACCAGCACCCGGGTCGTCCAGGCGCTGCCGGGCACCGCCAGCGGCGTGTCGGTGGCGGCCTTGATCTCGCCGTCGGCGTCGAGGGTTTCGGTCCACGCGCGCGCGGCCAGGGTCTCGCCGGGACCGGCGGCCGTCGGCGCCGCGCTGTCGCAGCCGGACAGCAGGGCGGCCACGAGCAGCGCGGCGGCGGCGTAGAGATGCGGCATCGGAGGTCTCATGGCTGGGGCGCGGCGGCCGCCACGGTTTGGAGCGCGCCCGGCAGCAGTTCCACCTGGACGGCGGCGCCTGGCTTCAGGTCTTTGGGCGGCGCGTCGAATTCGAGCTGGACGTCGCGCACGACGAGCGCCTGCGCCGCCGATTTGCTGTGGAAGACGCGGCCCAGGCCCGTCACGCGCGCCGCCAGCGCCTGGCGCGATCCGCTCACGGTGACGCGCGCCGCCTGGCCGACCTGCACGCCCGCCGCCTGCGCTTCCGGCACCTTGGCGTCGATGCCCAACTGTTCCGGATCGGCCAGCGTCGTGACCGACAAGCCCATCCAGACCTGGCTGCCGACGGTGAATTTGCTGCCGTTGAAGCTGATCCGGTGCAGCACGAGCCCACGCCGCGGCGCCAGCACGGTGAGCGCCGCCTGGCCCTTGGCGAGGTCGGCGATCTGCGCCCGCAGTTGCGCCACCTCCGACTGCAGGCCGGCACGTTCGGCCTGGCGCGCGCGCCGCTGCGCTTCGTTCTGGGCCTGCATCAGCTGCGCCAGCCGGGCCTTCTCGGCGCGTTCGATCACGAGCTTGTCGTAGTCGACGCGGCGGATCAATTCCTTCGGCTGGCCGGCCTTGCGCTCGGCCTTCTCGGCATTGCTCTGCGCCTCGGCCTGCGCCAGCACGCCGGCGCGGTCGGCCTCGAGCTGGTCCAGCTGCAGCTTGTCCAGGGTCCGCTCGCGTTCCTTGAGCGTGCTTTGCAGCCCGATCATGCGCGTCGTCACCTCGGTCGCTTCGAACACGGCGATGGGCTGGCCGGCCTGCACCATCATGCCTTCGGGCGCGAGGAACGCGAGCTTGTATTGCCAGACGTACGGAATGGACGGCGGCGCCACGGAGAACGTCCGGCGCGACGCGATCTCGCCCTCGATCGTCAACGCGCCCGCGGCGGCGGCCTTGACCGGCAGCGTCGCCGCCGCGGCCGCACCCTGCGCCAGCGGCTCGACCAGCACGCTCATGCCCGCCGTCAGCGGGAGACCGTGATTTTCCGGCAGGTCGATCCTGGCGCGGAAATAGCGTCCCAGGCCCCAGCGCGGGCGGGCTTCCGGTGCGCTCGTGATGCTGGCCAGCGTACCGGTGAGCGCGATGCCGGGCAGGGCGTCGAAACGTACGCTGACGGCCTGGGCGTCGCGCAGCCATGGACGGTCCGCTTCCAGCACCCAGGCCGTGACGACCATGCGGCCGTTGCCCAGCACCGTGCCGGCCGCATTGCCCGGCCATGCCGTCGAGCCTTCGTCCATCCGCTCGCCGTTGTACGGGCTGTAGCCGTGCACCACGACGCCGTCGCGCGTGGCCCGCACCTGCGACTGGGCCAGCTGGGCGATCAGGAAGGCTTCGTTGATCTGCAGTTTCTTGATTTCGAGCGCGCCGTCTTCCTTGCGGCGGTCGACGGCCGCGCGGGCATTTTTGAGGTTGTCCTGCTTGATCGCGAGGTCGCGCGTGGCGCGGTCCAATTCGGCCTGATGGCGGTCGTAGTCCAGCGCCGCGATCTGCTGTCTGGGCAGCGCCGCGTCGACCTTCGCCTTGTCCAGCGCGGCCTGCGCGCCGACCAGCGCCTTCTCCGCCTCGACGGCGGTGATGTCGAGGTTGGCCGTCTCGCTGTCGGCCTTCGCGCGGGCGCGTTCGCGTTCGATCCTGAGCTGGTCGATATTGGTGTTGCCGCCGTCGGTGCGCAGGACCACGTCGCCCGCCTTGACCTGCGTGCCTTCGGGAAGAAAGGTGCGCAGGACGATGGGCGCACTGTTCGACGGCGGCACGAAGATCGTCTGCGAATCCAGCGCTTCCACCTCGCCGGTCAGCAGGACGGGACGCGGCTCGGCGTTCGTGGCAAGCGCCGGCGTCGCGGCGGCGGGCGGTTTGGCGGCGGTATAGGCGTGGGACACGGCGACGGCGGCCGCGAGCACCGGCAGGGCGCACGACAGGAGGATGGTGCGCCGCTTCACGGCTGGCCGGCGGCCACGCGGCCGTCACGCAGGTGGATGGTGCGCTGCGCGCTGGCGGCGATGGCCGGGTCGTGGGTGACCAGCACCAGCGTCTGGCCGCCGGCATGCAGTTCGCGCAGCAGGGCCATCACGTCGGCCGCGCTGTTCGAATCGAGATTGCCGGTGGGTTCGTCCGCGAGCAGCAGGTCCGGCCGGTTCAACAGGGCCCTGGCGATGGCGGCGCGCTGCAGCTGCCCGCCGGACAACTGGCCCGGCAGGTGATCGAGGCGCTGCCCGAGGCCGATGCGTTCCAGCAGCGCCCGCGCGCGGCCGGGCGCGTCCGGGTCGGGCTCGCGGGCGTAGCGCTGCGGCAGCAGCACGTTTTCCAGCACGGTCAGGCGCGGCAGCAGGTGGAACGATTGGAACACGAAGCCGATGCGGCGGTTGCGTACGGCGGACGCGGCGTCGTCGTCGAGGGTGCTGATCTCGTCCTCCGCAAGGCGGTAGCGGCCGCTGTCCGGACGGTCCAGGCCGCCCAGCACGTTCAGCAAGGTCGATTTGCCGGAGCCCGACGGCCCCATGATGGCGACGAATTCACCCCGCGTCACGCGCAGGTCGATGCCGTCGAGGGCATGGATGTCGCTGCCGCCCAGGCGGTAGGTCTTGCGGATGGCATTCAGTTCGATCATGCCGGAAAGTATTTCCGATTGAACAATAGTTTGTCAATTGTTAAAAACGTCGGCCGCCATACGATTTTGTCATTGCAACAATCTCACGCACCGCGCACGAGGTCCGCCAGGCGGCGGCAATCGGCCGCGAGACGGTGTTCACCGGCATTCGTCACGCCCAGCAGCAGACCGCTCGTCCGGGGCTCGTGCGCGTACCACGGCGACAGCGGCACCGGCGCCATCCCGGCCTGCAGGGCGCGCGCGGCGACGTCGACATCGGATACGCCGTCGCGCAGCCGGGCGACGACCGCCATGCCGGCCGTCGCCTGCACGGTGATCGCGTCGCGCGCCTCGTCGTGCAGGCAGCGCAGCAGCGCCGCGCGCCGGGCCGCATACAGACGTTTCATCCGGCGCAGGTGGCGCAGGTAGTGGCCTTCCTGGAGAAAGCCCGCGACGGCGCGCTGGATGGGCGCGCCGGGCGCCGGCGCGAGGCAGGCGGCGACGTCGCCGAACCGGCGCGCCAGCGCCACGGGCACGACGAGGAAGCCCAGGCGCAGCGCGGGGCTGATGGTCTTGCTGAACGTACCGATGTGCAGCACGCGGCCGCCGTGGTCGAGCGAGGCGAGCGCCGGGGCCGCGCGGCCTTCCAGCTGCAGCTCGCTCAGGTAGTCGTCCTCGACGATCCACGCGCCGCCGGCCTGCGCCCAGTCGAGCAGGGCGCGCCGGCGCGCGAGCGTCATCGTCATGCCGAGCGGCGCCTGCTGGCCGGGCGTCACGACGGCCAGCCGGGCGTCCGGCGCGCGCCGCACGCCGGCGGCGACGTCGAGTCCTTCCGCGTCGACGGGGACGGCCGTCACCGCCATCCCGCCCAGCGCCAGGGCGGTGCGGGTCAGCGGGAAGCCGGGGTCCTCGAACCAGGCGCGTTGGCCTTCGAGCCCGAGCGCGCGCAGCACGAGCCCCAGCGCGCCCGCGAAGCCGGCCGTGATCAACACCTGCGAGGGACTGCAGCGGATGCCGCGCGCGATGCCCAGATACGCCGCGACTTCGCGCCGCAGGTCGGGGTCGCCGCGCGGATCGGGGTAGCCGACGGGCGCCGCCGCCGTGTGCCGGGCCGCGCGCGCCAGCATGCGCGACCACAGTTTATACGGGAACGCGTCCTGGGCCGGGACGCCCATCTGGAACGCCAGCGGCGCCGCGCCGAAGGCGTGGAACAGGTCCGGCATCGGCGCCGTCTCGGCGGCGCGCTCTTTGGTGCCGGCTGCGGCCGGACGGTCGGCGACGCGCGTGCCGGCGGCGCCGAAGCTCGTCGCGAGCTGCTCGTCGATCAGGCGTTCATAGGCCAGCCGCACTGTGCCGCGCGAGACCCCCAGCTGGGCCGCCAGGTCGCGCCAGGACGGGAGCTTGGCCTGCGCCGGAATCTGCCCCGACTCGATCGCGGCACGGATGGCCGCGTAGATCTGCGTGGCGAGGGGGATTTTCTTGACGCGGTCGAGGCCGATGGAGAGCGGGGTCATGGCCGATGGTACATTAAAAATGATCGAACTTGGCACTGTTTTCTGGCCACCTGGAGGCGCATGATCCGCCTGCGGCATGAGCCGTTCAAGGAGAAACAAGATGACGCAACGCATGGATTACAACGCGGCCACCCCGGCCGGCATGAAGGCACTCGGCGGCGTGTACGGCCACGTGCTGCAAAGCGGCTTGCCCAAGGTCCTCGTCGACCTCGTCTACCTGCGGGTATCGCAGATCAACGGCTGCGCCTATTGCATCGACATGCATTCGCGCGACCTGTTGAAGGAAGGCGTCACCGTCGACAAACTCGTGCTGGTGCCCGCGTGGCGCGAAGCGGGCGGCCTGTTCAGCGCCACGGAGCGCGCGGCGCTGGCCTGGGCCGAGACGGTGACCCGCGTGGCCGACACGGGCGTGCCGGACGCGGCGTATGCCGCCGCCGCAGGCGTGTTCGGCGAGCAGCAGCTGGCCGACCTTACCATCGCGATCGGCCTGATGAACGCGTACAACCGCATGGCCATCAGCTTTCGCGCGGTCCCGGCCGCGGCGGCCCGTTGAGGAGGGGCGTGATGAAACGGATGATGTCTTGCGCGTGCCTCGTGCTGCTGGCCGCGGTATCGTTCCCGGCCGGTGCGCGCGGGTCGCAGGAAACCGTGAAGCCGCTGTTCCACCGCGCGCTGCCGAACGTCCCCGGCAAGGCGCTGGTCGCGGTGGAGGTGACGTTCCCGCCGGGGGCTTCCGCGCCGCCGCACACGCATCCGCGCTCGGCGTTCATTTACGCGCAGGTGCTGTCCGGCGCCATCGTCAGCGCCGTCGACGACGCGCCGCCCCGCGCCTACCGGACGGGCGAGGGCTGGTACGAGGACCCGGGCGCCCGGCACCGGGTGACGCGCAATGCCAGCAAGGACAAGCCGGCCAGGCTCCTTGCCGTGTTCGTGCTGGACGAGGGCGAGCAGCCGTTGGTGCTGCCGCAGGCGCGATGAACACGCCCGACATCGGCGGCATCCGGCTGCCGGACAGCCGCATCGCCCGCGAGATCACGCAGCTGGTCCGCGATACGGAAAGCGACATGCTGTTCCACCATTCCGCCCGCGTGTACTGGTGGGGCGCGTTGGCGGGCAGGCGGCAGGGACTCCCGTTCGACCCCGAGCTGCTGTACGCGGCCGCCATGTTCCACGACATCGGCATCACGCCGCACTACCACGGCAGCCGGCTGCGCTTCGAGGTCGACGGCGCGAACGCCGCGCGCGATTTCCTGCGCGGCCACGGGATCGCGGCGCGCGACGTCGAGAAGGTCTGGCTGGCCGTCGCCCTGCACACGACGCCTGGCATTCCCGAGCATATGCACCCGAAGGCGAGCCTCGTCCAGGCGGGGGCGGGAATGGACATGGCGGGCCGCGGCTACGCCGCGTTCACGGCGGCGGAACGCGACGCGGTGCTGGCGGCGCACCCGCGCGGCGACGATTTCGCGAGCGGCGTCATCGATACGTTCTACGAGGGACTCAGGCGGCGGCCGGAGACGACGTTCGGGACCTTCAACGACGATTTCCTCACGTTCAGGGATCCGCATTTCGAGCGGGGGAATATGTGCACCATTCTGCTGAATTCTCCATGGGTGCGCTGATCCCTTCGGTTATCTGCAACTAACCGACAAGCGTGCAAGAACGGAAGGACAAAGGCGGGCAGGCGCGCCGGGCGGTGTGGTTGTTCGGTTATCGCACATGTGGTTGACTATCGAACGGGGCCGCGCTAAGCTGGATCGGACAACGGCGACCAACAGCCGACCATTGCCCAGCCGGCCCCGCAGCCCATCGGAGACAACCATGAACCATCAGGACCTCGACGTCCAGGCCTTCATCAACCGCCATCCCTTTTCGCCCTACCAGTGGCTCGTGTTCGCCACGTGCTTCGTCATCGTCCTGCTGGACGGCTTCGACACGGCCGCCATCGGCTTCATCGCCCCATCGCTGCTGAAAGAGTGGGGCGTGGGCAAGCCCGCGCTGGCGCCGGTGCTGTCCGCGGCGCTGTTTGGCCTCGCGGCGGGCGCGCTCGTCGCCGGGCCGCTGGCCGACCGTCTCGGGCGCCGCGTCGTGCTGCTGGCTTCCGTCCTCGTGTTCGGCACGGCGTGCGGCGCCTCCGCCTTCGCCACGGGCCTCGAAGGATTGACCGTGCTGCGCTTCGTCACCGGCATCGGCCTGGGCGCGGCGATGCCCAATGCCGTCACCCTGATCAGCGAATTCTGCCCGGACGCCCGCCGCGCCGTCATCACGAACGCGATGTTCTGCGGCTTCCCGCTGGGCGCGGCGTGCGGCGGCTTCCTCGCCGCGTGGATGATCCCGCAGTGGGGCTGGCGCAGCGTGCTGGCACTGGGCGGCATCGCGCCGGCCGCGCTGCTGCTCGTGATGGCGTTCACCTTGCCGGAATCGGTGCGCCACATGGTGGCCCGCGGCGCTCCCGCCGACCGGATCCGCGCGGTCCTGCGCCGCATCCACGCCTCGAGCGCCGAGGCCACGCGCTACGTGATGGCGGAGCACGCTGGTCAACCGTCCGGCGGCGGCTTCGGCGTGCTGTTCGCGCGCGCCTACGTCGTGGGCACCGTCATGCTGTGGCTCGCCTACTTCATGGGCCTCGTGATCTTCTACGCGCTGATCAACTGGATGCCGATCCTGTTCAAGGAAGCGGGCCTGCCCGCACGGACGGCCACCCTGATCGCCGCGCTGTTCCCGCTGGGCGGCGTGGGCGCGATCCTGTTCGGCTGGCTGATGGACCGCTACGACGCCAACCGCGTCATCGCCAGCGGCTTCGCGCTCACGTCGCTGGCCGTGTTCACGATCGGCCAGGTGGCCGGCGACGTCGGGCTGCTGACCGTGACGGTGTTCGTCGCCGGCGCGTTGATGAACACCGCGCAGTCGTCGCTGCCGGCGCTGGCGGCCGCGTACTATCCGACGCAGGGCCGCGCCACCGGCGTCGCGTGGATGCTGGGGATCGGGCGCTTCGGCGGCATTGCCGGGTCGTTCCTCGTGGCGGAGCTGGCGCGGCGCCAGCTGCCGTTCGGCCAGGTGTTCATGGTCGTGGCAGCGGCGGCGCTCGTATCGATGGCGGCCCTGCTCGTCAAGCTGGCATCCGATCGCAACAAACCGAAGAGCGGCGATCCCGCGCTGCGCACCCGGGTGGGCGCCCACTGACGCGGGCACCGATTGCCGGCCTTGCCTGTTCGACATCAATCAGGTAACGTTGGAGCCTTGCGCTCCAGGGCGGCGATTCGGAATCGGGATGCAGAAAACCAGTACGTTGACGGAAGTGGCGCAGGAGGCGGGCGTGTCGCTGATCACGGCGTCGCGCGCGCTGCGCGGCGTCGGCCGCGTGGCGAAGGAGACGCGCGAGCGCGTGCTCGCGGCGGCCGCAAAGCTGGACTATACGCCGGACATGATCGCGCAGAAGATGCGGGGCGGTAACTCTGGCCTGATCGGCGTCTTCGTGAACGGCTTCCGCTCGCTCGTGATGCACGAACTGCTCAGCGCCCTCAACGACGAGGCGCGCCGGCTCGGCTTCGACCTCATCGTCTTCAACGCCGACCACTTCGACGACGCGCGCCGCGCCGGCACCGCGGAGATGCTGCGCAAGCTGTGCGACGGCCTGCTCCTGCTGCTGCCCGATTCGAACGACGGCCTGCTGGACCGGCTGGAACGCGCCCACGCCCCGTGCGTCCTCGTGAGCTTCGCGGGCCGCCAGATCGACCTGCCGGTCGTCCTCGGCTCCAACCGCCTGGCGGCGCGGGCCGCCGTCGAGCACCTGCTCGGGCTGGGCCACCGCCGCATCGCCTTCATCGCGGGCACGTCGTTCACGGGCCAGAGCGAGGAGCGCCAGCGCGGCTACGAGGATGCGCTGCGCGCGGCCGGCATCGCGATCGAGCCGGCCTACCAGCGCCAGGGCGACTTCAACGACGCGAGCGGCTTCGTCGAGACGCAGGCGCTGCTCGCGCTGCCGCATCCGCCCACCGCCATCTTCGCCGCCAACGACGCGATGGCGTTCGGCGCGCTGGACGCGCTCTCCACCGCCGGCCTGAAGGTTCCGGACGACGTCTCCGTCGTCGGCTTCGACGACGTGATCCGCGCCGCCTTCGTCCATCCCAAGCTGACTACCGTGCGCCAGCCGCTCAACGAGATCGCGATCCGGGCCGTGGCGGAACTGGTCAATGCCATGCGCACCGGACGGGCCGACGGGTTCCGCATCGAATTGCCGGCCCGCCTCGTCATCCGCGACTCCACCGGGCCCGCGCACAAGGGCTGAACAGGGCGCTGACCGGCGCCTGGATGGCATCGTTACCATCCGATCCCTCCCTACGTTTCGACCAAGCTCTTGATCGAAATTCTATTGTCTTTTGCCAATGCGAGTGGTAACGTTGTCTCACCTTATCACGGAGACGACATGAATCGAAGGGATGCGCTGACCTGCGGCCTGGGTGCGCTGGCGCTGGCGGTCGTGCCGCGCCCGGGCGCGGCCGGCCTCGGCACGGCGCCGGCCGGGCAGGGCGGCGTGGCGCAGGCGCCGCGCGTGCCCAAGCGCTACCTGCGCACTGTGGTCGACGAGGCGCTGCTGCGGCGGCACCTGGCGCCGGCGGACGCCTGGCATCCCTATCCGCAGGCGGGCGACCGCGCCGCCTGGTCGCAGGTGCCGGCCGATGTGGCCGAGGCGCTCATCGCCCGCGCCGATGCGTGGCTGGGCACCGAGTGGCCGCAGCTGCCTGCCAGCCTGTTCCTCGAATTCGCGGAAAACGGCAAGCGCACGCACTACGAACAACGCTATTTCGAGCGCCGCAGCCGGCTCGCCGGCCTCGTGCTGGCGGAATGCGTGCAGGGCCGGGGCCGCTATCTGCACGCGATCGCGGACGGCGTCTGGCACGTGTGCGAGGAAACCTTCTGGGGCCTGCCGGCGCACAGCGGCATGCAGAAAAGCGGCGTCGGCCTGCCCGATGCGGCCGAACCCGTGATCGACCTGTTCGCGGCGGAGACGGGCGTGACGCTCGCGTACGTCCACTACCTCCTGGGCGCGCAGCTTGCTACGCTGTCGCCGCGGCTTTCGGCGCGCATCGCGGCGGAAGTCAAACGGCGCATCCTCGATCCGGGCTGGCAGCGCGACGATTTCAAGTGGATGGGCCTGACGGTCGCGAACAATCAGCGCAAGGAGCCGCTGAACAACTGGACGTCGTGGATCGCGTCGAGCTGGCTGGAGGCGAACCTGCTGCTGGAGCCGGACCCGGAGCGCCGCATCGCGGCCACTCTCAAGATCTGCGGCTGCCTGGACCGCTTCCTGGAAGATTATTCGGACGACGGCGCCTGCGAGGAAGGACCCGGCTACTGGACGGTGTCCGCCGGCCCCTATCTGGACAGCCTGATGGCGCTCGAGGGCGCGCTGGGCGGCGGCGCCGCTCTCGCGGACGACCCGTTCGTACGCCGCATGGGGCACTACGTGCTGGACGTACACGTGGCGGGCGACTGGTTCGTAAACTACGGCGACGCGCATGCGAAGGTCCGTCATTCGCCGCCGCTGCTGCACCGCTTCGGCCGCGCCACCGGCGACGGCGAACTGGCCGCGTTCGGCGCGTTCCGGGCGCCCGCGCGCGGCATCGTGCTCTCCGACCAGGGCCGGCTCGCGCGCGACGTGGCCGACGTGCTGGAGGTCGCGCGGATGCGCGCCACGAAGGGCCGGGATGCGCTGCAGCGCGCGGCGTGGTATCCGGCCCTGGGCCTGATGACGACCCGGACGCAGGCCGGCTCCGCGCAGGGATTCTTCCTCGCCGTGCAGACGGCGTCGAATGCGCGCAGCCATGGCCACCACGACTCCGGCAGCTTCATCGTCTTTCACGACGGCCTGCCCGTGTTCGTCGATCCGGGCGTGGAAGCCTATACCGCGCAGACGTTCGGCCGCGATCGCTACACCATCTGGACCATGCAGTCGGGCTTTCACAACCTGCCGCTCGTCGGCGGCGGGATGCAGCGGGGCCGCGACGCGCGCGACCGGGCGGGCCGGGTGCGCGTCGACGACGACGGCAAGGAGACCGGCATGACGATGGACCTGGCCACGGCATACGGTCCGGAGGCCGGCATCGAGGCCTGGGAGCGCCGCGTCGCGCTGGACCGCGGCGCCGGCGCGGTGACGCTGCGCGAGACGTTCCGGCTGTCCCGCGCCGCCCCCGTGACGCTCGTCTTCATGACGCCGCGCCGGCCCGACGCGGCGCTTGCGGGCATCGTGGCGCTGCCCGTGGCCGGCGGCCGGACCGTGCGCCTGCAGTTCGACGCGCGCGCGTTGGGGGCAAGCGTCGAGCCGCTGCCGCTGGCGGACGCGGGCCTGAAACACGAATGGGGCGCCACGCTGTACCGCGTCAAGCTGGCGTCCACGCAGCCGCTTTCCGCGGGCGACCTGGCCGTAACGATAGCGATATGAATCCGAGGGAGTCCAATTGAACAAGCGAGTGATGGCGGGCATCCTGGCCGGCGGCCTGCTGCTGGGCGGGTGTGCGGACATGCCGAACCACCGTGCGGCGGCGCCGGCGCAGGAACGACATCCCGCGGTCCCGACGCGCGCGGAAGCGCTGGCCGTCATCGACAAGGTGAACGGCTACTGGCAGCGCGCGACGCCGGCGACGGAATGGTCGTTCTGGAACGTGGCCGTGTACCACACGGGGAATCTGGCCGCGTACGAGGTCACCGGCAACGAGGCGTACCGGCAGTATTCCGAGCGCTGGGCAGAGTACAACGGCTGGAAGGGCGCGAAGTCCGACGACAAGTCGCAATGGAAGCTCACGTACGGCGAGACGGACGACCACGTGCTGTTCGGCGACTGGCAGGTGTGCTTCCAGAGCTATCTGGACCTGTACCGCCTGGGCCCGCAGGATCCGCGCCGGGTCGCCCGCGCGCGCGAGGTGATGGGCTACGAGATCGGCACCGACCGCGTCGATTACTGGTGGTGGGCGGACGGCCTGTACATGGTGATGCCCGTGATGACGAAGATGTACAAGCTGACGGGCGACCGGCGCTACCTCGACAAGATGGTCGCCTATTTCCAGTACGCGAACGGCTTGATGTACGACGCCGACACGCACCTGTATTACCGCGACGCCCGCTACGTCTACCCGCAGCACCAGAGCGTCAACGGCAGGAAGGACTTCTGGGCGCGGGGCGACGGCTGGGTGTTCGCCGCGCTGGCCAAGGTGCTGGCGGACCTGCCGCGCACCGACCCGTACCGCCCCATGTTCGAGGAACGCTTCCGCGCGATGGCGCAGACGCTGAAAGACATCCAGCGTCCGGAAGGCTACTGGACGCGCAGCCTGATCGACCCGGCCCACGCGCCGGGACCGGAAACGAGCGGCACGGCGTTCTTCACCTACGGCATGCTGTGGGGACTCAACAACGGTTTGCTGGACCGCGCAACCTATCTGCCCGTGGCCGCGCGCGGCTGGGATTACCTGACGCATACCGCCGTCCAGCCGGACGGCAAGGTAGGTTATGTGCAGCCGATCGGCGACCGCGCCATTCCCGGCCAGGTCGTGGACCGCGATTCGACCGCGCATTTCGGCGTGGGCGCCGTGCTGCTGGCGGCGTCCGAGATGGCGAAGCTCGCCCACTGATTCCCTCCTTGACAGGCCGCGCGCCCGTGCTCGGCCTGCCCTGGGATGGCAGGTTCGCAGGTTCGGGTCAGAGCCCAATTTCGGTCAATGTCCAGTCTGCAACGACTCTGCGGTTTCGAGCCGTGGCACCGTCACGGCGATGGGGCCGTCCGGCCCGGCCGCTAAGCAAAATTGCGTCAAAGATCGTGCACCAAAAAGGGCTCTGACCCCGAATTTTCTGACCCCGAATTAAAAAGCTTGCAGTTTTTTTAAGCTGGCGCGATGCTTTAGCTCTTGTTAGTGGGAAACGCGTCCATGTTGGAAGACAAAAGCGCCTACGCCGCCGGTTCGTTGCGTTATACCGTGGCGGGCCTCGCCATCGTCGTGTTCTGGCTGTTGTTCGGCGAATTCGCCATCGCCTTCCGCGACCGCTCGGCTATCCCGGGCGTCATGGAATTGCTGCGGCAGCACCACGCCAGCGACACGATGATCGCCGTGCTCGTGTCGGCGCTGCCGGCGCTGCTCGGCTGCGTGCTCGTGCCCATCGTCGGCTTCCGCTCCGACCGCTTCCGCAGCCGCTGGGGGCGGCGCCTGCCGTTCCTGTTGGGGATCACGCCCGTCGCCGCGCTCGCGCTCGCCGCGCTGGGGAATTGCACGGCGTTCGGCCGCGTCACCGACCGCCTGCTGGGAACGATGTCGCCCGGCGCGGACGCGTGCGTGCTCGCGTGGTTCTGCCTGTTCTGGACCGTGTTCGAAGGCGTCGCGCTCGTCACGGTGGCCCTGTACGCGGGTCTCGTGAACGACATCGTGCCGCGCACGGTGCTCGGACGCTTCTACGGGGCTTTTCGCATCGTCAGCCTGATCGCCGGCATCCTGTTCAATCTCTGGGTCTTCCGCCTCACGGAACACCATCTGCGCGAAGTCTTCCTCGGCATCGGCCTGTTCTTCGGTATCGCCTGCATGCTGATGTGCGTGCGGATCAAGGAGGGCGAATACGGCCCGCCCGCGGTGGACGGCCAGGGTCCGCTGACGTGGCGCGCGATGGGCCGGGCCTACTGGCGCGATTGCTTCGCCGACCGTTACTTCCTCCTCGTGTTCCTCGCGCTGACGGCGTCCGAGCTGACGTTCATGCCGTTCAATACCTTCTCGCAGCTGTACGCGGAATCGCTGGGCATGGAGAAGGCGCAGCTGGGCAAGCTGCTGGCGACGTCCTACGCCCTGTCGATCGGCCTGTCGTCCGTGATCGGCTGGCTGGTCGACCGCTACAGCGCGGCCAGCGTCACGGTGTGGACGATGGGGCTGTACCTGTGCGTGGCGTGCGGCGGTTTCCTCGCCGTGCAAGACCTGCACAGTTTCGCCGTCGTCTACGTGCTGCACGTCGTCGTGGCGGGCACCTACTACACGGCGGCCGCGTCGCTGCCGATGGTGCTGTTCCCGCGCGCCCGCTTCCTGCAGTTCGACGGCGCCAAGCGCGTGCTGTTCTCCACGTCGAACATCGCGCTGAGTTTTCTGCTCGGCCCCATGCTCGATTCGACGAGCCACGATTACGGCCTGACCCTGCTGGCCGGGGCGCTGCTGGCGCTCGCCAGCGTCGTCACGTTCCGGCGGTTGTCGCGCGCCGCGCGCGGGAGGGTCGGCGCGGCGTCGTCGGCGTGACGCCGGCGGCGGGACCCGTCGAACCGCGCACGACGAGCTTCGCGGGGAAGGCGATGCGGGCCGGTTCCGTGGACCGTCCCGCAATCATGCCCACCACTTCGCGCACGGCATATTGCGCGATGGCGTCGAACGGCTGGTGCATCGTCGTCAGTTTCGGGAACACGCAGCCGGCCGTCGGGATGTCGTCGTAGCCGATTACGGAGATGTCGCCGGGGACGCTCAAGCCGCGGCTGTTGATGGCGTCCATGGCGCCGAACGCCATCTCGTCGTTGGCCGCGAAAATGGCGGTGGGCGGAACGGGGAGGGCGAGCAGCTGTTCGGTGGCCGCGTAACCCCCCGGTTGCACGAACGCGCCGTTGACGACGAGCGCGGGGTCAAGCGCGATGCCGGCCGCCGCGAGCGCATCGAGGTAGCCCCGCTCGCGTTCCGCGCTCTGGCCCGTGCCCGGATTGCCGGCGATGTAGGCGATGCGGCGGTGGCCCAGCGCCAGCAGGTGGTCGACGGCGGTACGCGCGCCCAGGCGGTTTTCCGCCGCCACGACGGGGACGGCGACGGGGCGCGCATCGAAGCAGAGCACGACGCTGGCCAGCTGCTGGCGCTCGATGGCTTCCAGGTAGCGGTCGTCCGCGCAGGGCATCACGAGCAGCAGGCCGTCGCACAGCTTGCCCAGCAGGTCGCACGTGGCCATGCGGTCCGGGCTGTCGAAGCGTTCCGCGTTGAACAGCAGGAGGTCGTAGCCCTCGGCGCGCGCATGCGTGCTGAGGGCGCGGATGATCTCGTGCAGCACGACGGGGCCGTAGTTGTTGACGAACACGCCGAGCAGCCGGCTGCGGTCGCCGCGCATGCGCCGCGCCAACGGGTCGGGCGTGTAGTGCAGTTGCGCGGCGGCGGCCAGGATGCGCTCGCGCGCTTCGGCCGATACATAACCTTCGCCGCGAATGGCGCGCGACGCCGTGATCGGCGCGACGCCGGCGAGCCGGGCGACTTCACTGAGTTTGCTGACTTTACGCATGACGGGGAGTTTGACGGATTAATGAGACAACGTACATCACAAAATTCGTCAAAGGTATGACTGTTTAATATGCCTGCCGCCACAACAAGACAGGGAGTTTGCCGAAACATCGATGCTTTCCCTGTAAAAACAAGGGCTTACGCAGGATTTGCCGCCGTTCGTATGCTATTGCCGATTAATAATCGCTTGTGGTAACGTGACCATCGGCCGGCGTAAAGACTAAGCGACTATGCCCCAGCCCGGCACGAACTGGTCCAATAACGACACAAGAATGGAGACAAGATGAACAAGAAGTTGCTCGCCACGCTGCTGCCGGTGGCGCTGGCCGCGGCATACGGGAACCAGGCGCTGGCCCAGGACACGCCGCAACCCGCCGCCCCGACGGCCGAGCCGGCCCCGCCGGCGGCGGACGCTCCCGCCGCGACGACCGTCGTCGTGACGGGCTTCCGTTCCAGCCTGCAGAAGGCGTTGAACCTCAAGCAGCAGGCGATCGGCGTGCGCGATTCCATCGTCGCCGAGGACATCGGCAAGTTCCCCGAGGCGAACGTGGCCGAGTCGCTGCAGCGCGTGCCGGGCGTGATCCTGAACCGCGACGAAAGCTCGGCGGAAGGCCAGCGCATCTCCATCCGCGGCCTGCCGACGGAATATTCGGTGACGACCCTGAACGGCGCGCCCGTCAACACGACGTCCACCAGCACCATCGGCAGCGCGGCGCGCGGCTTCAACTACGACGTGTTCGCGTCCGAACTGTTCGGCCGCGTCGACTTCTACAAGACCCCGCTGGCCGAGCTGACGGAAGGCGGCATGGGCGGCGTCGTCGACCTGCAGACGCCGCGCCCGTTCGACAACCCCAAGCGCACCGTACGCTACGCCGTCACCGCGGCGTACAACACGATGTCGGAGAAGACCGATCCGAGCGGCTTCGCGCTGTATTCGAACACGTGGGGCCCGTGGGGCTTCCTGGCCGGCGTCGCCCATTCGAAGGCCGTCAACAACCGTTCCGGCTTCGAGGCGACGGGCGGCTACAACAGCTCGCGCCGCGGCAGCGCCTCGCCCGTGCTGGGCAACTTCGCCATGCAGCTGGACTACGACGACCCGCGCGCGAACCTGTCGGGCTATACGCGCGACCAGATCGACAACGCGCTGCTGCCGCGAATCTACCGCTTCTACGGCTCGCAGAACCGGCGCTCGCGCGACGGCCTCGTGACGTCGCTGCAGTTCAAGGAAGGCGGCCTGAATCTCAGCCTGGACGGCCTGGCCTCGCAACTGAAGAACAGCCGCGACGAGCTGTATTACGGCATCCTGATCCGCAACAGCAAGACGACGAACCGCAACGCGCCTGCCGGCCAGACGGGCCACAACGGCCTCGTCCCGCTGAACGTGCACATCGATCCCGCGTCCGACCTGCTGACGGGCACCTTCGGCAATACGTCGTACAGCAGCGGCGTCACGTACGGCGACGACAAGACGAAGTTCGGCTACCTCGCGTTGAACGGCCGCTGGGAAGTCAAAAAGGGCACCGTGCTGACCGGCCAGCTGTCGGCCAACAACAGCGACGCGACGAGCTACCAGGACACCTTGTCGGGCCAGATCTTCGGCGTCGATTCCACCATCGACTACGGTTCGGACCACGTGTACCCGTCGATGTCCTCGCCCGTCGACTACACGAACCCCGCCAACTTCACGGGCTTCGGCGTCAACACGGGCTGGACGCGCGAGACGGACAAGGGCCGCCAGGCGCGCCTGGTGCTGGACCAGGACTACGACCTGTGGGGCGGCTGGACCGGCCACTTCAAGGGCGGCATCGTGTACGTCGACACGACCAAGGGCGTCGAGAAGCGCAACGCGACGTCCGACATGACGAAGACGCTGAACCAGCTGGGCGACGCCGGCCTGCGTTCCGGCATGGTGTCGAAGCTGCCGATCTCGAACCTGGACATGGGCGACGGGTGGCCGCACCAGTTCGGCACCTTCACGCGCAGCTACACCATCGGCACGTTCGATCCGCTGGCCTACAACACGGGCGCCACGTTCACGCCGGCGCAAAGCTTCGGCGCCGAAGAAAAGGTCACGACGGGCTTCGCGCAGTCCGACTTCAAGGGCGAGGTCCTCGCGCGCGAACTGCGCATCAACGCCGGCGTACGCTGGGCGGAGACGAAGCTGGGCATCGCCAACTTCAAGAAGTCCGGCGCGGGCAATACCTATCTGCCGAACCAGGAACACGGCAAGTACACGAACGTGCTGCCGGCCGTCAGCGCCGCGTACGACCTGACGGAAGACCTGATCTGGCGCGCCTCGTACGGCAAGACGATCAGCCGCGCGTCGCTGTCGATCATCGCCGCGCAGACCGTCATCCCGAACCCGTTCGACAACACGGCCACCGCCGGCAACCCGAACCTGAAGCCGCAGCAATCGAAGAACCTGGACACCAGCCTGGAATGGTATTTCAAGCCGGGCAGCGTGCTGTCGGCCGCATACTTCAAGAAAGAGCTGACCGACGCCACCGTCTCGAGCACGACGCAGACGACGTTCGGCGCGCTGGGCCTGCCCGACACGGCGCTGGGCGCGATCTTTCAGGACAAGAACGGCCACGTCGATCCGAACCTGCCGATGACCCTGCGCACCTACGGCAACGCGGGCCAGCAGACGCTGAAAGGCTACGAGCTCGCGTACCAGCAGGACTTCAACTTCCTGCCCGACCCGTTCAGGGGCCTGGGCGCGCTGGCGAGCTATACGCACATCGACCCGTTCAACAGCCAGAAGTGGATCACGAACGCCGGCAAGGAAATCCAGGTCAACTCGGTGCCGAAGTACGCGTACAGCTTCACGACCTACTACGAGCGCGGCCCCCTGGCCATGCGCCTCTCGTACAACTACAAGGGCCGCTCGCTGCACGGGGATAATCCGAAGAACAACGGCGACGATCTGATCCGCTGGCGCGCCGCACGGGGCTACCTGGACGGGAACATCAGCTATAAACTCTCGGAGAACCTGGAACTGCGCGTCGATGCGCTGAACCTGTCCAACACGCTGTCGTACGATTACTTCGAAGACGCGACCGGGCAGTACGGCGACGGCCACCGCACGCGCATGGATTATGCGAAGTACGACGGCCGCACGATCAAGATCGGCATCCGCGGCAAGCTGTAATTCTCGACCTTTACCGACGACGACATGACCATCAGTTTCCAACGCCGGCGCCTGCTGCAGGGCGCAGCCCTGCTTCCGTTCAGCGGCACCATCCACGCGGCCGTCTCGCACCGCTTCGCGATCGACGACCGGAACTTCCTGCTGGACGGGACGCCGCTGCAGATCCGCTGCGGCGAAATGCACTTCGCACGCGTGCCGCGCGAGTACTGGTCGCACCGCCTCAAGACCATCAAGGCGATGGGCCTGAACGCGGTGTGCGCCTACCTGTTCTGGAATTACCACGAGTGGCGCGAGGGCCGCTACGACTGGGCCGCGCAGCGCGACGCGGCGGAGTTCTGCCGGCTTGCGCAGGAAGAGGGCTTGTGGGTGATCCTGCGCCCCGGCCCCTACGCCTGCGCGGAATGGGAGATGGGCGGTTTGCCGTGGTGGCTGCTGAAGCACGACGGCGACGCCTTCCTGCGCACACGCGACGAGGCTTTTCTAGCGCCCGCGCGGCGCTGGCTGAAGGAGGTCGGGCGGGTGCTGGGGCCGATGCAGGTGACGAAGGGCGGCAACATCCTGATGGTGCAGGTCGAGAACGAGTACGGTTTCTTCGGCGAGGACCTGGGCTACCTGCGCGTGCTGCGCCAGGCGCTGCTCGATGCCGGCTTCGACGTGCCGCTGTTCCAGTGCAATCCGACGAACGCCGTCGCGCGCACGCACATTCCCGAATTGTTCTCGGTGGCGAACTTCGGCAGCGACCCGGCCGCCGGGTTCAAGGCGCTGGACGCCGTGCAGAAGGGCCCGCGCATGTGCGGCGAATATTATTCCGGCTGGTTCGACACGTGGGGTTCGCCGCACCGCCGCGGCGGCGTCGAGGGCGCGACAAAGGATATCGCCGCGATGCTGAAGGCGAACGGTTCGTTCAGCCTGTACATGGCGCACGGCGGCACGACGTTCGGCCTGTGGGGCGGCTGCGACCGCCCGTTCCGGCCCGATACGACGAGCTACGACTACGACGCGCCGATCGGCGAGGCGGGCTGGATCGGCGAGAAATTCGACGCCTACCGCGCCGCGATCACGCCGTTCCTGGCGCCGGGCGAAAAACTGCCGGCACCGCCCCCGCGCATGCCCGTGATGACGATTCCCCCGTTCGCGCTGGCGGAATCGGCCGCCGTGAAGTCCGCGCTGCCGGCACGCGCGATCCAGGACGTGTCGCCCCGTCCGATCGAACAGTACGACATCAGCCGCGGGCTCGTCTCGTATCGCGTGACCCTGCCGGCCGGCGCGGCGGGCGTGGTCGAGGTGGCGCGCGCCCGCGACCTGGCGTGGGTCAGTCTCGACGGCAAGCCGGTCGGCACGCTGGACACGCGCTACCGCCGCTACAAGGTCGACGTCCCGGCCCGCGGCAAGCCGGCGACGCTCGAGATCCTGCTGTACACGATCGCGCGCGTGAACTTCGGCCCCGAAGTCCACGACCGCAAGGGCATCCACGGCCCCGTGACGTTCACGCCGAAGGGCGGCGCCGCGCAGCCGCTGGAACACTGGGAAATCCGCGCCATCGATTTCGACGCGGACGGCGTGCTGCCGCCGCTCGCGTTCAAGAAGGGCCGGGGGAAGGGCGCCGCGTTTTACCGGGGCAGCTTCGACGCCGCCCGTACGGACGATACGTTTCTCGACATGTCGGCCTGGGGCCAGGGCGTCGTGTGGATCAACGGCCGCTGCCTCGGGCGCTTCTGGAGCATCGGCCCCACACAGACGATGTATCTGCCGGGACCGTGGATCCGCAAGGGCCGCAACGAGGTCGTCGTGCTGGACCTGACCGGACCGCGCGGGCAGGGCGCGCCGACGATCGCGGGCCTGGCCGAACCGATCCTCGACCAGCTGCACCGCGAACGCGATTTTCCCCGTCCTCCGAGCACCGCGCGGCCGCATCTGGACGGCGTGAAACCCGTGCACGAGGGCGAATTCGCGCCCGGTTCGCAGACCCAGGACGTGCGCTTCGCCGCGCCGGCAACGGGCCGCCAGTTCTGCCTGGAGGCGCTGGACGCGTTCGACGGCAAGCCGTATGCTGCCGTGGCCGAGCTGGCCCTGCTGGACAAGGACGGCAAGCTGCTGGACCAATCCAACTGGACCATCGCCTGGGTCGACAGCGAGGAAGCGACGAAGGAAGACGGCGGCGCGCTGAACGCGATCAATGGCCAGAACAGCGATTACTGGATCACGGCGCTGAAGGGCGATGCGTATCCGCACCGGCTCGTGCTCGACCTGGGCCGGCCGATGGAAGTCGCGGGCTTGCGCTACGTGCCGCGCCAGGGCCCGGATGGCGTGGCGGGACGCATCCGCCACTTCCGCGCGTATGTCGGCGACGCGCTGGTGGCGGACCAATGACGAGCAAGGGACGCGCATGAAACGACGACACTTCATGGGCAGTTTCGCGGCGGCTGCCGGCGCGTTGGGCGTGCCCGGCGCGGCCCCGGCGGCGGCGCCCGCGAGAACGGGCACGGAGCGCGACTGGATGCTCGGCCTGCTGCAAAAGATGGCCGAGCCGGTGCTGTCCGCGATGGCGCGGGGCGAACTGAAAAAACGCTTCCCGCTCGAACTGAGCCCCACGTGGGATGGCCGCAGCCCGCAGGTCGCGTACCTGGAATGCTTCGGCCGGCTGATCGCCGGCATCGCGCCGTGGCTGGCGCTGCCGACCGATGCGACGGCGGAAGGGCGCTTGCGGGAGCGTCTGCGCCAGCTCGCGCTGCAGTGCTACGCGCATGCCGTCGACCCGGCGAGCCCGGATTACCTGGGGTGGCGGGCCGGCGGGCAGGCGCTCGTCGACTCGTCCTATTTCACGAATGCGCTGATCCGTGCGCCCAAGGCGTTGTGGGAACCGCTCGACGCGACGACGAAGCAGCGCATCGTCGCCGAGATCAAGGGCTTGCGCAGCATCGAGCCGCCGTACATCAACTGGATGCTGTTCGCGGCGATGAACGAGGCGTTCCTGCTGTCGGTGGGCGAACAGGCCGATCCGATGCGCACGAACGTCGCCATCCGCAAGGTCAATGAATGGTATGTCGGCGACGGCTGGATCAAGGATGGCGAGACGTTCCACTTCGACTACTACAACTCGTACGTGATGTACCCGATGCTGTTCGAGATCCTCGAGGTGCTGGAGCGGCACGACGCGCCGTTCTGGAACGGCAAGCCGGCGGACCTGCGCGCCCAGGCGTTGAAACGCATGCAGCGCTACTGCGAGCACCTGGAGCGTTTCGTCTCGCCCACCGGCACCTATCCGCCGATCGGGCGCTCGCTCACCTACCGCACGGCCGTGTTCCAGCCGCTCGCGCTGCTGGCGTGGCGCAAGCAGCTGCCGGCCAGCCTGCCCGAAGGCCAGGTGCGCGCGGCCATGCAGGCCGTCCACGACGCCGTGTGGTCGGACCCGACCAACTTCACGAAGGACGGCTATCTGACGATCGGCTTCGTCGGGCACCATCCGGAACTGGCCGACATCTATTCCAACAACGGCAGCATGTACATCGCGTCGGAAAGCCTGCTGGCGCTGGGCCTGGCGCCGGGCGATTCCTATTGGACGAGTCCGGCGCAGGACTGGACGCAGAAAAAGGCCTTCGCGGGCCGCGCCTTCCCTAAGGATTACGCCGTCGCTTACTGACGTCCCGGCATGCCGTGCGCATCGTCCTATATGTTTATGGCATGCCAGAGCGTAAAGAATCCATAGTGGTATCGATTGCAGTGCTACGTACAATAATCCGGTACGGGCGTACAGACAGTGGCGATCCCGACGCGACAGCCCCCTTTTTGCGTCGTTTTGCGACAACGTTGTCGCTTCCGCCCCGGACATAACGAGCAAACATTCATATAACGGAGAATGGGAGACAAGCATGGAGAAAACCAGGATTTGCAAGACCGTACTGGCGGCGCTGATCGCCGAACTGTGCGTGACGGCCTATGCCGGTGCGCAGACCACCAACGAACAACAGGCCCCGTCCGACGTCCAGCAGGTCGTCGTGAGCGGCATCCGTGCATCCCTGTCGTCTTCCTTGATGACGAAGCGGCTGCAGGAAGGCATCGTCGATGCCGTGTCGGCCGAGGATGCCGGCAAGTTCCCGGACACGAACATCGCCGAGTCGCTGCAGCGCGTCACGGGCGTGCAGATCCAGCGTAACAACGGCGAGGGCCGCTACATCTCCGTGCGCGGCCTGGGCCCGGAATTCAACAACGTCCTGATCAACGGCCGCACGATGACGAGCGATACGGGCGGACGCGAATTCTCGTTCGACGTGCTGTCGTCCGACCTGATCTCCAAGGCCATCGTGTACAAGACGTCGCAGGCCTTCCTGCCGGAAGGCGGTATCGGTTCGACGGTCGACATCCAGACGATGCGCCCGCTGTCCGGAAAAACCGGGCAGTCCACCGTGGTCAACGTTTCGGATTCGTACGACAACAATTCGAAGAAGAACACGCCGAACGTCAGCGCCCTGTACAGCTACGCGAACGCGGAGAAGAATTTCGGCGTGTCCGGCTCGCTGTCGTACACGGACCGCGCATCGCGCCAATATAAGGCCCTCAACGACGCCTGGAACCTGCTGGACGTAAAGACGATCAACGGCAACCTGAATTCCAAGGGGCTGACGGCCGCCGACGTCACGACCAAGAAGCTGCTCATGCCGCAAAGCTACGGCTTCCAGAACGAGGACGAGAGCCGCAAGCGTCTCGTCGCCAACACGACGGTGCAATACAATCCGTCGTCCACGTGGAAGATCACGGCCGACGCCTTGTATTCGCGCCTGAACCAGCGCAACAAGGTGATTGCCATCAGCGACTGGATGAATCCGACCCAGCTGAACGTGAAAGCCGACGCGAACGGCCAGGTGACGGGTTTCGACCGTCCCGGTTCGATCTTCGTCGCCAACAATCCGGGCCTGAAGGCGGCGGGCATCCTGTCCGAGGCCAATTCGAACGACATGATCGTCAAGGGCGGCGACCGCCTGTCGACCACGCTGGCCTATGGCTTGAATTCGAAGTGGACGCTGTCGCCGGACTGGAAGGTGGAAGCCGACCTGGCGACGTCGCGCACGGCGATCGGCTATCCCGACCTGTGGATCGTGGCCGGCATGGTGCCGAAGAATGGCGACGTGCTGACCTTCGGCTCGACGCCGACCGTGACCTTCGGCGATGGCATCGCGGACCCGACGGCCGTGCGCGCCCACGCCGTGGGCAACAACATCGACACCAACCACGACAACCTGCACGAAGGCCGCCTGAACGCGTCCTGGAATGCGGACATGGGCGTGTTCAAGGGCCTCGACTTCGGCACGGCGTATTCGCAGCGCAAGGTCGAGCACATTTCCTGGAGCTCCGATTCGTGGAACGCCTTCTCCGGCTACCACGTGTCGCTGCCGTCGTCGCTGTTCACGGTGACGCCGCTGGGCAATCCGTTCGGCAGCGGCGGCGGCGTGCCGGCGAACTTCCTGAGTTTCGATCCGTACGCCTACATGGCTTACCTGAACCAGCCGTCCCTGATCCCGCAATCGAACGACCCGGCCCATTATGCGGACAAGTCGATTTATCCGAACGGTCCGATGGCGATCGACTATACCAAGCCGTCGCTGTGGGCCGTGCGCGAAAAGGTGGGGAACGCCTTCGTCCAATCGAAGTGGGAAGGCGAGGGCTGGTCCGGCGACCTGGGCCTGCGCTACATGCACGTGAAGTCGGAGTCCTCGGGCACCAGCCGCATCCTGCTGTCGGCCGTGCAAAGCCCGAACGACACGACCTATATCCAGAACTGGGGCCCGATGCAGACGAACACGGTCGGCAACAGCTATAACGCGTGGCTGCCGTCCGCCAACCTGAAATTCGACGTCACGTCCGACATGCTGCTGCGCTTCGGCGCATCGAAGACGCTGACCCGTCCGACGCTGAGCCAGATGGGCGTCAGCAACTGGTACGGCGGCCGTACCGGCTACGTGACGAGCGGCGGCGGCAACCCGTACCTGAAGCCGATGCGTTCGACGAACTACGACGTGTCGTACGAATGGTATCTCTCGAAGACGAACTACGTCAGCGGCGCCTTGTTCATGAAGAAGGTGGCCGACTTCCTGGAGACGTCGCTGCAGGACACCAAGGTGCCCCAGTATCCGAACGAGATCGTGCACGACACCCGTATCCGCAACGGCCAGACGGGCACGATCAAGGGTGCGGAACTGGCTGGCCAGTACGCGTTCGACAACATCCATCCGCTGCTGCAGGGCTTCGGCGTGACGGCCAACTACACCTACGTCGATGCGGAAGCGAACCGCGATACGGCCTCGGGTCCCGTGACCTGCGGTTATCCCGGCCTGTCGCGCCAGTCGTACAACGCGTCGCTGTTCTTCGAAAACAGCAAGTTCCAGGCACGGGCCAGCTATAACTGGCGCAATCACTTCTCCATCGATTGCGGCGGCGGCAGCACCTTGCAGCGCAACCGCGCGGCCTACGGCCAGACCGATGCGAGCCTGCGCTACAACCTGACCGCGCAACTGTCGCTGTACGTGGACGCGATCAACCTGACGAACGCCAAGGTGCACGAGTACGCCAACAACGACAGCCAGTTCCTCACGCTGGAAAACGACGGCCGCCGCGTCAACGTCGGCCTGCGGATGGCGTTCTGACCGGATCCCGGCCGGGGAACCGGCCTTGACCTTCGACCGGCCCGCGCAATTTGATGCGCCGGCTGGTCATTTTCATTATTGCCGCAGTCGCCGGGCCACCCGGATAATGTTGAGTGACTACGTCTGCCGCACCTGTTCAAACCACACTGGAATTCCCGATGCAAAAGCCAAGGACTGTACGCCGGCTGCCACGCCTGGCATTGTTACCCCTGTTGTTCGCCACCGCCGCGGCGCACGCGGCGACCGATCCGCTTGCGCCGACGGCGCACTGGAGCGCGTACGCCGCCGGCCGCGCGGCGATGCCGCCGATGGGATGGAGCAGCTGGAACGCGTTCGGCACCGATATCGACGAAGCCAAGATACTCGGCGCCGCCCAGCGCATCGTCGACAGCGGACTGGCCGCCAAAGGCTACCGCTACATCAATATCGACGACGGCTGGGCGCTCCGCCGCCGGCAGCCGGACGGCCGGCTGGTCGCCCGCCCGGACCGCTTCCCGTCCACGGCCGCGGGCGGGTTCCGCCCGTTCACCGACAAGCTGCACGCGATGGGCCTGAAGGCCGGCATCTACTCGGACCTCGGCCGCAACACCTGCTCGCAGGCGTATGGCGGCGACGACCCCAACCTGCCGAAGGGCAGCGTGCTCGAGCGCGAAGTCGGCCTGTACGGCCACATCGACCAGGACATCGCCCTGTTCTTCCGCGACTGGGGCTTCGACTTCATCAAGGTCGACGGTTGCGGCCTGCGCGCGTATGGCGCGGACAGCCCGAAAGTCAAATCGGGCGACTATCGCGCGCTGAAGCCCGTGCTGGACCTGGAATCCGTCACCCGCTCCGACATCCCGGCCGTGCAGGCGGAATTCACGCAGATCAACGCGGCGCTGAAGCGCAACAATCCCGACGGCGACTTCCTGTTGTCCCTGTGCGTCTGGGGTGCCGCCGACGTGCGCGCCTGGGGCAAGGACTTCGGCAACATCTCGCGCACGAGCGACGACATCCGCCCGAACTGGCCCCGCCTGCTGAGCAACTACGACAGCGCGGCACGGCGCGAACTGTACGCCCATCCGGGCAGCTGGAACGATCCGGACATGCTGTTCATCGGCGCCGGCGACTTCGACGCGAACCACCTGGTCGAAGCGAAGTCGCACTTCGCGCTGTGGGCCATGCTGAACGCGCCCCTGATGACGGGCGCCGACCTGCGCACGACGCCGCAGGCGCTGATGGACATTTTCGGCAATGCCGACATCATCGCGCTCAACCAGGACCCGGCCGGCAACCAGGCCGTGCTCGCGTACGACGCCGACGACGTGCAAATCCTCGTCAAGACGCTGGCCTCGGGCGAGAAGGCGGTCGCCATCTTCAACCGCGGCCTCGCGCCGGTCGACGCCGACCTGACGGCGCAGCACCTCAAGTTCCGCAAGGACGCGACGGTAACGCTCACCGATCTCTGGTCGAAGGAGAATAGCGCGTTCACGAACGAGACCAAGGTGCGCGTCGCGCCGCGCGAGACGAAGATCTTCCGCGCCCAGGGCACGCGCGAGCTGGCGCAAGGCCTCTACCTGTCCGAACAGCCGGGCAGCGTGAATCCGGCCGTCGACGGCGTGACGAAGCCGCAGGCCGACCCGACGATCTTCCGCTCGTCGTTCGGCTGGACCGGTACCAAGGGCCAGGGCGAACGGCCCATGTATGCCGGCTGGGGCGGCGCGCGCGCCGACAGCACGCCGTACGGCCAGACGCTGCGGATCGCCGGGACGACGTACGCTTCGGGCATCGGCATCCTGGCCAATTCCCGGCTGGAGGTGCGCAACCACGATTACCGCCGCTTGAACACCCTCGTCGGCGTCGACGATTCCGCGCAGGACCGCACGCACGCGGTGACGTTCATGGTCTACGGCGACGGCAAGCTGCTGGCGAAGAGCCGAGCCCTGCGCTGGGGCCAGCCGGCGCAGGCATTGACGCTCGATGTGGCCGGCGTCAAGGTGATCGAACTGGTGGCGAAGAGCGCGGGGACGGCCAACGAGCAGTTGCCGGTCAGCTGGGGCAACGCCGCGCTGCAGTGATCACTGGATCAGCTTGCGGTCCCGCAGCCATTCCTCGGCGCGCTTCGGCCACAGCGAGATGTCGCCGTGGCCGGCGCCCATGCCGATGCCGTGGCCGCCGCGTTCGAAGAGATGCATCTCGGCCGGCACATGGGCGCGGGTGAGGGCCTGGAAGAACAGGATGCTGTTGTCGACCGGGACGGCGCCGTCGTCCTGGGCGTGGACCAGGAACGTGGGGGGCGTGCGCGGGCCGACGCGGGTCTCGAGCGACATCGCCTTCACCATCTCCGGCGCCGGGTTCGCGCCCAGCAGCGCGTAGCGCGAACCTTCGTGCGCGGCGGGCGGCAGCAACGTGATCACCGGGTAGACCAGCAGCGCAAAGTCGGGCCGCGCGCTGACGGCGTCCAGCGCCGCGCCCGTGCGTCCGGCCGGATCGTCGAACAGCGTGGCCGCGCTGGCCGCCAGGTGGCCGCCGGCCGAGCTGCCCATCACGCCCACGCGGTCCGGCGCGACGCCGTAGTCGGCCGCATGCGCGCGCACGGTGCGGACCGCGCGCAGGACGTCCTGCAGCGGCGCCGGATGGCCGTAATCCGCCAGCCGGTATTTGAGGACGAAGGCCGCGACGCCGAGGCTGGACAGCCACTGCGCGTACTGCCGGCCTTCATGGTCGACGGCCAGGAACTGGTAGCTGCCGCCGGGAGCGATGATCACGGCCGTCCGGGCCGGACGGTCGGTTGCGGCCGGGTAGTAGGTCAGCGTCGGCTGCGAGACATTGCTGATGAAGTCGCCGTTGAGCCTCTCCGGTCCGGGATCCGCCTTCGCGTTCGGCACGCCTTCCGGCCAGAGTGGAATCACGGCGGTCTGCGCCTGGGCGCCGGCGGCGACGCAGAAGAAGATTGTCAACAACAGTGTACGCATGGATGGACCTTGAAAAGAACGGGGGAGCCGGAATTCTGGGTACCGCCGGGCGCGCGGCGCAATGATGAAATTGGCGAAGCGCCGTCATGATTTTTCCCTGGGCCGTCCCGTGCCGCGATTTCATGTCGGCCGTTCGCGATTTTCGTAATTGCGGGGCCACGGCGATGTGCGGACAATGTGTCCCTTTGCACGCGGCCGGCGCCATGTCGAGCGATCGCCGGTGCGTTGTGTACCTACAACGCGGCGGCGAAAATGCGACCCGGCGTGGGTGGGCTGTTATGATGCCAGCGACGTCCCCATGAGAGGTGACGGCTGGAGACAATCACCCGCCATGCCATATGCAAGAGTTTTATAAGAAGGCGCTGTACGTATTCATCCTGATCGTCCTCGCGGACGCGCTGCTGGCGATTATGCTCGTCGACCGGAGCTATCTGTCGCAGCCGCTGCTGCCCGCGCAGCAGGGCGGCGACGAGCGGGCGGTCCGCTGGCGCTTCGGCTTTACGTCGTCGCCCTGGGACGCGCGGGCCATCCACGTCGACCAGTCGGCACGCGACCAGCTGCGTTTCGACCTGAACCTGCCGGCGGACGGCGCGGACCCGATCGTGTCCGCGGACCTGCTGGCGGTCGACGGCAAGGGCAAGCCTGCCTTGGCGGACCTGTCGAAATACGGCACCGTCTCGTTCGTCGCGAAATGCTCCCCCGCCAATTCCATGATGTTCATCGCGTCGATCTACGACGAGCACCTGTCGCAGCCCGGGAATTACCTTACCTATCCGCCGGCGCTGACCTATTTCTCGTGCAACGAGCAGGGCGTGCCGGTGTCGCTCGACCTGACGCGCCTGACGATTCCCCAGTGGTGGTTCGACACGGTGCACCGCGACCTGTCGCGCCAGGATTACGTGCTGGACCGCGTGGAGCGGCTCGTGTTCGGGGCGACGGGGCAGAGTCCCCGGGGCGTTCCGGCCCACGTCGAGATCAGCTGGATCACGCTGCACGGCCGCGATTACCGCTACCTCGCCTGGCTGACCGGCCTCGTCGTCGCGGGCTGGATCGCTTTCGGCGTATGGTTCTTCCGGGCCCATGCGCGCGCGCTGCTCGCGAGCGTGGATACGCAGCTCAAGAAGGACCTGCCGCTCGTCGCCTACCGCCAGCTGACGCTGGAGCCTTACCGCGACAAGGAAAAGGCCGCGGTCCTGAAATTCATCGCGACGAATTACACCAACACGGAACTGGACCTGGAAGGCGTCGTCGCCGCGACGGGGACGAACCGGACCAAGGTCAACGACGTGCTGAAATCGGAACTCGGCATGACGTTCACCAGTTACCTGAACAAGCTGCGCCTGACGGAAGCGGCGCGCCTCCTCACCGAGAAGACCGGCACGACCGTCGCGGAAATCGCTTTCTCGGTCGGGTATGCCAACGTCTCGTATTTCAACAAGCTGTTCAAGGAAGAGTACGGATGCACCCCGAAGGCCTTCCGCACGCTGGCGGCGCAGCAGGAACCGCCGCCCGATCCCCACCAGCAAACGGCCGCGCCGTAAGCGCCGCCGCCCCTCGCCACGTCCTCCGGCACGACCGCGCACGCGCGCGGGCCGTTGTGCGCGCCATACACATCGCATTTTTCATGTGCCCTGTTGGTGATTTTCGGAATTGTCCTGCCGGTTGCTGGCAATCACAATGATTTCACCGCCATCAAGGCGCGCATGCCGCCGTTCGGCATTCCGACAAAAACGGACGTCCAAAAAGACGCAGAGGAGAAAATCAGTGAAGCAGTTTCAGAGAACAGCCATCGCCACAGGCGCAGCCCAGTTCGTGCTGATGGCCAGCGGGGCCATGTTTGCGCACGGCGCGTATGCCGCAGACACCGCGAAGAAGGACGACACGAACACCGTGGTCGTCGTGGGCCAGCGCGCCGCGCTGGAATCGGCCGCCACCCGCAAGAGAACGGCGGACGAGATCATCGACTCCGTCGTCGCCGACGATATCGGCAAACTGCCGGACAAGTCGGTGACCGAAGTCCTGCAACGCATGCCGGGCGTGACCATCGACCGCGTGCTGGGCCGGGCAGACCCGCTGCAGGGCGTGGGCGAGGACAATCGCTTCGCCGCGGAAGGCAGCGGCGTGTCGATCCGCGGCCTGAGCTACGTGCGTTCGGAACTGAACGGACGCGACTCGTTCTCCGCGAACGGCGGACGTGCACTGAGCTTCGAGGACGTGCCGCCCGAACTGTTGGCGGGCATCGACGTGTACAAGAACCCGTCCGCCGAGCGGATCGAGGGCGCCATCGGCGGCCTGGTCGACCTGCGCACCGCGATGCCGTTCGACTTCAAGGGATTCAAGGGCGGGGCGACGATGGAAGCCTCGCGTTCGCAGCTGCGCGGGACCACCGCGCCGGCGTTTTCCGGCATGCTGTCGAACCGCTGGAACACCAGCCTGGGCCAGGTCGGCGCGTTGATCGACGTGTCGCGTTCGAAGATCGCCACGCGCAGCAACGGCATGGGTGTCGGCCACTATTTCCCGCGCACCGATGCCGTGGTGGGCGACACCAGCGGCCAGGAGCGCTGGGTTCCCCCGGGCGTCAACTGGAACACGGGCGACTTCGATCGCACCCGCGAGGGCCTCTATGGCGCGCTGCAGTGGAAAAAGGGCGACTGGGTCTCCGGTCTCACCTATTTCAGGTCGAAATACAAGCTGGCGACGGCGGAGAACCAGCAGTTCATGCAGGTGAATCCGCGTAACGTCATGGTCTCCGACGCCACGTTCGACAGCCACGGCGCACTGTTGACCGGCACGCTGACCGATCCCCAGGACAAGGGCCTGTTGATCGGCTCCAACGCGCGCAGCGTGGGCCGCGAATCCGCGACGACCGACGTCGCATGGAACACGCAGTGGAAGGCTTCGGACCAGTGGTCCTTCGGCCTGGATCTGCAGCACACCCGGTCGACCACGGAAGGCTGGGACAACCTGGTGGCGTTGAACGCCCTGATGGCGAAGCAGGTCGTGGACCTGAGGGGGGACATCCCGCAGGTCACCTTCGACGCCTCGGACCGGGCTTTCCTGTCGAACACGGCCAACTACAACTGGGACTCCACGCAGCAGCACAGGGACGTGGCCACCGCCACCCAGAACTCGCTGAAACTGGACGCCAAGTACACGTTCGATCATCCGGTTCTCCAGGACCTGCGTTTCGGTTTCCGCCAGACCGAGCGTGATTCGCTCACGCAGGCGAATACGCCAAATGACCAGTGGAGCGGACTCGGCGCCGCGTGGGCGGTCGGGTCAAGCTGGCAGCCGCTGAGCTCGATGATCTCCCTGGGCGATCCTCGCTTCAACAAATTCAACACCACGCAGTTGTTCAGTGGCTTCTTCAACGGCAAGGCATCGGTGCCGACGCTCGTGGTGCCGACGACGGAGTTGACGGGTGGCGGCTCGCCGCCGCCCGGCTTCGCCACGCTGCACGAATTCGTCAAAGTGGTCTGCAAACCCAGCCACCTGAGCGACGGTATCTGCAACTGGACGCCTGCTCCGTTCGGCGACCCCATCGCACGCAACAAGCAGGGCGAGCGCACGCAGGCCATCTACGGCCAGCTTCGTTTCGGCTTCGATAACCTGCGCTTCCCGGTGGACGGCAACGTGGGCGTGCGCGTCGTCCGCACGAAGGAAATGGCGGAGGGCTACACGCTGCTCACCGCCACGAAGCCGGAGGATGGCAGGGCTGGTGTTCCCGTCTTCGCCGGGATGTCGAACAAGCAGACATTCGATAACACCTATACGAATACCTTGCCGACGCTGAACCTGAGGATGAAGGCCAGCGACGGGCTGCAGTTCCGCTTCGCGGCGTCGCAGGGCATGTCGCGGCCCGATTTCTACAAGATGCAGGCCTATACGACGCTGGGCGTGACGCCGAAGTTCGACCCCGATCCGGCGGACCCGACCAAACAGGTGCTCAAATCGGTCGCCTTCACCGGTAACGCCAACGGCAACACGGCGCTCAAACCGACCAGGTCGAACAATCTCGACCTGACGGCAGAGTACTACTTCGGCAAGGGCAGCTCGCTCACACTGGCGTTGTTCAACAAGAAGCTCAAGGACATCGTCATCGACAAGACGACGCTCCTTCCGATCAACGACGTGACCGGCCAGTCGCACGACTTCCTGCTCACCGCGCCGGTCAACGGGGCACGCGGTCGCGTCAGCGGCCTGGAGCTCGGTTACCAGCAGTATTTCGACATGCTGCCTGGCCTGCTGTCCGGCTTCGGCGTATCGGCCAACTACACCTACATCAACAGCAAACTCGACATGGGCTTGCCGGGGAACCGTAAATGGTGCACGCCGAGCACGAACGAGACGACGATCGTCAGCGCGCTGGGCGGGTGCGACACCGACGGCCGCTACTTCAACGGCGACCTGCCCGTGATGGGCCTGTCGAAGAACGCGTACAACCTGGCGCTGCTGTACGACAAGGGACCGGTGTCGGCGCGTGTGGCGTACAGCTGGCGCTCGAGCGCGATGACGGCGATTCACACGTGGGGCACGTACGACTCCAGCGGCATCTCGATGAATCCGGACGACCCGAAATTCAATCAAGGCTACTCGGTGAACTACGTGCTGCCGGCGTGGAGCGGTGCCTACGGACAGGTTGACATGGGCGTCCAGTACAAGGCCACCGATAACCTGACCGTGAACTTCGACGTGTCGAACCTCACGGACCAGCTCTACAAGTCGTACAACCAGCAGGGCATCGGCATGAAGCTGAACGGCGTGTATTACACCGGACGGCGTTTCACGTTGTCGGCGCGCTACGCGTTCTAAGATGTCGTAAGGCGTTTGCTCCTGCGGTTCGCAGTCGGGACCGCAGGAGGCGTCGCTGCAACCCAGCCGCCTAGTTGGCGGCCTTTTCTTTTTGCCGGCGGCCTGGTGCGGATGGGTACACTTTCCGACCGTCCGTCCGTCCGTGACTGCACCTCTCGCCAGCCGGACTGGCCGCGGGGGTACTTGCGTTTCTGTACTGGAGAACACCATGTCCGACAAGGCCATCCGTAAAATCGTCATCGTGGGCGGCGGCACCGCCGGCTGGATGACCGCGGCGCCGCTGGCGCTCAAGCTGGGCGGGTCGTGCGAGATCGTCCTCGTCGAGTCGCCGGAGATCGGCACCGTCGGCGTGGGGGAGTCGACGCTGCCGACGATCCGTTACTACAACCACGCGCTCGGCATCGACGGGGCGGACTTCGTCCGGCGCACCAAGGCCACGTTCAAGCTGGGCATCGACTTCTGCGACTGGGGCCATCTCGGCAACCGGTTCTTTCACGGCTTCAGCGATTTTGGCCCGACGATCGAGAACCGCCCGGCCTTCATGTACTGGCTGCGGCTGGCGCGCGACAACCCGGCCATGCCGTCGTACGAAGAATGGTCGATCTCGACGGCGATGGCGCACGAGAACCGGTTCGTGCCGCCGTACGGCGACCAACCGGGCCCCACCACTGCCTACACCTATGGGTTCCAGTTCGACGCGGGCCTGTATGCGCTGTACCTGCGCGACTATGCGACGGCGCGCGGTGTGCAGCGCGTCGAGGGCACGGTCGGCAACGTCGAGCAGCATCCGGAAACGGGCTTCATCACGGCCCTGAACCTCAATGACGGCCGCCGCATCGAGGGCGACCTGTTCGTCGACTGCACGGGCTTCCGCGGCCTGCTGATCGAAGGCGTGTACAAGGCCGGCTACGAGGACTGGAGCGCCATGCTGCCCTGTGACAGCGCCCAGGCCGTGCCCAGCGCGCTGGCCGAGCGGCTCACGCCCTACACGCGGTCGACGGCGAAGAGCGCGGGGTGGCAGTGGCGCATCCCGCTGCAGCACCGCAACGGCAACGGCCACGTGTACTGCAATGCGTTCATGTCGGACGACGAGGCGGGGCGCGTGCTGCTCGACGGCCTGGACACCGAGCCGCTGGAACCGCCGCGCCAGCTGCGCTTTACGACGGGCCGGCGCCGCAAGTCGTGGGTCAAGAACTGCGTGGCGGTCGGCCTGTCGAGCGGCTTCCTCGAACCGCTCGAATCGACGAGCATCAACATCATCGAACTGGCGGTCGGCTGGCTGATCCAGTATTTCCCGGACCGCGACTGCAACCCGGAACTGGCCGACGAATTCAACCGCCTCGTCTCGCAACGCTACGAATTCGTGCGCGACTTCATCGTCCTGCACTACAAGCTGACGAACCGCACCGATTCCGAATTCTGGCGCTATTGCGCGCACATGAAGGTGCCCGACACGCTGCAGCACCAGATCGACCTGTTCCGCACCTCGGGCCGCATCACCATCTACGACCGTGAAGGGTTCCAGGCCGATTCGCACGCGTCGATCATGCTGGGCCACGGCATCCGCCCCGAGAGGACCGATCCGCTGATCGACCGCATGGACCTGGCGCGCCTGGCCGACCACTTCCGCAGGGTGCACGCGACGATCCGGCAGGTCGTCGGCGCGATGCCGACCCACGAGGCGCTCATCGGGCAGATCACTTCGGAGCCCATGCGAAAATCGTAATCGCCAATGGTGGATTTCATAATTGCGGGCCACGGGGCCGGCGGGCACTATCCCGTGGATAACCGCGAAGAGCCGCCCCGCAGCGGCCATCATCTACCTTGGAAAGATACCGATGAAACGACGTGAACTCCTGCAGCACATGGCGGCCGCCATCCCGGCGCTCGCCATCTCCCCCTATGCCGGCGCCGCCGGCGCCCGCGTTCCCATGGCGAGCGGCCCGTTCGAGCCGACCTGGCCCTCGCTGTCGAAATACGAGACCCCGGACTGGTTCCGCAACGCGAAGTTCGGCATCTGGGCGCACTGGGGCCCGCAGTGCGAGCCCGAACACGGCGACTGGTACGCGCGTGGCATGTACGAGGAGGGCAGTGATCACTATAACTATCACGTCGCCACGTACGGCCATCCGTCGACGTTCGGCTTCAAGGACGTGATCCGCCGCTGGCGCGCCGAGCGCTGGAACCCGGACGAACTCGTGGGCCTGTACAAGAACGCGGGCGCGAAATACTTCGTCGCGCTCGCGAACCACCACGACAACTTCGACCTCTACAAAAGCCGCTACCAGCCCGACTGGAACGCGACGAAACTGGGCCCGGGCAAGGACCTGGTCGGGGGCTGGCGCGATGCCGCGCGCAAGCTCGGCCTGCGCTTCGGCGTCTCCGTGCACGCGGCGCACGCGTGGTCGTGGTACGAGACGGCGCAGGGCGCCGACAAGACCGGCCCGCTGGCCGGCGTGCCGTACGACGGCCGCCTGAAGAAGTCCGACGGCCGTGGCCAGTGGTGGCGCGGGCTGGACCCGCAGGCGCTGTACGCGCAGAACCACCCGCTCAGCAAGGACGGCGGCAGCACCGACCAGCGCTGGGCCTGGGGCGGCGGCGAGTCCACGCCGGACAAGGCCTATGCGGACAAGCTGTACAACCGCACCGTCGACCTGATCGACAACTACGATCCCGACCTGGTCTATTACGACGACACGGTGCTGCCCCTCTATCCGGTCAGCGACATCGGCCCGCGCCTGGCCGCGCACATGTACAACCGCAGCGTCGCCAAGCACGGCAAGGTGGAAGCGGTCGTCAACGGCAAGATCCTCGACGACGTGCAGCGCCGGTCGATGGTGTGGGACATCGAGCGGGGCCAGAGCCCGCGCATCGAACCGCTGCCCTGGCAGACCTGCACCTGCATCGGCAGCTGGCATTACGACCGCCGCGTCTACGACAACAAGGGCTACAAGAGCGCGCAGACGGTCGTGCACACCTTGATCGACGTCGTCAGCAAGAACGGCAACCTGCTGCTGTCCGTGCCCGTGCGCGGCGACGGCACCATCGACGAGCAGGAACGCGCCATCGTCGAGGAGATCGGCCGCTGGATGGCCGTCAACGGCGCGGGCATCTACGACAGCCGCCCGTGGTCGACGTTCGGCGAAGGCCCTGTGATGGAGGCGGCCGCGGCGCCGCTGGCGGGCCCCGGTTTCAACGAGGGCAAGGGCAAACCGTTCTCCGCCGCCGACATCCGCTTCACCGCCGGCAAGGATGCCGTCTACGCGTTCGTGATGGGCTGGCCGGAAGACGGCACCGTCACCATCAAGTCGATGCGCGCCGGCGGCGAGCATCTCAAGCACGAGGTGTCGCGCGTCGAGCTCGTGGGCGCCGGCGCGGTCGCGTTCCGCCAGACCCCCGACGGCCTCCAGGTCACGCTGCCGCGCGAGCGGCCCGCACTTCCGTACGCAATCACTCTGAAAGTCGCTTAACCATGAAGCACGCACCACGACATCTGATCCCGAAGGTTTTCGCCATCGCCGCTGTCGCAGCCATCATGCCGGCACACGCCGCCTCGCCCTATACGGTCGTGTCGCCCGACCACCGCACCCGCATCGAACTGACCGCCGCCGATGGCAATCTGGCGTACACGGTCATCCGCGACGGCGTGACCGTCATCGCGCAATCGCCCCTCGGCCTGAGCACGACCCAGGGCGCGCTGGACGGCACCACCTTGCGTGTCACCGGTGTCGAGAACAAGACCGTCGACGAGACGTGGCGTCCCGTCGCCGGCAAGGCGGCCAGCGTGGCGGACCGCTACAGCCAGGTCGAGCTGCAACTGGCCGGCAAGGACAAGCCCATCAAGGTCAACCTCGTCGCCCGCGCCTACGACGACGGCGTCGCGTTCCGCTACGTGCTGCCGCGCCAGCCGATAGCGGGCGAACCCCGGGGCGATCTCGGCATCAACGGCGAGGCCACGCGCTTCGACTTCCCGGCCGCCTACCGCTGCTGGGGCTTCAATCCGGGCCGCTTCGACAGCTCGCACGAGGGCGAATTCGACCCGGTGCCGGCGTCCGCCATCCGTCCCCACCACACGTTCGACGCGCCCCTCGTGTGCAAGACCGGCAACAAGAAGACCACGTTCGCCATCGCGGAAGCGGACAAGCGCGGTTACGCCGGCGCGTACTACTCGGGCCGCGGCGACGGCGGCCTGGGCGTGGCCGTCGTGCTCGCGCCGCACTACGAAGGCGACGTGCAGGTGCAGGGCCCGGCCGTGCGCGCCAACCTGGCCGACGCGCCGCTCGCCACGCCGTGGCGCGTGGTGATGGTGGCCGACACGCCGGGTGGCCTGACGGCATCGAGCCTGATCGCGACGCTGGGCAGCCCGTCGACGATCGCGGATACGAGCTGGATCAAGCCGGGCAAGGCGTCGTGGGACTGGTGGAACGGCTGGGCCGTCGACATGCCGGGCGCCGGCATCAACACCGCGACGTACAAGGCCTACACGGATTTCGCGGCCAGCCTTGGCCTGCAGTATATCCTCATCGACGAGGGTTGGTACGAGGGCAGTTCGGAAAAGCCGCTGCCGTCCAATGCCTTGAAGCCGATCCGCGCGATGGACATGCTGGAAATCATCCGGCATGCGAAGGAGAAGGGCATCGGCGTGTGGGTCTGGCTGCAGTGGAAGCAGCTCGACCGCCAGATGGATGACGCCTTCGCGCTGTACGAATCGTGGGGCATCAAGGGCGTCAAGGTCGACTTCATGGACCGCACCGACCAGGACATGGTCGACTTCTACCACAAGATCCTGTCCAAGGCCGCCAAGCACCACCTGATGGTCGACCTGCACGGCGCCTACCCGCCGGACGGCCTCACGCGCACCTATCCGAACTACATGACGCAGGAAGGCGTGATGGGCGCGGAGTACAACAAGTGGAGCGCGCGCGTCACGGCCACGCACAACGTGACGCTGCCGTTCACGCGCATGATCCTGGGCCCGATCGACTACACGCCGGGCGGCTTCCGCTCGCTCGCGCCGAAAGACTTCATGGCGCAGCGGCGCAACGTGAAGCCGTTCGTGCAGACGACGCGCGGCCAGGCCGTCGCGATGTACGTCGTGTACGATTCGCCGTTCGGCATGGTGGCGGACAGCCCGGACGCCTACCGCAACGCGGACGGCACCTGGGCCGACGGCGCGAAGTTCATCGGCGCCGTGCCGACCACGTGGGACGAGACGCGCGTGCTGGACGGCGACATCGGCCAGTACATCGTGACGGCCCGCCGCAAGGGCGGCACCTGGTACATCGGCGCGATGACCAACGAGTCGGGACGCACGGTCGACGTGCCGCTGGACTTCCTGGCGCCGGGTGTCGCTTATTCGGCCGAGATCCTGGAAGACGGCAAGGATCGCAACCACCTGGCCGCGCGCGGCGCACGCGTGACGGGCAAGAGCCGCCTGAAGCTGACGCTCGCCCCGTCCGGCGGCGCCGTGGCCGTGCTGACGGCCGGCGCGGACAAGCACTGAGGAGCCGGCCATGACCGACCATCTGTCCCGCGTCCTCATCGCCGCCGCGCTGTGCGCCGTCGGCACCGTCGCGCACGCGCAGGAGCTCGACGTCAACGCGGACAAGGCGCGCGCCGACTTCGCCCGCCCCGTCGTCCTCGCGGCGGACGACGTACGCGCGTTCGCGCCGCCGCCGGCCGGCTTTGCGGATGCTCGGCCCGGCGCCGCGCAGGGCAAGGTGGAGACGTTCACGTATGCGTCGGTCGTCACGGGCACGCGCCGTACGGCCAACGTCTGGCTGCCGCCCGGCTACGACAAGACCCGGCGCTATCCCGTGCTGTATCTGTTGCACGGCATCGGCGGCAACCAGGACGAGTGGTGCGGCTATGTGCGCGCGCAGGACGTGCTCGACAACCTGACGGCCGCCGGCAAGGCCGTGCCGATGATCGTCGTGATGCCGAACGGCCGCGCGCTGGCGGACGACCGCTCGCCGCCGGAAAACAAGGTCTTCACGCCGGAAAACGCGGCCGGTTTCGCGCGCTTCGAGCGCGACCTGCTCGATTCGCTCATCCCGGCCGTCGATGCCGCGTATCCGACGCACGCGGACAGTGCCCACCGCGCGATCGGCGGGCTGTCGATGGGCGGCGGGCAGGCGCTGAACTTCGGCCTGGGCCATCCGGAGGCATTCAACTGGGTGGCGGGCTTCTCGCCGGCCCCCAACACGGAGCCACCGGCGAAACTGGCGGGCGAGGCGGCGCGGGCGAAGGGCAAGCTGAAACTGGTGTATCTGTCATGCGGCAACCGCGATGGCCTGATCAACGTCGCGCAGGGCGTGCACCGCCAGCTGCGCGAGCAGGGCGTCGCCCACGTGTGGAACGTGGACGGGTATGGGCATGACCGGGACAGCTGGGCGGAAAACCTGTACCACTACGCCCAGCTGCTCTTCCGTTAATTTTCCTCGACGATGACGAGATCCCACGGCGCCAGCGTGACGGTCTCGTCGCGCTTCACGGCCCGCGACGTCAGCAGGTCCGTCCCCGCCTTGTGGCGGTACGTGAAGCTCGCGGGCGCGCCCGAATAATTGAAGTAGTAGCGGATCGTCTTGCCGAACCGGTTCACGCCCGTGCGCGCCTGGATGTGCGGCGGCAGTTGCTGGTCCGGCCCGATCAGGCCCCGTTCCTGCAGCACCGATCGCAGCACGGCCTTCTGCAGCTTGTCCGACAAATACGTGCCTTCGTAGACGGCCTTGCCCGTGCCGTACTGGTTGGCCGTGATGGCGGGCCAGCGGCCGAAGAACGGGTGGTCGTACCAGGCGAGGGCCTTCGCGGTGTCGAGCTGGAGGAACTCGGCCCAGTGGCGCACCTTGTTGTCGTCGCCGGCCTGGAACGGATCGCCCTTCAGCGCCAGGGGCTGCGCGAGGTTCGAGAATTCCTGGTAGTGGAAGCCGAGAACCTGGCGCAGCGGGCCCGGCGCCGTCGTCCAGCGCACGGCCGCGTTCTCGTTCGCGAAGCCGCTCTTGAAGCCCATCACGACATGGCCGCCCTTGCGCACGAAGTCCGAGATGCGCTGCAGCAGCGCGTCGTCCGCGATGTACAGCGAGGGCACGACCAGCACCTTGTACGCGGACAGGTCCTGCGTGTCCGGGAACACGAAGTCGGTGCCGACGTTCAGGTCGTACAGCGCGCGGTGGATCTGGCGCACCTGCGAGCCGTAGTCGGCCTGGCTAGCCCCGCCGCCCCATTGCGACTGCTTCGCGAACGGCATGTCGTTGATGGCGTTCAGCGAATCGCGGCTCCACAGGATCGCCACGTCGTTCTGGATGCGCAGGTCGACGAGGCGTTGGCCGATCTTCTGGAGTTCGCGGCCCGTGCGGCTCATCTCGGCGTACGCGCGGTTCGGCTCCAGGTCGTGTCCGAGGACGCCTTTCCAGTACGTCTCCTGGTTCGCGTGGATCGACGCCCAGTGCCAGTACTCGACCATGTTGGCGCCGTTGGACAGATGCGTGTAGACGTCCTCGCGGAACTGGCCGTCGTACGGCGGGTATTGGAACGACGAGCTCCAGTCGGTCGTCTGCGCATTCGTCTCCGTGACGAGGAAGTTGCCGCGCTTGAGCGAGCGCGTGAAGTCGGCGTCCAGCTTCTGGGCGGCACCGTTGTACTGGTCCTGCGTGCCCCAGTGGTAGATGTTCACGCCCGGGACGTCGAGCGCGCGCGCGACGGCTTCCTCGTTCACGTCCGCGTGCAGCGAGCCGGCGAAATCGTGCGTGACGAACTGGCGCGGCCCCGCGCACTCGCGGATGAGTTGCGCCTGCCAATGCAGGAAATCCGTGACGCGCATCTGGCTCCAGCGCGACCATTCGAGCTTGTAGCCCGTGCTCTGCGCGCCGTCCGGACGGGGCAGGTCCGTCCACGAATGCAGGTCCTGGCCCCAGTAGTTCAGGAACCACGTCTTGCTGAGATTCTCCGGCGTGCCGAATTTCTTTTCCAGGTAGTGCTGGAAGCGGATGAACACATCGTCGTTGGCGGCGCCGTAGCTGCCCGTCTCGTTGTCGACTTGCCAGCCGATGACGTTCGGGTTGTCCTTGTAGTGGGCGGCGATGCGGCGGATCAGGCGCTCCGCGTAGAAGCGGTACACGGGCGAATCCGTGTTCATGTTCTGGCGCATGCCGTACGTGTTTTTCGCGCCATTGAATTTCGTGGCCAGGATTTCCGGATGCTGGTGCGCCATCCACGCGGGAATCGAATACGTGGGCGTGCCCATGATGACCTTGATGCCGGCCTTGCCCATCGCGTCGACCACGCGGTCCATCCACGCGGTGTCGAAGCGGCCGTCCTCCGGCTCCCACAGGCTCCACGTCGATTCGCCCAGGCGCACGACGTTGAAGCCGGCCGCCTTGATCATCCGGACGTCCTTGTCCAGCCGTTCGTAGGGCATGTATTCGTGATAGTACGCGGCGCCGTACAGGACGGTCGGGAAGTCGGGCTGCGCGGCCGCCCCGCGCGCGCCGGTGCAAGCGAGTGCGCACGCCAGCGCGAGCGGGAGGAGTCTCCGTGTGGACATTCATTACCTTTCTTATGGATGCAGGTCTGGACAGTAAGCCATTCTGCCGTGGCGCGGCAGGGGGACGCAATTATGAAATCCACCGTTCCGGAAACGATATGTCGCAGGCGCGGGCGCTGTGCAATTTCGTATCGGGGGCTGACGTTTTTCACAATTGCGGCGGCGCGCGGCGGCTCTCACAATGGCGGGGTAGTCTCCTACCGCCTGGCATGGTAGGTTTTGTGGGGCGGCCTCGTGCCGCCCCCTTTTTTTCGCCATTGTATTGACCGGGCTGCTATGATCGGTGCGCACGCGCCCGGGGAAGGCGGTGCGTGGAGACCAACAACCGGTTGTATGACAATGCAAGAGTTTTACAAGAAGTCGCTGCTGCTTCTGATCGCGCTGCTGCTCGCCGATGCGCTGCTCGCGGTCCTGTTCGTCCACCTGAGCCAGCCGGCTTATTCGCTGTCACCGGCGGCCAGGGACGGCATCCACTGGGAACGTGTGCCCACGTCGGACGACGTGATGGGCGGCACGTCGACGGTGAGGCTGCACGATGCCGCAGCGGGTGCGATGGTGTTCGATTACACGCTCACGAAAGTGGCCAAATACCCGTTCGCCGGCGCGCGCTTCGTGGCCAAGGATGCGAAGGGGGAACTGGCCCCGCTCGACCTGCGGAAATACGACACCATCACGTTCGTCGCGCGCTGCACGCCCGCCGATCCCATGTTGCTGGGTGTGACGACCTTCGACGACAAGGTGTCGGTCCCCGGCCAGCTCGTCACTTACCGATCGCCCGGCACTTTCTTCTCTTGCAACGAGCAGGGCGTGCACGTGTCCCTCGACATGCGGCGCCTGACCGTTCCCGACTGGTGGCTGTCGATGATGAAGCTGCCGCTGACGTCCCAGGATTACGAGCTGGACAAAGTGGTGCAGATTTCTTTCGGATCGAGTTCGCAAACGCCGTTCGATGTCGATTCGCATGTGGAAATCAGCAATCTCGAATTGCGCGGACATGATTATCGATATATCGTCGCGCTCGCGCTTATTCTGGTATCCGGGTGGATTCTATTCGGCCTATGGTTTTTCCGCACCCACACGCGGACATTGGCCGCCAGCCTGAATGGCAGGCTGAAGACGGATTTGCCGCTCGTCGCTTATCGCCAATTAACCGTGCAACCTCATCGGGACGAGGAACAGGCATCGGTCCTGAAATTCCTCGCGACGAATTACACGAATCCCGAACTGGATCTGGAAAGCGTGGTGGCCGGTACCGGTGCGAACCGGAACAAGGTGAATGACGTGCTGAAAACGGAACTCGGCATGACATTCACCGGTTATGTGAATAAATTAAGGCTGACCGAAGCGGCGCGCCTGCTGACGGAAAAGAGCACCGCCACCGTGGCCGAAATCGCGTATTCGGTCGGCTACGCCAACGTCTCGTATTTCAATCGGCTGTTCAAGGAAGAGTACGGCTGCACGCCGAAGGCGTTCCGGACGCTCGCGCTCCAGCACCCGCCCGCGTCCGCCGACCCGCCGCCAAAAATGGTGGGAAACGGCTGATCCGGCCTTGCACTCCCTGCAAAACAGATCGTAATTTCTGCACGGTGATAGAAATCCGCGTGCTGACGTTATAGGCGCCCCGGGGTGGGCTCCTATCCTTGACGTGAAGGGGGCCGCCGCCGGCACCCGGTCACGCTACGAGGAACCATCCCATGACTGCGCATTTCCGATGCCCATCCTATTCCAGTCGCGTGCTCGCAATGAGCGCACCATACCGGCTGCCTGAAAAATCCTTTGTCGTTGCCATTCGGCGAACGCGCCTCCGGATTCCGGATTGATTCCGCTTTTTTTTCTCCTCGACCGCTGTTTACTAAGCATGCCGCGCCGGGCCGGAAAGCCCGGAAACAAAACAAAAAAGATTCACAGGAGACGACAATGATTCAGAAAGCGATGGGCGCGCGATGAAGACGACAAAAGCCTACCGTATCGCACTGCTTTTCAACGGCAACAAGACATTCGATCGCGAAGTGATCGCCGGTATTGCCGCTCACCTGGGCGGCACCCGCGTCGCTTGGGATTTATTTCTGGAAGAGGATTTCCGTCTGCGCCTGACCGGAATCGACCGCTGGCAGGGCGACGGCGTCATCGCCGATTTCGACGACCCGGCCGTGGCCAAGGCCCTGGCCGATTGCCCGGTGCCCGTCGTGGCCGTGGGCGGGTCGTATGCGGACGAATCCGGGTATCCGTCCGGCGTGCCGTATGTCGCGACCGACAACTTCAAACTCGTCAAGCTGGCCCGCGACCACCTGATCGACGTCGGCCTGCAGCGCTTCGCCATGTTCAGCCTCCCCGAGGCGCAGGAATGCCGCTGGGCCATCGAGCGCGAACGTGCGTTCCGCTGCTTGACGTCGGAGGACCGGATGGAAGCGGAAATCTTCCGCGGCTGCGCCACGAACGCGGCGTCGTGGGACAGCGCGGTGCAGGGGCAGATCGACTGGCTGCGCAGCCTGCCCAAGCCGGTGGGCGTCATCGCCGTCACGGACGCGCGCGCGCGCCAGCTGCTGCAGGCCTGCGCCATCGCCGGCATCTCGGTACCGGAACAGGTGGCGCTGATCGGCATCGACAACGACCCGCTCGTGCGCATGCTGACGCGGATCCCGCTCAGCTCCGTGATCCAGGGCGCGCACGAAATGGGGCGGACGGCGGCGCATCTGCTGGAGCAGATGCTGCACGGCGTAAGGCTGACGAACACGCGCATCCTCGTGCCGCCCGCGGGCATCAACGTGCTCGCGTCGAGCCTCTACCAGGACGTCAAGCATCCGCATGTGATGCGGGCCTGCCACTACATCCGCCAGTACGCGTGCCAAGGCATCAAGACGCACCAGGTGGCCGAATACGTGGGCGTGTCGCGCTCGTCGCTCGAAGTGTACTTCCGCCAGGAGCTGGGTTGCAGCGTGCACGACATGATCCTGCGGTCCAAGCTGGATGCCGCCAAGGCCGGCCTGGAAAGCGGCGAGCGCAGTATCGCGGACGTGGCGCTGGGCTGCGGCTTCACGTCCACCCAGTACATGCACCTCGTGTTCAAGCGCGAACTCGGTTGCACGCCGCGCGCGTGGCGCGACCGGGCACTGGGCGAGCGCACCGGCATGACCGCGGCGGCGTAACGCGAAGGCAGGCGCGGGGCGTCGGCGAAATCGTTCGCCCCGTTGGTGATTTTCGTAATTGAAAGGCCATGCACGGGCCGGGAGAATGGCTTTCTATCGACATCAGGAAGCCAGACCGCAATGACGATCCATCTGATTCAGAGCGCCCCGGCCGCATCGGCCGGCGAGCGTTCGTTCGCGCTCGAGAATGCGGCCGGTATGACCGTGACGATCAGCGAGCGGGGCGCCCAACTGCGCGCCTGGCACGCGCCGGACCGCTACGGCCGCATGGCCGACGTGCTGAGACCCGGGCTGTCCGCGCCGCCCATCGGCCGCGCCGCCCGCTGGGAAGGGCGGCAGGCCGACGGCGTGGTCTCGCTGGCGCTGACCGCGGGCGGCAACGGCGCCGGCAGGCTGGTCCACTACCGGCTCGACGACGAGGGCGGCCTGACGATCGAGTACCAGTCCGTGGCCGGCGTGCCGGTCCCGCTCGCGGCGCTGGCTTACCCGTCCTTCAACCTGTCCGGCGGCGCGGGCGAGGTCGGCGACCACATGGTGCAGATCGACGCCGACTATTTCGAGGAAGCGGGCCCCGGCGGCGTGCCGGGCGGCGTGGCCGCGGTGGGCGGGACGGCGTTCGACTTCCGCCATCCGGCCGCCATCGGCCCGCGCCTGCGCTGGACCGACAGCCAGCTCCACCTGGCCGGCGGCTTCGATCACTGTTTTTGCGTGCGCAACCACTTCGCCGGCGGGCAGGGCGCCCTGCGCGAAGTGGCCCGCGTGTTCGACCCGGCCTCCGGGCGCCGGCTGCAGGTGCACACGACCGAGGCCGCGGTCAGGTTCAGCAGCGGCCCGGGGACGCTCGCGCGCATGGACGCCTTTTGCGTCGAAGCCCTTGCCAGACCCGGCCTGATGAGCGCCGCCTGGCCGCGGGTGATGCTCGTGCCGGGGCAGGTCTATCGCCAGACGACGGTGTACCGCTTGTCGTTGCAGGCGTGATGATGCGCCTGGTTCACCCTCATGCAAGGCAGCGTGATCGCGGCGCGAAGCCGCCGCGCTTGTCCTTCATGTGCGCGATCTCGTCACCCATAAAGGATTGGATATCGATAACAAGGGGAGCGTGGACGGCGCCGGGGCGCCCCGGCCGTTGCCGCGCGTTCCTGCGGCCGCGTTAGCGATAACGCCAGTCTCCACCGGGACTTACCGGCATCTCCGGTAAAAATCATAACGTTGATTGGTTGCTTTCATTACTCGGCCAACTCCTATAATCCACTCGCATTGTTATCGATATCTACAACGGCATCCGGCTTCAGGCATGCCTTAAAACCAGCGAAACAATAAGACAACAAGTCCATTCGGATTTTTGGAGGAGGAGAAGATGAACCAGAAACACCACGTCGGCCCGCGCATGTCCCTCGTCGCGCTGGCCCTTGCCCAGGCCTTTGCCACCCAGGCGATGGCGCAGCAGGCGCCGGCCGAGACCAATACCGTCCTGGTCACGGGCATCCGCGCCAGCGCGCAATCGTCGCTGGCCGTCAAGCGGAACTCGATGGAAGTCGTGGACTCGATCTCGGCGGAAGACATCGGCAAACTGCCGGACCCGAACGTGGAAGAGACGCTGACCCGCGTGCCGGGCGTGCAGGGTTACCGCTACGGTGGCGAAGGCGCGTCGCCGTCCGGCAACGGTTCCGGCCTGACGATCCGCGGCCTGTCCGGCCAGACGGCGTCGCAGGTCAACGGCCGCGCTTCCTTCACGGCCGGCTCGCGCGAGTTCAACCTCGAGGACGCGATTCCGGGCATGATCGCCGGCGTGGATGTGTACAAGAACCCGTCCGCCGAACACATCGAGGGCGGCATCGGCGGCCTGGTGAACATCCGCACGCGCAAGCCGAGCGATTTCAAGGGCCCGACCGCCTCGATCAGCACCAATGCGCGCTATAACGACCTGGCCAAGAAAGTCGACCCTGAATTGTTCGGCCTGTTCGCCAACCGCTACGACCTGGGCGGCGGCTCGCGCATCGGCGTGATGGCCGCGTTCGCGTTCCAGAAGAGCACGGGCCGATCCGACAGCAATCCGGCCAACCGCGGTCCGGACTTCCGCCGCGTGATCGGTGCCGATACGCCCGAGTATGCGCAACTGGCGGCGGCCAACACGGGCAACAATCCGGGGCAACCGATGGCGAAGTACGTCGGCCGCAACGACGTCGGCTACCTGGCGCCCGTGACGATGCGTCCGACGTCGGCCACGGTCGGTGCCAACACGCCGGACACGTCGATATTGACGCCGGCCCAGGCGGCCAACATCATCTCCACGACGGCCGTCAACGCGAACCTGTTCCAGGAAACGATCATGCGCCAGCGCAGGGGTCTCAACCTGGCGGCCGACTACCGCGTGGATAACACCTTGCGCTTCTACGCCGAGAGCAATTACACGGGTTACCTGTACCACCAAAATTATCGTTTCGTCTGGGCCGATACCGGCAACAACCTGCGGAACCTGCAGACGGCGCCGTTCGCGGTCACCGAAAGCATGGTCAACCGCAATTTCAACGGCGGCAGCGACGACGTCCTGTCGTCCAGGCGCCTGCTGGGCGGCACCTGGCAGGATTCGGCGATCCGTCTGTGGGGCGGCGACGAGCACAGCCCGTACACGACGTGGATCGCCGCCGGCGGCGCCGAGTGGAACCCGACCAGTGCGTTGTTCCTGAAGGCCGATTTCTCGTACATCAAGTCCGATCGCCGGCAGGACAACCGTCGCGTGGAAATGGCCGGGGCAGCCGGCCTGGCGTGGGACGTGACGCGCTACGCGGACGGCGAGCCGCACAAGATGACGTACGGCGGCCCGAGCCTGTCGGACCCGAAGAATTTCGTGTTCAGCGGCTTCCCGCTCGGCTGGCAGCACTGGGACGACAAGGGCAACGCCACGGCGCTGGACGGTGCCTACACGCTGGAATCGGGCTTCTTCGACAAGATCAAGTTCGGCACGCGCTATGCGACGCAGCAAAGCCAGTACACGAACCGGGGCAACTTCTGGTCCCTGACGACGGACGGCAAGCCGCTGGCCGCCGACCGTTCGAACGCGATCCCGGTGCCGTCCAAGACGGACATGCTGCAGACCTCCCCGACCAACTACATGCGCGGCCTGGCCGGCTATTCGGGGGGCTACATCGTCTGGAACCCGGACCGCTTGCTGGGCAACCAGGTCAAGGAGCAGTTCCCGGCCTCCAACATGCCTGACCAGGACAACTTCCCGGAAAACGTCGCGGCGCGCCGCTTCATGAAGGAGAGCACGCTGGCCGGCTACCTGGTCGGCGATTTCTCCGCGTTCGACGAGAGCCTGAAAGGCAATGTGGGCGTACGCGTGGTCCGCACCCGCTCGACGGCCGTCGCGAAAAACCGGGACACGACGCAACCGGGTACGCCGCTGGTCGACTACTCGCGTACGACCACCTACACCAACGTCCTGCCGACGTTCAACGCCACCTACGACCTCGCGAAGGACTTCCTGGCCCGCTTCGGCTTCGGCCGCGGCATGACCCGTCCCGACCTGGGTTCGCTGAACCCGTCCATCGCCTACGACGCCGGCCTCGGCACCGCCAACATCGGCAACCCCGACCTGCGTCCGCAGACGGCCGACAGCTACGACTTCTCGCTCGAGCGCTACTTCAGCGCGACGAACTTCGTATCGGCCGCCGTGTTCGACAAGCAGATCAAGGGCTTCTTCAGCCCGGTCGCGCAGTGCATGACGGTGCCGTTCGCGCCTCTGTACTCGGGCGCGACCTCGAACGGCTGCACGAACGGCCAGTACCTGACCTCGAAGCAGGTGAACGCGGCGCCCGGCTATGCGCGCGGCGTGGAGGTGGCCGGCCAGTGGTTCTTCGGCGGCGACAACTGGTGGAAGAACTTCGGCGTCGCGGGCAACTACACGTACGTCAAGACGTCCAATCCGGTCAACTACGGCACCCCGGCGGCACCGGTCTGGATCACGTCGCAGCAGCCGTACACGTCCAAGAACAGCTACAGCATCTCGGGACTGTACGAGGACAACAAGCTGTCCGGCCGCCTCGTGTACACGTGGCGCTCGTCGCAGCTGCTCGGCGCCGTGAACCCGATCAACCCGCTGGGCAGCGGCTATGTCGGCGCCTACGGCCTGCTCGACGCCTCGCTGAACTACGCCATCGACGACCGCCTGACGCTGTCGCTGAACGCCTCGAACCTCACCGACAAGGCACCGAACCGCTACGTCGGCGAAGCGCCGTACTTCGAGCCGAGCCTGCTGGGCCAGTACTTCGACAACGGCCGCAACATCAGCGTGGGTCTGCGCTACAAGTTCTGAACCCGGCAAGCACCGGCACGACCGTCCGCGTCCGCGGCCGGCCGTGCCGGTTTTTTCGGATACCGACCACATGACCATCAGTTTCCAACGCCGGCGCCTGCTGCGGGGCGCAGCCTTGCTTCCGTTCAGCGGCGCCATCCACCCGGCGACCGGCCGCCAGCTCTGCCTGGAGGCGCTGGACGCGTTCGACGGCGAGCCGTATGCTGCCGTGGCCGAGCTGGCCCTGCTGGACAGGGACGGGAAGCCGCTCGATCAATCTAAAGGGGACACGAACATGCCGAGCAAGACGAAAGCATTCCTGGCGGCGGCCCTGATGGGCGCCGCATTCCACGCCCAGTCGGCCGATACGTTCCGGCCCGGCGCGCTGTGGCCGGACGACAAGGGCGTGCACATCAACGCGCACGGCGGCGGCATCCTCGAGCACCGGGGCGTGTACTACTGGTTCGGCGAGCACAAGGTGTCGGGCGAGGCCGGCAACCGTGCCCAGGTCGGCGTGCACGTCTACAGTTCGCGCAACCTGACGGACTGGCATGACGAAGGCATCGCGCTGGCCGTCAGCGACGACCCGGCCAGCGACATCGTCAAGGGGGCGATCATCGAACGGCCGAAGGTCATCCACAATCCGAAGACGGGCAAGTTCGTGATGTGGTTCCACCTCGAGCTCAGGGGCAAGCGCTACGACGCGGCGCGCGCCGGGGTGGCCGTCGCCGACAAGGTGACGGGGCCGTATGTCTACCAGGGCTCGTTCCGGCCGGACGCCGGCGCGTGGCCGGTCGACGTGACGCCGGCGGACAAGGACCCGGCCACGTCCTTCCTCGCGCGCGACCGCGCGGGCGGCCAGATGGCGCGCGACATGACGCTGTTCGTCGACGACGACGGCGCGGCCTACGACGTCTACGCGTCGGAGGAAAACCATACGATGCACATCTCGCGCCTGACGGACGACTACCTGCGCCCGGCCGGGCAGTATGCGCGCATGACGCCGGACGGCGACGACGAAGCCCCGGCCATCTTCAAGCACGGCGGCAAGTACTATCTCGTGACGTCCGGCCTGACGGGCTGGGCGCCGAACGCGGCGAAGTCCTACGTCGCCGACCACATGTTCGGCCCGTGGCAGCCGCTCGGCAATCCGGTGCGCGGCACGCCGGAACAACAGAAGTTCACGTTCGGTGGCCAGTCGACGTATGCGCTGACCTTGCGGCGCAACGGTTGCACGCGGCATATCCTGATGTTCGACATCTGGCGGAAGGAGGACGCCATCGACGGCCGCTACGTCTGGCTGCCCGTCGAGTGGGAGGCCGGCAAGCCCGTCGTGCGCTGGCGCGACAGCTGGACGCTGGGCGACCTGGACAAGCTGCCCTGCGACGGCCCCGGCGCCACGGGAGACAAGACATGACAACACAGGGCGAAGGCGGCAGGAACGAGCGCGCCGCGGGCGGCGCGACGGTGTGGGACGTCGCCAGCCGGGCCGGGGTATCGGCCATGACGGTGTCGCGCGTCATCAACGGCATCACCAGCGTCGGCGCCAGGAACCGCGAAAAAGTCATGCGCGCGATCGACGAGCTCAATTACCAGGTCAACGTGGCGGCGCGCGCGGCGCGCGTCGGTACTCTGCGCGTGGGCCTGTTGTACAGCAACCCCAGCGAGGCCTTCCTCAGCGCCTTCCTCGTCGGCGCGCTGACCGAGTGCGGACAGAGCGGCGCCCAACTGATCCTCGAACACTGCGACAACCTGCGCAGCCAGCGCAAGGCGATCGACCGCCTGATCGACGACGGCGCCGACGGCATCCTCGTGCCGCCACCACTCTGCGATTCGAAATCCGCCCTCAAGATGCTGGCGGAACTGGGCATCCCGTCCGTGGCGGTGGCCACGGCGAAACCGTCGCCGCGGATGTCGGCCGTGCGCATCGACGACTACGAAGGCGCGCTGACGATGACGAAGCACCTGCTGGCGCTGGGCCATACGGACATCGGCTTCATCAAGGGCGACCCGGAACACACGCCGGCCCAGCTGCGCTACCAGGCGTTCATCGACGCCATGCGCGCGGCCGGCCACAACGTGCCCGCCGAACGCGTGGCGCAGGGTATGTTCACGTACCGTTCCGGCCTGCTGGCGGCGCGCGAGCTGCTGTCCCGGCCGACGCGGCCCACGGCCATCTTCGCCAGCAACGACGACATGGCGGCCGCTGTCATCGCCGTCGCGCACGGGATGCATCTGCAGGTCCCGGACGACATGACCGTCTGCGGCTTCGACGACACGCCCGTCGCGACCACCGTGTGGCCGGAACTGACCACCATTCATCAACCGATCACCGAGATGGCGCGCAGCGCCGTGGCGCTGCTGATCGAGCATGTCCGCACGCAGCGTTCGGGCCACGCCTACGACCCGCGGCACCAGCTGATGCCGTACACGCTGGTCGTGCGCGAATCCACGTCCCGGACCGAATGACGCCGCCGGCGCTGTCCGCTTAGCGCGCCGCCGCCACGGGACGCAGCCACAGCGCCTGGCCGCCGGACGGGGGCAGGTCGAGTTCCAGCGCCGTGCGCGCGTCCACCGTGCGCCGGCGGACGCCCACGTGCGTGGCCGTGGGCGCGGCCGCGTCGTCCGCGTAGATCGTCGCCTCGTAGCGCTGGCCCGGCGGCAGGAAGTCCAGGCGCAGGGTCACGCGGCGCGCATCGTCGTTGGTGATGCTGCCCACGAACCATTCGTCGCCCTTGCGCCGGGCGATCGTCACGTCGCGGCCGGGTGCGCCGTCGAGCACGCGCGTCTCGTCCCACGTGGTCGGGATGCGGTCCCAGAACGCTAGTTCCGGCTCGTCGTGCGAGCGTTCGGGCCGGTCGTACCAGTACAACGTCTGCAACGGACTGTAATAGACGACGGCCAGCGCCAGCTGGTGCGCGTGCGTGGTCTTGATGCGCGGGTCGTAGTAGCAGATCGTGTAGTCGGCGGGGCCGGCGAGGTAGCGCACGAAGGGCAGGACCGTGTTGTGGGTGGCGTCCGGCATTTCTTCGTTGCCGCGGATGCCTTCCGCCGTCATCAGGTTGGGCCAGGTGCGCTGTTCGCCGGTGGGACGCCAGTCGTCGTGGATGTTGACCATGATGTGCGCGTCCGCGGCCTGCCGGATGGCTTTTTCGATCCACGTGGTCCAGCGGTGCGAGCCAGGCAGCACGAAGCCGAATTTCACGCCCTTGACGCCCCAGTCGCGGTAGGTCTGGAACAGCGTGTCCGATTGCGCCAGCAGGCCTTGCTGGTTCACGTACAGCCACACGCCGATGCCGCGCTCCTTGGCGTAGGCGATGATGCCGGGCAGGTCGAAGTCGGGAATCGCCACCTTGGTCGCGTCGGCGTCGAACGAGAAGGCGTTGCCGTACCACTTGAAGTCGAACAGCACGTATTGCAGGCGATGGCGGACGGCGAAATCGATATTGGCCTTGGCGTCCTTCGTGGTCAGCGACATCACGCGCATGATCTTGCCCGGCTGGATCCAGGACGTGTCCGCGATGCGCGCCGGGTCGTTCAGGTTCAGGATGAAGTGGTCGTTCTCGATCAGCTGGCCGGGGCGGCGCGCGATCATGATGCCCCGCCACGGGGTCGCGAACGGCGAGATCAGGTCGGCCGGATCGTGCATGGCGGTGACGATGGTGTCGGGCTTGTCCGCGCTCAGCTTGAACTTGGTGCGCGCATAATCGACCATCCGCGCTTCCAGCAGCGCGACGGAGAAGCCGTTCGGCAGGGCCAGCGTCAGCGGGCGCTCCGCCTGGTCGGGCCAGTCGGCGAGCGGCAGCAGCTTGTAGGGCCCCTGGGCCCAGCTGTGGAACCAGGCGCGCGTGCCGGCGGGCAGGGCGAATTCCACGTCCTCGCCGACCACGCGGTAGTACGTGCCTTTTTCGTTTTCGGGGAAGGCGAAGCGCAGCGCCACGCCCTCGTCGTAGGCGCGCACCTCGACGGACAGTTTGTAGATCGGGTTGTCGTCCTTGACCAGGTCGACGGTGAGCGCTTCGTAGTGGTCGCGGATGCGCGCGCGCTCGCCCGTGACGGGCGTCCACGTGCTGTCGTGGCTGGCGCGCCGCACGCCCGTCACGCGCAGGTTCTCGAACCAGCGCGCATGGTGGTCGACGGGCAGCGCCATCGCGTTTTCGGACAGGTGGTTGTCGAGCCGCAGTTCCAGCAACGAGTCGCGGACGACGGGCTCGCCGTCGTAGCGCACGTTGTAGTACAGTGCGCGTTTGCCGGCGCCGTACGTCTTCTGCGTCAGTTCGAGGACGATGTGGCCGTCGGGCGAGGCGAGACGTCCGGCGAGGTCCGGCTCCGCGGCATGGGCAAGGGCTGCGCCCAGCAGGCACAGGACGGCTATCAGTTGACGCATGGGACAGGTCTCCGAAGTTGTTTGAATATGTTATCGATCACATCCTAGCAGACTTTCTCGGGAAAACGCAAATAGTCTCGATGCGCCGCGGTCGGCACATCGGCGTTTCCGATCGCGACGATCGCCATTTCCCGTTTCTCATCCGCGCCGCGCCGCACGACAATCGAAGCCTGCAAGCATGCAGTCCGGTAAACGATCGCGAAGGGAGAGGACATGAGCGAAGTGGTTGCACGTCAAAGGGAAAACGTCTTGATCGCCGGCGGCAGTTCCGGCATGGGCCTGAGCCTCGCGAGGTCGCTGCTCGCGGATGGCGCGGCCGTCGTCATCGCGGGCCGCTCGGCCGCGCGGCTGGCGCAGGCGCGGGCGGCGCTGGCCGGCGTCGGCGATGTGCGCACGATCGCGGCCGACATCACGCGGGAGGAGGACGTCGTCCGCCTGTTCGAGGAATGCGGCGGCGTGGACCACATCGTGTCCACCGCGGCCGACATCGGCGGCGCCTACGAGCTGCTGCCCGCGCTGGACCTGGCCGCCGCGCGCAAGGTCATCGACTCCAAGTTCATCGGGCCGCTGCTGCTGGCCAAGCACGGCAGCCCCCGGCTCGCGGCGGCCGGCTCCATCGTGTTCACGTCGGGGATCGCGGCCTATCGCCCGGCGCCGCGCGGGTCAGTCGTGGCTGGCGTCAACGGCGCGCTCGAGTCGCTCGCCTACGCGCTGGCCGTCGAACTGGCGCCCATCCGGGTCAACGTCGTGTCGCCCGGCTGGGTCGACACCCCCATCTGGCGGCAGGTCGCCGGCGACGAGGCGCGCGCCAAGCTGGATGCGATGGCGCAGAAGCTGCCCGTCGGCCGCATCGGCCAGGCCGCGGACATCGCCGACGGCATCCGCTTCCTGATGCGCAACAGCTTCGTCACGGGGGCGGTGCTGCATATCGATGGCGGCCATCGGCTGGTGTAGCGCCGCTTGGCGCCGCCGGGAGGGCGGCCAGCAACGCCGCCACGGCGGCCGACGGCCGCTCGCGCCAGGCGACCGACACGGGGACCGTCGCCGCGGCGCCATGCCAGGGAACGATCGCCACGCGCGCGTCCGCGAGCGCGGGCACCATGCGCGGCACGATGGCGCAGCCCAGGCCGCGTTCCACGAGGCCGACGATGGCGGCCACGCTGTCGAATTCGCCCGCGATCCGTGGCTGCCGCTCCGGCTGGGCGCGCAGGGCCGCCTCGAACATCCGGCGGTAGGCGCAGCCCCGGGCCGTCACGAGGAACCGCTCGTGCGCGATGTCGTCGTGGTTCGCGCCCGTCCGCCCGGCCAGCGGGTGGCCGGGCGGCACGACCAGCACGAGCGGCGCGTGGGCGATCACGCTGCACGCGAGGCCGTCCTCCGGCGCGAGCGTGCCGAAGAAGCAGGCCGCGTCGAGCGTGCCGTCCCTGACCCCGGCGTGCAGGGCCGATGTGGCGGCGACGGCCACGCGGACGCTCACGTGGGGATGCGTCGCCGCCATCCGCGCCACGACGTCGGGCAGGAACGCGGCCGCGATGGTCTCGATGCCGCCCACGGTCAATGCCTGCGCCGCGTTGCCGCCCGCCGCGCGGACGGCGGCACGTGCCGCGTCGGCCAGCTCGATCAGGCGCGTGGCGTGGTCGAGCAGACAGGTGCCCGCGGCCGTCAGCGCGAGCTTGCGGTTCGACCGGTCGAACAGCGCCACGCCGAGGTCGGCCTCGAGCGCCTGGATCTGCTCCGTGACGCTCGACTGCGTGCGGTGGATCTGGCGCGCGGCCTCGCTGATGTTCAGCGTGCCCGCCACGCGCACGAATGTCTTGAGTCGTTTCAGGTCCATGGTGGCCGGGGAAGGGGATGGACCCGATTTTACTGCGGACTCGCGCCGCGGGCGGCATCCGCAGCGGTATGTCCGGACGCGCCGGCGGCCCCGGGTCGTGCGCCCGATGACGAACGTGTCAGAACCGGTAGCGTGCCGTCAAAAGCGCGGAGCGCGGGGCGCCGGGGAGGTTCAGGTTGGGTGAGCTGCCGTGGCCCGACACGATGTAACGCCGGTCGGCCAGGTTCGTCACGTTCAGCTGGAGCTCCAGCCCCGCGACCAGGTAGCCGACCATGGCGTCGAGCGTCGCGTAGCCGGGCAGGGCGACGGTGTTGCCCGGGTTGGCGAATCGCTGGGCCACCGCGTTCACGCCCGCGCCGGCGCGCCATCGCGCCCCGATCGACCGGGTGATCCACAGGTTCGCGCTGTGGCGCGGCGTGAGCGTCGCCCGTTTGCCCTCGATGGGAACGCGCTTGATGACGTTGTCGCTGTTGTCCAGCGCCGGCGACACCCTCATGCGCGCGTCCAGGTACGCATAGCCGCCCCAGACCTGCCAGTCGCGCGCCACCTGGCCCGCCAGCGTCAGTTCCAGGCCATCGGTGCGCTGCACGCCGATGGGCAGCAGGCGGTTCGTGACCGGATCGGCGGATTTGATGTTCGTGCGTTCGAGCCGGAACAGGGACGCCGTCGCGGACAGCCGGCCGTTCAGGAAATCGAACTTTCCGCCCACTTCGCGATTCGTCGTTTCTTCCGGCGCGAGCTGCGCATTGTTGGCGGCCAGGGCGAAGTTCTCGGCCGACGGCTGGAACGATTTGCTGAAGGCGGCGTAGTAGGATCGGTCGGCGGCCGGCTGGTAGACCAGGCCCGCGCGCGGACTCCACGCGCGGTCGGTGCGTCCGAGATCGGCTTGGCCGGCACGGCGCTCGCGGGTCTCCTGCTCGAAGCGGTCGTAGCGCACGCCGACGAGGGCTTTCCACGACGCGCTCAGCGCGACCAGGTCCTGTGCATAGGCGCTGCCGGTGGTCATGATGCCGCGGTTGTCGGTCGACGGCGCCGCCGCGACCTCGCGCGGCAGGACCGGCAGGACCGGCTGGAACAGCGACACCGTCGCGACGGCGTTTTTCGAGCGGTTGACCTGGTCCTTGTCCTGCCTGCCGAACTCGACGCCGTACAGGACCTGGTGCGCCATCCCGCCCAGCCAGGCGTTCTGGGCCAATTCGGTCTGGTTGAACCAGCCGTTCTCCGCGCGGCGCAGGTTGGTGCGATTGAGGGACGCCGTCAGCGCCGTCTCGTTGACCGCACCCACCAGGGTATTGTTGCGGTCGAGCGTGTACTCGTAGTGGCGGAAGGCGTTGCGCAGCTTGAGGCGGTCGTCGAAGCGGTGTTCCAGGACGGCGCCGTACGCCGTCACCTCGGCGTGGGAGTAATCGCTGGCGCGCGCATTGGCCGCGCCGTAGTAGGTGGACGCGGGCACGTCGACCGGACGGTCGTGATACGAAGGAATGCCGAAGTCGGTCACGCGCCGGTCCGACAAGTGCTCCGCCTGCAGCAGGACCGAGGTGGCGGCGCTCAGCTGGAACGACAACGAGGGGGCGAGGGCGTCGCGTTCCAGGAACTGCTGGCTGCGATAGCTGTCGGCGCGTTCGACGGCGCCGGTGACGCGGAACGCCAGGTCGCCGGCGGGCCGGGCGCGCGCCACGTCGATCTCGCCGCGCCACCGGTTCCGGCTACCGATCTGGGCGGAGATTTCGCTCTTGTCGATGCCGGGCTTCTTGGTGATGCGGTTGATCAGGCCTCCCGACGAGCCGCGTCCGTACAGCACCGAAGCCGGGCCCTTGAGAACCTCGATGCGCTCGATGTTCGACAGGTCGCGGAAATACAGGGCATCGTCGCGCACGCCATCGATGAACTGGTCCGAGATCGCGGAAAAGCCGCGCAGGGTCACCTGGTCGCGCTGGCCGTCGCCATGCGACAGGCCGACGCCGGGCACGGATTTCATGGCGGCTTCCATCGACAGGACGCCCTGGTCGCGCAAGAGTTCCTGCGGCACGACGTTGACGGTCTGCGGGATGTCGCGCAGCGGCGCGCCGAGTTTGGTGGCGCTGGTGGCCGACGCCGGGTTGTAGGGCGCCGCGCCGGCGCGCGTTCCGGTGATTTCCACGACCTGCATCGCAGCGGCAGGGGCCGAGTCGGGCGTGTCGGCCAGTGCCAGGCCGGGAAGTTGTTGGCCCGCCAATGCGGCGACGATCGTCAGTACTTTTTTGTTGGACTTCATGTTCTCTCTCTTGTGGCGTCGGGTGCAGACATCTTTAAATACGAATTATTCTCATTCGTATTATGTTATGTGTTGACCGGAGTACACAAGCAAGGTCGCCCGGCGCCGGTGCCCGGACGGACCGCTGGCGCCGAAAAAATGGTAAAGTGCGGCCCCCGGGCATGTGCCGGCAGACCATCATCCAATGAATCGCATGAGAGACTTCGCGAGCGGAACGCTCGACGCGCCGCCGTTCGACGCCGCCTTCCTGCACGATCCGTACCCCGTCTATCGCCAGCTGCGCGCGGCGGGACCGGTGCTGTGGCGCGACGACGTGTTCCAGGGCGCGTGGGTATTGACGCGCCACGAGGACGTGGAGCTGGCGCTGCGCGATGCGCGCTTTTCCTCGCAGCGCACGGGCGGCTGGGTCAAGCGCATTCCCGGCGTCGACGCGAGCCTGCAGGGCCGGCGCGCGCAGGCGGGGCTGGAAGCGTTCCAGCGCCTGTTCGGCAGCGCGATGGTCTTCCTCGACGGCGCCGACCACCAGCGCGTGCGCAAGGCGATGGCGGCGGGCTTCCATCCCACGTTCGTGAAGACCTTGCGCCTCGAGGTCGAACGGCTGACCGGCGAATTGCTCGACGGGCTCGATGCGCGGGCCGGCTTCGACTTCATCGCCGAAGTCGCGCGCCCGCTGCCGTCGCGCGTCATCGGCCTGATGCTGGGCGTGGACCGCAAGGACGAGGCGCGCTTCATGGCGTGGTCGGACGACCTCGCCGCATTCATCGGCGCGCTGCAGCCCACGGCCGACCAGTTGCGCGCCGCCCAGCGCAGCCTGCTGCAGATGGTGCGTTACTTCGATGCGCTGCTGCCGGCACGCCGCCGGCAGCCCGGCACGGACCTCGTCAGCCGCCTGCTGCAGGCCGAGGCCGCGGGCGAGATCAAGGCCGACGGCGAACTGCTGGCGCAATGCGCGATGCTGCTGTTCGCCGGCCACGAGACGACGCGCAACCTGCTCGGCAACGGTTTGTACACGCTGCTCACGCACCCGGAGGCGTGGGCGCGCCTGCGCGCGGACGAAGACGGGATGTCGCTGGCCGTGCGCGAACTGCTGCGCTACGACAGTCCCGTGCAGTACACGGGGCGCCGCGTCGCCGCGGACCTCACGCTGCACGGCACGCTGCTCCGACGCGGCGACCTCGTGATCGCCCTGATCGGCGCGGCCAACCGCGATCCCGACCGTTTTCCCGATCCCGACACGTTCGACATCACGCGCCGCGCGGGCAGCCATCTGTCGTTCGGCAGCGGACCCCATGTGTGCATCGGCGCCGGGCTGTCGCTGCTGGAGGCGGACGTCGTGCTGCGCGCCGTCCTGCGGCGCTGGCCGGGGCTGGCGCTGGCCGATGCCGTTCCGCGCTGGAACGGCATCGCGGGCTTGCGCGGACTCGCCCGGCTACCCGTCAGCGCTTCGTGAAATGCTCGACGGCGTCGAAATTGGTGCCGTTCGACTTGACCTCGTACAGATCGCCGCCGTGGGCGTACAGCCCGTCGAAGGGTGCCGTGCCGGACTCGTAGATCCGGTCCGGCACGCACACCGAGCCGCCCGCGTAATCGACGCACCAGTTGGGCTGGCCGTCGATGATCTTGTGGCTGACGAAGGTGCCCGTGAGCGTGACGCCGCGCTGGGGCACCTGCGTCGTCACCTTGTCCACGGTAGCCGCGATCGCCGCCTGGCCGGGGCCGGGGGTGATGGATGAGGTCACGCTGCCGACATAGGTCGCCGTCGTGTCGGCGCTCCACACCTGGGTCGCGATCACGTCGCCCGTGCATGTCGTGTTGGCGTAGTAATTCGTCGTGACGCCGATCGTGAGCGCGGTGGTGGACCCGGGCACGCGCTGGATGACGGCCGTGTCGACCGCGTGCGACGTGCAGGCGGACGTCCACGTGCCGGCGTAGGCGTCGAGGTTGCCGCCGGTGGCCACCGGCGGCGTCGACGGGGCGCCGCCGGCGCCCGGGTTGCCGCCTCCGCCGCCGCAGGCGCTCAAGCACAACGTCATGGCGGCGGTCAACAGTCTGGTTCGCATCTCGCTCTCCTGGCATCAGCTTCCGGGTGGGCTGTTCAGGAGGAATGATACGCGATCAGCGCACGCTCAGCTGCTGCAGGATCTCGCGGTCGATTGTCTTCAACGGCATGGACTTCTCCACGCCGCCGCGCTTGACGGCTTCCCTAGGCATGCCGTAGACGACGCAGCTGTCCTCGTCCTGCGCGACCGTGCGCGCGCCCGCCTTGCGCATTTCCAGCAGGCCGGCCGCGCCGTCGTCGCCCATGCCCGTCATGATGATGCCCAGCGCGTTGGCGCCCGCATGCTTGGCCACGGAGCGGAACAGCACGTCCACGGACGGCCGGTGGCGGTTCACGAGCGGGCCGTCGATGACGTCCACGCAGTACTGCGCGCCGTCGCGGCGCAGCAGCATGTGCTTGCCGCCCGGGGCGATGAGCGCGCGGCCCGGCAGCACGCGGTCGCCGTGGCGCGCCTCGCGCACCTCGATCTGGCACAGGCCGTTCAGGCGTTCGGCGAAGGCGGCGGTGAATTTTTCCGGCATGTGCTGCACGATGACGATGCCGGGCGTCACCCTCGGCAGCTGCGTGAGCACTTCTTCCAGCGCCAGCGTGCCGCCCGTCGAGGTGCCCATCGCGACGACCCGTTCCGTCGTGCGCAGCAGGGCGCGCGTCTCGGGCGCGGCCGGCAGCACGGCATCGGCGCTGAGCTTCGCGGGCACGGGTGCCGACGGCACGCGCGCGGCGAGGCGCCGCACATTGACCTGGCTCGCCGCGCGCACGGCGGAAATCAGCTCGTCCGCGCTCTCGCTGAGGAAGTCCGCGAGGCCCAGCTTCGGCTTGGTGATGATGGACACGGCGCCCGCGGCCATCGCCGCCATGGTCGTCTCCGCACCCTTTTCCGTCAGGGTGGAGCAGATCACGACGGGCGTCGGCCGCTCGGCCATGATCTTCCTGAGGAAGGTGATGCCGTCCATGCGCGGCATCTCGACGTCCAGGACGATCACGTCGGGCCACGCCTGCTTCATGCGCTCGATCGCGAGCAGCGGGTCGGACACGGCGTGCAGCAGGCGGATGCCGGGCGCCTTCTCCAGGATCGCACCGACCACCTTGCGCACGACGGCGGAATCGTCGACCACCATCACATCGATCGCTGATTTTCCCATGTTCACGCGGGCTTGCGGTAGACGGAGGGGATGACGGGGCAAACCATGTCGCCCAGTTCCTGCAGGCTCTCGGAATGGCCGATGAACAGGTGGGCGCCGGGCTTCATGCGGCCCAGCACGCGTGTGACGACCTGGCGCTTGGTCTCGCCGTTAAAGTAGATCATCACGTTGCGCAGGAAGACGACGTCGTACGTGCCCAGGTCGCCGGGCAGGGCCGTGTTCAGGTTCACCTGGCGGAACTGCACGCGCTCGCGCAGGGCGCGGTTGACGAGCAACGTGCCCTGCTGCTCGCGGATGCCCTTGAGGCAGTAGCGGCGCAGGTAGTCCTGCGGTACGTGCGCGGTGCGCTCCATCGGATAGTGCCCCGTGCGGGCGCGCTGCAGCACGCGCGTGCTGATGTCGGACGCCGTCACTTCCCACGGCTCCGCTTTCAACACGTCGGCCAGCACCATCGCGATGCTGTACGGTTCTTCGCCGGACGAGCACGCGGCGCTCCACACGCGGAACGGCGCGTCCGTGCGCAGGCCCGGACGCGCCGCCTGGGCGGCCTCGCGCAGCAGGTCGAAATGGCGCGACTCGCGGAAGAAATAGGTCTCGTTCGTCGTCAGCAGGTCGACGGCCAGCTGCACCTCGTCCTTGTGCGCGCCGTCGGTCAGCAGGCGGAAATAGGCGTCGTACGTGGGCAGGCCCAGATGCTGCAGGCGTTTGGCGAGGCGGCCGCTGACCAGCGCCATCTTCGAATCGGACATCGTGATGCCGGCCATGTCGAAGATGAAGCGCTGGAAGCGCGCGAACTCGCCCTGGCTGATCGCACAGTGCTGCATGGTTGCCTCAGGAAAGCAGCGCGGCGGCGTCGGTGGCCAGGTCGGTCAGGCCGCCCTGCGCCAGGACCGAGTCCACGTTGAGCAGGATGACGAAGCGGCCGTTCACCTTGCCCATGCCGGCGATGAAGTCGCCGTGGATGCGTGTGCCGAACGACGGCGCCGGCTCGATCTCCGACGCCGGGATGTCCAGCACGGCGCTGACCGCATCGACGACGACGCCCGTCAGCTGGCGCGCGCCGTCCGACTCCAGTTCGACGATGACGATGCACGTGCGCTTGCCCGGCACCGACCGGGGCCGGCCGAAGCGGGCCGCAAGGTCCATCACGGGCACGACGGCGCCGCGCAGGTTGATCACGCCGCGGATCGAGTCGGGCATCATCGGCACCTCCGTGATGCCGGCGAATTCGATGATTTCCTTCACGGCCATGATGCCGATGCCGAAGGCTTCGCCGCCCAGCATGAAGGTGAGGTATTGGGCGGCCTGGCCGTCCGTGGTCGTTTCCTGGTTGGTGTGCTTCATTCGGTGACCTCTGGATCAGAAATTGGTGAAACTGCCTTCGTCCGGTTCGGCCTGGGCGGTCAGGGCGCCGGCCAGGCGCAGCGTGGAGCGTTTGGTGCGGGGCGCATGGCGCACCGCGGGCCGGCCGGCCGCGCCGGCGGCCAGGCGGAAGAAGCCCATCGTCTGCTGCAGCTGCTCGGCCTGGGAACTCATCTCCTCGGCCGTCGCCGCCAGCTCTTCCGAACTGGACGCGTTCTGCTGCGTCGTCTGGGACAGCTGGCCCACCGCCGCGTTGATCTGGGCCACGCCGGACGACTGTTCTTCCGACGCCGCCGTGATTTCCTGCACCAGGTCGGATGTCTTGCGGATGCTTGGCACCATCTCGTCGAGCAGCTTGCCCGCCTGTTCCGCCAGCGCCACGCTGTTGGTCGCCACTTCGCCGATCTCCTGCGCGGCCACCTGGCTGCGCTCGGCCAGTTCCCTCACCTCGGCCGCCACCACGGCGAAGCCCTTGCCATGCTCGCCGGCGCGCGCCGCCTCGATCGCGGCATTCAACGCCAGCAGATTGGTCTGGTACGCGATGTCGTCGATGATCCCGATCTTCCTGGCGATCTGGTTCATCACCGATACCGTTTCCTTCACGGCTACGCCGCCTTCCGCCGCTTCCTTCGCCGCCTTGGTCGCCATGCCGTCGGTGACTTTCGCGTTCTCGGTGTTTTGCGCGATCGAGGCCGTCATCTGTTCGATCGACGCGCTGGTCTCTTCGACGCCGGCCGCCTGTTCGCTCGATGCCTGCGACAGCGATTGCGCGGTGGCGCTCACCTGTTCGGACGCGCTGGCGAGGGAGTCGGCCGCGACGTTGACCTCGGCCACCACCTGCGCCAGCTTGTCGACCGTGTTGTTGGCGTATTCCTTGAGCCTGGCGAACTCGCCCTCGTAGTTCTTGTCGATCCGGCGGGTCAGGTCGCCCTCGGACATCGCGCCCATCACGCGCACCACGTCTTCGATGGAATCCCGCGTGGTCGACACCAGATTGTTCAATCCTTCGCCCATCTCTTTCTGGAAGCCCTGCAGGCCGGCCAAGTCGACGCGCTCGTCGAAGTTGCCGCGGTTGGCCGTTTCCACCACGCGGCGCTGCCCCTCGATGACCTGGGTCAGCTTGGCGATCATGTTCTTCATGGACCGCATTAATTGTCCGGTTTCATCCGTCGACGTCACTTCGATGTCGATCTTCAAGTCTCCTTCCGCCAGGCGATTGGCTGCCTGCACGGCGGTGTCGAGCGGACGGGTCACGCTGCGGCTGATGAAATAGCCGAGCGCGACGCCGACCAGGAGACCGACGGCAATGGCGGTAATCATGAGATTGCGGCTATTGTTGTACAGCACCGTGGTTTCGTCCGACGTCGCCTTGGCATTGTCTTCCTTGAGCTTGGACAGCTCGGTCATCATGTCGTCGACCTTGTCCACGATCACGTGCACATCCTTCATCGCGTACTCGGCGGACTTGCGGTTCTCCTGGCGCAAGCCGGCCGCTTCCTCTTTCTTGGCCATGACGAGGATCGTATCCTGCGCGTCCAGGTAGGTCTTGTAGTTGGCCTCCAGCGCGGCGAACTTCTGCTTGCCGGCCTCGGTATAGAACAATGGCCGGGCCTTGTCCAGGTTGGCGCGCGTCTGCTCGCGCGCCTTCATCAGCGCATCCAGGTAGGGTGCCGCGTCGACCGACGGCAGGGTTTGCGCGAGCAGATAGTTGCGGATGGCGCGCGCCTGGTAAATCAGGTCGATGTTGGCTTCCTTGATATAGGAAACGCCCTGCAGCTCCCTGACATACATGTTGTCCGCCATGTCGTTGATCTTGCTTGCATTCGTGATGCCGATCACGCCGACGACGGCGCTGATGGCAGCCACCAGCACGAAGCCGGCGATCAGGCGTACGCCGATTTTCATGTTCTTGAACATGATGTCTTCCTCTTAAAACCTGGTGAAATTCGATTCGTCCGCCGCGTCGGTGGCGAATGCCAGCGCCCCGTGTCCCGGCGTCTTCACGGCGTTCCTCGGCGCGGGAGCGAGCCTGTTCCGCGCCCTCTGTGGAGCAGCCGCGCCCGCAGAGGGCGTATTCGCCAGTTTGAAAAACGACATGGCCTGTTGCAACTGCTCGGCCTGGGTACTCATTTCCTCGGCCGTCGCCGCCAGCTCTTCCGAACTCGATGCGTTCTGCTGCGTCGTCTTACTCATTTGGCTAACCGCCGCGTTGATCTGGCCGACGCCGGACGACTGTTCCTCCGACGCCGAGGTGATTCCTGCACGAGGTCGGACGTCTTGCGGATGTTCGGCACCATCTGGTCGAGGAGGCTGCCCGCGCGCTCCGCCAGGTCGACGCTGTTCGTGGCCACCTCGCCGATTTCCTGCGCGGCGACCTGGCTGCGTTCGGCCAGCTTGCGCACCTCGGCGGCCACGACGGCGAATCCCTTGCCGTGTTCGCCCGCGCGTGCCGCCTCGATGGCGGCGTTCAGCGCCAGCAGGTTGGTCTGGTAGGCGATGTCGTCGATGATGCCGATTTGCTTGGCGATCTGTTTCATCGCGGCGACCGTGGCCTTGACGGCTTCGCCGCCCTCGGCGGCTTCGCGCGCCGCCTGGCCTGCCATCCCGTCGGTGACGCGGGCGTTCTCGGTGTTCTGCGCGATCGACGCCGTCATCTGTTCCAGCGAGGCGCTCGTCTCTTCGACGCCCGAGGCCTGTTCGGACGCCGAGTCCGACAGCGACTGCGCGGTGGCGCTGACCTGTTCCGAAGCCGATGCGAGCGCGTGCGCGCCGCTGTTCACGTCGCCGACGACCTGCGTCAGCTTCGCAATCATCTGCTTCATCGCCAAGAGCAGCAGACCCGCCTCATCGCGCCATTTGCTGTCGACCTGCACGGTCAGGTCGCCTTCGGCCAGGCGGTTCGCGGCATCGACGGCCTGGCGCAGCGGCCGGGTGATGGACAGCGTGATCGCCGCGGCGATGACCAACGCGAACAGGATCGCGGTGCCGGTCATGACTGTAACGAGCGTGCGGGTCTGTTCGTAATCGCTTTGCGCCTGCTTCGACAGGTTGTCCATGCGTTCGCCCTGGAACCTGATCATGGCGTCGATGGCCTGGATCAGCTCTGCGTTCGCAGGACCGTATTCCTTGACGATGAAGTCCGGCGCCTGCGCGGACGCGCTGTCCACCAACCTGTAGAACTTCTCGTATTTCGCCTCGACGATGGTGCGCTTATCGGCGACGACCCGTATCAGCTCGCGGCCGCGCGGCGTATTCACGCGCTTCGTCAGTTCGTCGATGTGCTGCGCCGATTCGGCCCGCAGGCGCTCCACGGACTTGCGGAACCGGTCTGCCTCCGCCGCGTCCTTCGTCAGCAGGATGGACCGCATCTGCCGTCCGATGTCGATCGAGTCGCGTGCCACCGTCTGGGCCAGGATCACCCTGGGATAGACGCCTCCCGTGATTTCGCCCTCCGCCTCGTTCATTTTCGCCATGCGGGTGATGGCCAGCGTGGCGACGCTCACCATGAGCAGCAGGACGACGGCGAAACCCAGTCCCAGGCGTACGCCGATTTTCAGATTCTTAAGCACGATGGCTCTCCAGTTCAGGTAAAACAGTCGATGAGGTTGATGGGACGGCCGCGTTGCTGTCGGTTTCTACGCCGCTGAGCAGTGCCGCCATGTCGAGGATCAGTGCCACCTCGCCGTTGCCGAGGATCGACGACCCCGACAGGAAGCGCGCGCCGGCGAACACCTTGCCGAGCGGTTTGATCACGGTCTGGAATTCGCCCAGCAGGCTGTCCACGACGAGGCCCGCCTTGCGGCCGCCGTAGCGCACGACGACGATGCTGCGGCGCCGGGCCGGCGCGCCGGCGACGCCGAAGCGCTCGCGCAGGCGCACGAAGGGCAGGGGCTGGCCGCGCAGGTCGACCCAGTCGCAGCCCGGCAGCTCGCGGAATTCGATGCATTCCTCGACCATCTCCATCGGGATGACGAACACCGACTTGCCCACGCCCACCTGGAAGCCGTTGATGATCGCGAGCGTGAGGGGCAGGCGCACCGTGACGGTGGTGCCTTGCCCCTCGGTGCTGGCGATGTCCACGCTGCCGCGCAGTGCGACGATATTGCGCTTGACGACATCCATGCCCACGCCGCGGCCCGACAGGTTCGTCACCTGTTCCGCCGTCGAGAAGCCCGGTTCGAAGATCAGGTTGAAGGTTTCCTTGTCCGTCAGCAGGCGCCCCGGTTCGACGAGGCCGCGCTCGACGGCCTTGGCCAGGATGCGGTCCCGTTTCAGACCGCCGCCGTCGTCGGACACCTCGATCACGATGCTGCCCGAGTCGTGGTAGGCGTTCAGCGCCACGGTGCCCTGCGCGGGCTTGCCGCGCGCGGCGCGCACGTCGGCCGGCTCGATGCCGTGGTCCATCGCGTTGCGCACGAGGTGGGTGAGCGGGTCGCCGATCTTTTCGACGACGGTCTTGTCCAGTTCCGTGTCCTCGCCGCTGACGTCGAGGCGGATGTCCTTGCCGAGTTCCCGCGCGACGTCGTGCACGACGCGCTGGAAGCGGTTGAACGTGGCGCCGATCTTCACCATGCGCAGCTGCAGGGCGCTGTCGCGCACTTCCTCCACGAGGCTGGACAAGGTCGACGTGCACTCCAGCAGCTCGGGGATCTGCGTGCGGCGCGCCACGAGGTTGGCGCCCGCGCCGGCGATGATGAGCTCTCCCACGAGGTTGATCAGCCGGTCCAGCTTGTCGGCATCCACGCGCACGGAGCGGTTTTCCTGCTGCGGGCGGGCTTCCGGCGCCTGGCGCTGCTTCGCCAGGGCCGCCTCGACGACGGGTGCGCGCACGGCGCCCTGGTCGACGAGGATGGCGCCGATCGGCCGGGGCGGCGCGGCGCTTGCCGCCTGCGTCGCCAGGGCCTGTTCCAGCTGGTGCGCCGTGACGCTGCCGCAGCGCACGAGCATCTCGCCGAGGCGTTCGCGCTGGGCGGGCGCTTCGTCCAGCCAGGCGAGGTATTCGGCGATGCGGTTCTCGGGCGGGAGGATGCGGATCTGGCAGTCGTCGCGCACGAAGTCGAACACGCCGTCGATCGCCGCCTTGTCGGCCGTGCTGGCAAAGCCGATCTCGAAGCCGAGATAGCACGACTCGGGGTCGAATTCGTCCAGGGCCGGCAGCGCGTCGGCGATGGTCGCGATGCCGGTGACGGTTCCCAACTGGCCCAGGTAGCGGATGAACGACAGCGGGTCCATGCCGTTGCGCAGCACGTCGCGGCCGAAGCGCAGCGAGATATGCCAGTGGCCGCTGACGCCGTCAACGGCCGCAGCGGCGCCTGCCGCGTGGGCCGCGGCCGGCGCGCCGGTGCCGCCCAGATAGCCCTGCAGCGCGACGACGAGCGGCGCGCCGGCTTCCGCAAGGGCGGCATCGCCGTCCAGCGTGCCGCTTTCCACGGCGTCGACCAGCGCGCCGATGTGGTCGCGGCATGCCAGCAGCAGCGCCACGAGCTCGTCGTCGATGGCGATGGCGCCGTCGCGCACCTTGTCCAGGACACTCTCGGCCACGTGCGTGAATGCGACGACGGGGTCGAGGCCGAACATGCCGGCCGAGCCCTTGATCGTGTGGGCCGCGCGGAAGATCGCGTTGACGGCATCGAGCCCGTCGCGCGTGACGGCGAGGAGGGCGGCCTCCATCTGCTCGAGCAGCTCGCGGCTCTCGGCGATGAAGGTGTGGGTCACCTGGTCGATGTCGATGCTCATGCGGCGTCTCCTTCGCAGGTCAGGCCGAGCAGCGCGAACGCGTCGCGCACGGCGGGGCTGGCGCCTTGCAGCACGAGCCGCTTGCCGAGGCGTCCGGCTTCGCGCCGCGCCACCAGCAGCAGCTGCACGCCCGCGCTGTCGAATTCCGTGACGGCGGACAGGTCGAGCGCGGGCGTGTCGTGCGTGCGCACCGCGTCCAGCAGCGCGGGATGCAGCTCCGCGGCGCGGTAGATCGTCATCTCGCCTTCGACCGCCAGGCACGTGGCGGCCCCTTGGCTCGTTTCGCCAATACTCATCTCATACTTCGGGAAAGGCCGGGGGTGCCGGCCGCAGGGTCAGGACAGGGTCAGTTTCTGGACGGCGGCGAGCAGGGCGTCGGGCTTGAACGGCTTGACCATCCAGGCGCGCGCGCCGGCGGCCTTGCCTTGCTCCTTCTTGTCTTCCTGCGATTCCGTGGTCAGCATCAGGACGGGCGTGAACTTGTAAGCGGGACGGGCCTTGAGTTCGCGTACGAAGGTGATGCCGTCCATGTTTGGCATGTTGACGTCGCTGATGATCAGGTTGACCTTCTGGCCCGTCAGCTTCGCCAGCGCGTCGCGGCCGTCGACGCCTTCGATGACGTCATAGCCGGCCTGCTTGAGGGCGAGGCTGACGACCTGGCGAATCGAGATCGAGTCGTCGACCACCATGATGGTTTTTGCCATGGATACTCCTAGAAAAATGTAATGTCTTCGACCGGTTGCGGCGCGGATTTCGTGGTGCTCTTGTGGAGCGTGCGTTCTTCGGCCATCGCGTACGTGCTCTCCAGTTCGGCCAGCAGGCTGCGCGCATCGAGGCCGCGCGGGTTGTCGCCCTGCGCCTGCTCGTCCAGCCACGAGGGCAACCGGGCGATGTTGTCGCGCACGTGCGACAGGATCTGGCTGACGCGGTCCTGGAACTGCAGCTGCACGATCGCATCGCCCACTTCGGCCTGGATGCCGGCGCTCTCGCGGGCCAGCAGGTCGGACGAGGCGACGAGGGCGTCGGTGACGCCGCGCAGCGCGCCGAGCACGTTGCCGATCATCTGGCCCGACGCCTGCACGGCGCGGGTCTCTTCGCGCATCGAATCGCCGGCCGCGCGGCAGGTGATGTCGATCGCGGCGCTGATCCGGCCCACCTGCGCCGCGATGTGCTTGCCCGCTTCGGCCGACCGGTTCGACAGCATGCGCACCTCGGTCGCGACGACGGCGAAGCCGCGTCCCGCCTCGCCCGCGCGCGCCGCCTCGATGGCCGCGTTCAGCGCGAGCAGGTTGGTCTGCCAGGCAATGCTGGCGACGTCCGCCGCCATCTTCTGCAGGGTCGCGGTGACTTCCTGCAGGCCTTCGATCTTTTGCAGCATCTGCTGCTTGCTGGCGGCGGCGCCGGCCAGCATGTCCAGCAGCGAACGCAGTTCCTTTTCGCTGGCCGCGAACACGTCGACGATGTTCCCGCCCTCGGCGCTTTTCGCCGCTCCTCGGGCGGCGCCCGATGCGGCTAGAGCCTGCTCGAGGCGCACGACGATGCCGGAAAAGCGCTGGACGAGCGCGACGACGGCCGTTTCCATCTGTTCGCGCGACGCGTCGATGTGCGAGGTCCACACCTCGGCCACGTCAAGGCTGAACGCGTGGTGGCTCGCGAGGGTGTCGTCCGCCGCCGGCGTGCCGGACGCCGACGTGCCGGCCGCGTGACCGCGCACCGCGGCGAACGCGCCCCCGGCGAGGAGCAAGGCGGCGAACAGCCAGCCATGCCACTGCCAGGCGGCGAGGGGGACGATGATGCAGGCCGCGGCCGCGGCCACGATCAGCGGGGAACAGGTTTGCAGGGGGCGGTGTCGCGTCACGCGGCGCTCCGTTTGGTCGGTCGGTGTTCGGATGGTTACGGCCTTCGAGGACCGCATGGGTGCAGATGATTACAGAGCGAGTTGCCGTAGCGCAAGGATTTATGACACAAATATGCTGCCGGGTCGCATAAACGATACATCGTTGGCGAATCGCTAACTTGTTGTTATGGCAGGGTTTTTTTCGAGATTGACACGTTTTGACGCACGGATGACGCGGGGACGTCGGATTTGTCTTTGTCCAAATATTTAACAAGACGTGCGGTTGTGGTTTCGGAATGGCCGAAGGAACATGCCGGGATTGCCAGATTGCGGCCGCCTGTTCCCGCGACTACCATCGATGCATGAATACGATGATTCTCACTTGTGCAGGCGGCATGGTGGCCGGCGCGATGAACGCGCTGGCGGGCGGTGGTTCGTTCGTCAGTCTGCCGACGCTGATCGCGGCGGGCGTGCCTCCGGTGCTGGCGAATACGTCCAGCACGGTCGCCCTGTTTCCGGGCGGACTGGCCAGCGCGTGGGCGTATCGCGACGGTCTGGGACCGGTCGGCGCCGTGCCGCTGCGCGCGCTGCTGGCCACGACCTTGTGTGGCGGGCTGGTGGGGGCGCTGCTGTTGCTGCGGACGTCATCCGCGGCGTTCGCGGTCGTGCTGCCCTGGCTGTTGCTGGTGGCGTCCATCGCGCTCGCGTTCGGACGCCGCATCGGCGAGGCATTGCGCGCGCGCTGGCGCATCCCTGCGCACGCGGTGGTGGCGGTGCAGTTCGCGCTGGGGATCTATGGGGGTTACTTCGGGGGCGCGGTGGGGATCATGATGATGGCGATGTGGGGCCTGCAGGGCAGCCGCGACCTCAAGCTTCTCAACGCGCCGCGCACGCTGCTGGTCAGCGCGGCGAACACGGTGGCGGTACTGGCCTTCATCGCGGCGGGCGCGGTGCGCTGGCCCGAGACGCTGGCGATGCTGGCGGGCGCCGTCATCGGCGGCTACGGCGGCGCGCATATCGGCCGGCGCGCGCCGCCTTCCTTCATCCGCGCCGTCACGTTGTGCACCACGGTGTGCATCACGCTCGCGTTCTTCGTGAAGACCTATTTCAGGTGAGGACACCATGCTCCAGGCCTTGCTCGCAACGTTAGGAACGCTCGCCATCGTGGCCAGCATCGCGGCGAAATTCGTCAAGCCGCCGGCCGGCGACGCGGCCGGCCGGGAGGCTCGCTCAGCGCTTCAGCTGCGACAGGTCGCGCACGGCGCCGCGGTCGGCCGACGTCGTCAGCGCCGCGTAGGCACGCAGCGCCTGCGACACTGCGCGCTCGCGGTTCACCGGCTGCCACGCGCCGGCACCGCGCGCATCCATCGCCGCGCGGCGCTGCGCCAGCTCGTCGGCGGTCACGCGCAGGTTGATGGTGCGGTTCGGGATGTCGATGTCGATCGTGTCGCCTTCCTCGACGAGGCCGATGGCGCCGCCTTCCGCCGCTTCCGGTGAGGCGTGGCCGATCACGAGGCCGGACGAACCGCCCGAGAAGCGGCCGTCGGTGAACAGGGCGCATGCCTTGCCGAGGCCTTTCGACTTGATGTACGACGTCGGGTACAGCATCTCCTGCATGCCCGGGCCGCCTTTCGGGCCTTCGTAGCGGATGATGACGACGTCGCCCGCGTGCACGGTGTCGCCCAGGATGCCTTCGACCGCCGCGTCCTGGCTTTCGAACACGCGCGCGCGGCCCGAGAACTTCAGGATGCTTTCGTCCACGCCGGCGGTCTTCACGATGCAGCCCTTTTCGGCGATGTTCCCGTACAGGACCGCGAGGCCGCCGTCCTGCGAGTACGCGTGCGCGCGGTCGCGGATGCAGCCTTCGGCACGATCCAGATCGGCCGTGTCGAAACGCTCGGCCTGCGAGAACGCGACCTGCGTCGGCACGCCGCCCGGCGCGGCGCGGAACAGCTGATGGACGGCCTGGTCGTCGCTGCGTTTGATGTCGTACTTCTCGATCGCTGCTTCAAGCGTCGGCGAGTGCACGGTCGGCAGCGACGTGTCGAGCAGGCCGGCGCGCGCCAGTTCGCCGAGGATGGCGATGATGCCGCCGGCGCGGTGCACGTCTTCGATGTGGTATTTATTGGTCATCGGCGCGACCTTGCACAGGCACGGCACGTTGCGCGAGATGCGGTCGATGTCGGCCATCGTGAACTCGACGCCCGCTTCGTGCGCGGCGGCCAGCAGGTGCAGCACGGTATTGGTGGAACCGCCCATCGACACGTCCAGCGCCATCGCGTTCTCGAACGCGGTCTTGGTGGCGATGCTGCGCGGGAGGATCGTGTAGTCGTCGCCTTCGTAGTGGCGCTTCGCGAGGTCGACGATCAGGCGGCCGGCGCGCAGGAACAGTTCCTTGCGGTCGGCGTGCGTGGCGACGATGGTGCCGTTACCCGGCAGCGACAGGCCCAGCGCCTCGGTCAGGCAGTTCATCGAGTTCGCCGTGAACATGCCCGAGCAGGAACCGCAGGTGGGGCAGGCCGAGCGCTCGACTTCCGCCACGTCGGCGTCCGAGATGTTCGAATCGCCGGCCTGGATCATCGCGTCGACGAGGTCCAGCTTGATGATTTTCTTGTCGTTGTTGACGACCTTGATCACCTTGCCCGCTTCCATCGGGCCGCCCGACACGAACACGGTCGGGATGTTGATGCGCATGGCGGCCATCAGCATGCCCGGGGTGATCTTGTCGCAGTTCGAGATGCAGACCATCGCGTCGGCGCAGTGGGCGTTGACCATGTACTCGACGGAGTCGGCGATCAGGTCGCGCGACGGCAGCGAGTACAGCATGCCGCCGTGGCCCATCGCGATGCCGTCGTCGACGGCGATGGTGTTGAATTCCTTGGCGACGCCGCCGGCCGCCTCGATCTCGCGCGCGACCAGCTGGCCCAGGTCCTTCAGGTGCACGTGGCCCGGCACGAACTGGGTGAACGAGTTGACGACGGCGATGATCGGTTTTTCGAAGTCGCCATCCTTCATGCCGGTCGCGCGCCACAGGGCGCGGGCGCCCGCCATGTTGCGGCCTTGGGTCGTGGTACGGGAACGGTAAGTGGGCATGGTGTCTCCTCTGGAAATCTGAAAAACCTTAGAGTGCCGTGGGGGCGGCAAGTTGTCCAATATATGATTTGATGGGCTGTGATTCGTAATTCGAATCAGAGCGCGCGTAAAAAAGGCAGCCCGGAGGCTGCCTTGATTTGATCGGTGACGCCGGCGTCTGGTAGGCTCGTTTCATTTGAGGCCCCGGCCTTGAATGCCCGCCCTACGACCATGTCGTACGGCGCGTCACGAGTACCGTGTGGTGGGCACCCGTGCCCACCACAACGCATCACCACCACATGCCGTAGATGGTCGCCAGCACCACGCAGATGACGGCCGAGCCGAGGGCGAACGCGCCGTCGACCTTGAACAGCTTGGTATCGACGATCAGCGCCTTGACCTTGCCGCGGGCGAAGACGGTGGAGAGCAGGACCATGCCGGCCACGACCAGCCAGAACACGATGAACATGCGGTCCAGGAACGGGATCTCGTACACGCCCGCGCCGTTGTCGTGGGCGAAGCCGATCGGCGCGAGGAAGGACAGGTCCATCATCGCCGGCAGGAATTTCAGGATGATCGAGAACACCAGGCCGCCGATGGTGGCGAACATCGCCGCGCTGGACGTCGTCTTTTTCCAGAAGAAGCCCAGCAGGAACATGGCCAGGATGCCCGGCGAGACGAAGCCCGTGTATTCCTGGATGTACTGGAAGCCGCCCTTCTTGTCGATGCCCATCAGCGGGGCGATCACGACGGCCAGCAGCATCGACACGATGACGGTCATGCGGCCGATCCACACCATCTTCTTCTCGCCGACGTCCGGGTGGAAGCGCTTCTGGTAGATGTCGAGGGTGAAGATGGTGGCGATCGAGTTGGCCTTGCCGGCCAGCGAGGCGACGACGGCGGCGGTCAGCGCGGCGAACGCGATGCCTTTCAGGCCCGACGGCAGCAGCGCCAGCAGGGTCGGATACGCGCGGTCCGGATTCAGTTCGCCGCCCACGCGCATCGCGTCGCCCAGCACGCCGGCACGGTCCAGCGCGAACGCGGCGATGCCGGGCATGACGACGATCATCGGCATCAACAGCTTCAGGAACGCGGCGAACAGCAGGCCCTTGCGCGCGGTCGGCAGGTCGGCGCCGAGGGCGCGCTGCGTGATGTACTGGTTGCAGCCCCAGTAGTTCAGGTTCACGATCCACATGCCGCCGATCAGCGTCGACAGGCCCGGCAGGTCCATGTAGTTCTTGTTGTCGCGGCCCAGCACCATTTCGAAGTGGTCGCGGGTCGTGTCGTACAGCGTCGAGAAGCCCTGCAGCGCGCCGTGGCCGTTGCCCAGTTTCGCGACCAGGTCCAGCGCCAGCCACGTGGTCACGAGGCCGCCGATGACGAGGCAGGTGACCTGGATGACGTCGGTGTAGCCGATGACCTTCATGCCGCCCAGCGTGATGATGGCGGCGAACACGGCCAGGAACAGCATGCAGGGCAGCACCCCGATGCCGGTGACGCTGCCGATGGCCAGCGCGCCCAGGTACAGGATCGAGGTCAGGTTGACGACGACGTACAGGCCGAGCCAGAACAGCGCCATCGTCGTGGCGACGGCCTTGCCGTAGCGCTGCTCGAGGAACTGGGGCATCGTGTAGATGTGGTTCTTCAAATAGACCGGCATGAAGAACACGGCGACGATGACGAGGGTGGCGGCGGCCATCAGTTCGTATACGGCAATGGCCATGCCGATGCGAAAGCCCGAGCCGCTCATGCCGATGAACTGCTCGGCCGAGATGTTGGACGCGATCAGCGAGGCGCCGATGGCCCACCACGTGAGCGAGCCTTCGGCCAGGAAGTAGTCGTGCGAGGCGGAGGTGTTCGCCCCGTGCCTGCCGAAATTCTTGCGGCGGTAGACCCACAGGCCGTAGCCGGCGACCACGACGAAGTAGATGAGGAAGACGATGGAGTCTAGGCGGGAGATCAGGTTCATGAGATTGTCTCGTATGACGGCCGACGCTCGAACGAAGCGCCATCCGCTGGTTGTTATATCGTCCGCCGAAGCCGGTGACACCGACTTCGAGCTTCCAATTTACAAGAGACTATCGGAATCTCGGAAGAAACGCTATTCCAAAATGTGCTTTTTCAGAACTTATATAACACTATTTGTTTGCGCAAACATCACGTAGCGTGGGGCGTTTGAGGTCGCGGGCTCAAATGAAATGTGCCCACGCGTGACGTGTGCGGCGAGCTTGCGTTTCGTGTGGGCATGGGCCCCCGCCCGCGGTTGCCCGTAGGCGTGGCTGCGGTCGGGAACTGATGCGGAGAACCTGCGGAACGCATGGCGCCGGGCGGCACCATGCAAAGGATGGAATCAGGCGACGACGAGGGCCCGGCCGCCGGACACGCGGCCCGTGCGGTCGTCGAGCTTGAACACGCTGACCAGATGGTCGAGCGCTTCCGCCTGTTCGTGCAGGCTCTGGGCCGCCGTCGCGGCCTCTTCGACGAGACCGGCGTTCTGCTGCGTGACGGTGTCCATCTGCGAGATGGCCTGGTTGACCTGCTGGATGCCGGCGCTCTGTTCGCGGCCGGCGTGGCTGATCTCGACCATCAGCTCGTGCATCTGCTGCACGGTCTGCAGCACTTCGCGCATCGTGGCGCCGGCTTCCGACACGAGTCCGGCGCCGCTTTCCACCTGCTGCACGGAGGCGCCGATCAATTCCTTGATTTCCTTGGCGGCCGCCGCCGACCGCTGGGCGAGCGTGCGCACTTCGCCCGCCACGACGGCGAAGCCGCGGCCCTGTTCACCCGCGCGCGCCGCTTCGACGGCCGCGTTCAGGGCCAGGATATTCGTCTGGAAGGCGATGCCGTCGATGACGGCGATGATGTCGACGATCTTCTGCGACGACGCGTGGATCGAGCCCATTGTGTCGACGACGCGTTCCACGGCCGTGCTGCCCTGCTGGGCGACGCCGGCCGCCGTGTCGGCGAGGGCGTTGGCCTGCTGTGCGTGTTCGGCGTTGTTGCGCACGGTCGCCGTCAGTTCTTCCATCGAGGCCGCCGTCTGCTGCAGCGCGCTGGCCTGCTGCTCGGTGCGCGAGGACAGGTCTATGTTGCCGGCCGCGATCTGCGTGGAGGCGCTGGAGATCGTGCCGGTGGCGGCACGCACATTGCCCACGATGTGCGCCAGATTGGCCTGCATCGCCTTCATGGCCGCGAGCAGGCTGGCGTCGTCGCCGGGGCGGGTCTGCACGTCCATCGACAGGTCGCCGGCCGCGATATGCTTGACGATGTCGGTCGCGTAATCCGGCTCGCCGCCCAGGCGGCGCATGAGCCAGCGCGTGAGCAGGGCGGCGCCGGCGGCGCCCAGCAGCACGCAGCCGCAGACGAGCGCGATGATCAGCGTGCGCGACGCCTCGTAGCGGTGCGAGCCGGCGACGGCGGCGGCGCGGCCGCCTTCCGTATACATGTCGACGGCCTTGTCGACGTTCTTGCGCAGGGCGACGATCAATTTGTTCGATTCGCCGCGGATCAGCGTCTTGGCCAGGTCATCGTCGTTCAGGCGCGCGGCGGCGCGGACCTTCGCGTCTTCCGCCATGTAGCGCTGCCACATGTCGAGGAATTCCGCGTAAACCTGTTTTTCTTCCGGCGCTTCGAGCAGCTTGACGTAGTCGTCCTGCATGCGCTTCAGGTCTTCGAGGTCTTGCGCGATGACCTTGTCGTACTTGTCCATCTCGGCCTGATCGCTGGAGATGATGTATTGCAGCTCGCGCGTGCGGATGCGGGCGATCTGGGATTTGATGTCCTCGATGACGCGGATGCCCGGCATCCAGTGCGACGACAGGCGCAGCGACGTGTCGTTGACCTGCGCGAGTTCATGGATGGAAATGGCGCCGACCAGCACGGTCAGTGCGAGGACGGCGGCAAACGTAATGCCCAGCTTGCTCGCCAGGCGGAGGCGGTTGAACCAGTTCATCTTGAAAGTATCTGTGATTGTCGGTGGGAGAGGGTTGTTTCCAAAAGTCAACAATGATAACCGACATTCCACGTTGCCGTCATGAGGTGGTGCCATAAGTGATTTCCACAACGCAATTAGATTTGCACGAATTCATGCTGCCCGGCGGTAACGTGCGCAGTGTTGTAGGAATGACAGCATATACTGGGCTCGTTTGTTCATAGACCGAGTCCTTGCGAATCGATGGCGCCACCGTTTTCCCGTCCCGCGGTCCTGTTCGTCAAGCTGATCCTGCTGGGTCTGGTGGTCGGCGTCGCGGCCTGGATTGCGTTGGCACGCTGGACCATGACACCCCATAACGTGACCAATGCCCCCGTGGCCCAGCCCATTCCTTTCAGTCACAAGCACCACGTGTCCGACGATGGCATCGATTGCCGCTATTGCCACACGTCGGTGGAAAATTCGGCCACGGCCGGCATGCCGTCGACGTCCGTCTGCCTCAGTTGCCACTCCCAGCTCTTCCTCGATTCGCCCGCGCTGGCGCCGCTGCACGACAGCGCGCGCACGGGCAAGCCGATCCACTGGGTGCGCGTGCACGATCTGCCGGACTTCGTCTATTTCGAGCACGACATCCACGTGAGCAAGGGCGTCGCCTGCATCGAGTGCCATGGCCGCGTGGACCAGATGCCCATCACGTGGCGCACCGCGTCGCTGGAAATGCAGTGGTGCCTGCGCTGTCACCGCGACGCGCCGCATCACGTGCGGCCGCTGAGCGAGGTGTTGTCGATGGCGCCCGCAAAGCCTTTGAGTGCGGACGAGGTCCGCCAGCTGAACCGCCTGTACCGCCTGCGCGACGCCCAGGCATTGACCAATTGCTCCACCTGCCACCGCTAAGTTGCTGAAAATGATGGAGCACGATCATCCGATATTTCCGATTGCCCAGGACGAACCGGCCCGGCGCCGCTTCCTGAAGCTGATGGCCGCGTCGGCGGCGCTGGCGGGCGCAGGCTGCAGCGGGCCGCCGGCCGAGCCCATCGTCCCGTACGTGACGATGCCGGAACAGGGCGTGCCGGGGCTGCCGATGTTTTATGCGACCGCCTTCGTGCGCCGCGGTCTCGCCCACGGCGTGCTGGTGGAATCGAACATGGGGCGGCCGACGAAGGTCGAGGGCAATCCCGACCATCCCGTCGGTGCCGGCACGACCGACGTGTTCGCGCAGGCGTCGATCCTGCAGCTGTGGGACCCGGACCGCTCGCAGGCCGTGTTCCGCGGCGACGAGATGTCGACATGGGGCGCGTTCGAGGCCGCGCTGCAGGCGCGCCGCCCCCGCTTCGAACGGGACGGGGGAGCAGGCCTGCGCATCCTGACGGGCACCGTCACGTCGCCCACGCTGGCGCACCAGATCGCGGCCCTGCAACAGCGCCTGCCGAACGCGCGCTGGCACGCGTGGGACCCGCTGCACGACGACGGCGCCGCGCAGGCGTCGCAGCTCGCGTTCGGCCGGCCGCTCGACGCCTTGTACCGGCTGGACGAGGCGAGCGTCGTGCTCGCGCTGGACGCCGACCTGTTCGGCTCCATGCCCGGCAGCCTGGCCCACGCGCGGACGTTCACGGCGCCGCGCCGGCTGGGCGCGCGCGCCGGCGCGAACCGCCTGTACGTGCTGGAAGCGACGCCGACGCTGACCGGGGCCTATGCCGACGCGCGCCTCGCCCGCGCCCCGCACGAGATCGAAGCCGCGCTGTGGCGCATCGCCGCGCGCCTCGGCGCCGCGCCGGACACGGGCCGCGCTGCCGACCCGGCCCTGGACCGGTGGGAAGCGGCGGTCGCGAAGGCGCTCGACGGCGCCCGCGGCCGGGCCCTCGTCGTCGCCGGCCCGGCCGTGAGCCCGGCGGGTCGTGCGCTGGCCTACGTATTGACGCGGCGCCTGAACGGCCCGCAGGCCTTCATCGATCCGGTCGAGCGCAGCCCGCTGAACCACGGCGAGTCCATCGCCGCGCTGGCCGACGACATGCGCGCCGGCCGCGTCGACACACTGCTGATCCTGGACGCGAACCCCGCCTACGACGCGCCGGCCGACCTGGATTTTGCGACATTGCTGCAACGCGTGCCGCTCGGCGCGCACCTGGGCCTGTACCGCGACGAGACGGCGCGCGCGGCCGGCTGGCACCTGCCGATGGCGCATGGGTACGAGGCGTGGAGCGACGCCCGCGCGCACGACGGCACGGCGACGATCGTGCAACCGCTGATCGCGCCGCTGTACGGCGGGCGCTCCACGCACGAGATCCTCGCGCTGCTGGCGGGCACGGACGCACGCGACGGCCACGCCCTCGTGCGCGCCTCCTGGCCGGACGGCGACGATGCGTGGCGCGACAGCCTGCGCCGGGGCATCGTCGACGGCAGCGCATCGGTGCCGGTCGCACCGCCCGCCGCACGGCCCATCGCCGCGCCCGCCGCGGCGGCGGCGGCACCGCTCGTCGCATTGTTCGCGCCCGATCCGGCCGTCGACGGGGGCGCCTTCGCCAACAACGCCTGGCTGCAGGAATTGCCGCGCCCCCTCACGTCCCTTACGTGGGATAACGCGGCCCTCGTCGGTCCGGCCACGGCATCTCGTCTGCATCTCGCGGACGGCATGGTGGCGCGCCTGCGCGCGGAGGGCCGGACGATCGAAGCCCCGGTACTCGTCGTGGCGGGGCAGGCCGAGGGCGTCGTCACGCTGCCGCTGGGGTATGGACGCCGCGCGGCGGGCGGCGTCGGGGAGGGCGTCGGCTTCGACGCGTATCGTCTGCGCACCCGCGCCGCGCTGGCGGCCGCGCCCGCGCTGACGGTGGAGACGACCGGCCGCACGCACGATCTCGTGTTCCGCCAGCGCGAGGTCGACATGCACGGCCGCGATCCGGTCCACGTGCGTGAACTCGCACGCGGCGCGCCGCGCGGGCAGGAGAAGGAACGGCACGCGTCGATGTACCCGGAGCGCGAGGGCGATCGCGGCGAGTACAAATGGGGCATGGCCATCGACCTGAATACCTGCATCGGCTGCGCCTCGTGCACCGTCGCGTGCCAGGCCGAGAACAACATCCCCGTCGTCGGCAAGGAAGAAGTGCGGCGCGGGCGCAGCATGCACTGGATCCGGGTCGACCGCTACCAGGCCGGCGCGCGGACGCTATTTCAACCCGTGCCGTGCATGCATTGCGAGCACGCGCCATGCGAGGAAGTGTGCCCCGTCGGCGCCACGATGCACGACAGCGAAGGCCTCAACGTGCAGGTCTATAACCGCTGCATCGGCACGCGCTTCTGCTCCAACAATTGCCCCTACAAGGTCCGGCGCTTCAACTTCCTGCAGTATTCGAACCAGAAGGTCGAGAGCCTGAAGGCGTTGCAGAATCCGGAGGTGACGGTGCGGCGGCGCGGCGTGATGGAGAAATGCAGCTACTGCCTGCAGAGGATCACCCGCGCCCGCATCGAGGCCGAGAAGGCCGGGCGGCGCATCCGCGACGGCGAGATGGTCACCGCCTGCCAGGCCGTGTGCCCCACGCGCGCGATCCGCTTCGGCGATTTGAACGATCCGTCCAGCGACGTCGTCGCGGCCAAGGCGTCGCCGCTCGACTACCACCTGCTGGAAGAACTCAACACGCGGCCGCGCACGAGCTACCTGACGCGCGTGCTGAATCCCGATCCGGAGCTGGAATGAGCACGCCGGACACACGGGCCGGCAGCGACAGCCTGCACTCGCGCGGCAGCGACGTGCTGCGCCCGGGCTGGGGTTATGCGAGCGTCACGGACAAGATCGCGAACATCGTCCTGACGGACCATTTCGGCTGGCGCTGGTGGACGGCGTTCCTGTTCGCGTCCGCCGGCGTGTGCGCGCTGCTGCTCGCCGTCACATGGCTGCTCGTGAAGGGCATCGGCATCTGGGGCGTCGACATACCCGTCGCGTGGGGCTATGCCATCGGCAATTTCGTGTGGTGGATCGGGATCGGCCACGCGGGCACGTTCATCTCCGCCGTCCTCCTGCTGCTGCGCCAGAAGTGGCGCACCTCCATCAACCGCTTCGCCGAGGCGATGACCCTGTTCGCGGCGTCCATCGCCGGCCTGTTCCCGATCCTGCACCTGGGCCGGCCGTGGTTCTTCTACTGGCTCGTGCCTTACCCGAACGTGATGAACGTGTGGCCGCAATGGCGCAGTCCCCTCGTGTGGGACTTCTTCGCCATCGCGACGTACCTGACGGTCTCGCTGCTGTTCTGGTACGTCGGCCTGATCCCCGACCTGGCCACGCTGCGCGACCGCGCGGGCCAGCGGGGCGAGCGCGCGGCGCAAATTGCGTACGGCCTGCTGGCGCTGGGCTGGCGCGGCGAGGCGCGGCACTGGGCGCGCTACGAATGGGCGTATCTGCTGCTGGCGGGACTCGCGACGCCGCTCGTCGTGTCGGTCCACACGATCGTCTCGCTCGACTTCGCCGTCGGGAACACGCCCGGCTACCACTCGACCATCTTCCCGCCATACTTCGTCGCCGGCGCGTTGTTCTCCGGCTTCGCGATGGTGCTGACCCTGGCGATCCCGCTGCGCCGCGCGTTCGGCCTGCACGATTTCATCACGGGCCGGCACCTGGCCAACGCGGCCAAGGTGCTGCTCGCGACGAGCTGGCTCGTGAGCTACGGCTACCTGGCCGAGATCTTCACGGCGTTCTACAGCGGCGACGTCTACGAGCGCTACATGACGGTGAACCGCTTCACGGGGCCGTATGCGCCGGTGTACTGGGCCATGCTGACCTGTAACGTGCTCGTGCCGCAGCTGTTCTGGTTCCGGCGCGTGCGCCACAGCGTGGCGCTGCTGTTCCTGCTCAGTCTCGTCATCAACTGCGGCATGTGGATGGAGCGCTTCCTCATCGTCGTCACGTCGCTGCATCGCGATTACCTGCCGTCCGCCTGGGGCATGTTCTACCCGACGCGCTGGGACTGGATCACGCTGTTCGGTTCCATCGCGCTGTTCGTCTGGCTGTTCCTGCTGTTCGTGCGCCTTTTGCCCGCCATCTCGATCGCCGAGATGCGCGAGCTCGTACGCGAATCCGCGCAGGGGGAAGCATGAGCGACCATGCGCTCTACGGCCTGCTGGCGGAATTTCCCAGCGCGGACAGCCTGTGCGCGGCCGCGCGCCACGTGCGGGCGCGCGGCTGGACGAAGGTCGAGGCATATTCACCGTACGCCATCGAGGGGCTCGACGACATCATCGGTGCCGAAAAGGGCTGGATCGCGCCCCTCACGCTGCTGGGCGGGATCCTGGGCGGCGCGGGCACGTACTTCCTGCAATGGTATGCGGCCGTCGTCGACTATCCGATCAATATCGGCGGCCGGCCGTTGAACAGCTGGCCCGCGTTCATCCCGGCCACGTTCGAGATCACGATCCTCGGCGCCGCGCTGGCGGCGACGGTCGCGATGCTGGCATTGAACGGCTTGCCGCGCCTGTACCACCCGCTGTTCGAGGTCGAGGAATTCGAGCTCGCGAGCCGCAACCGCTTCTTTTTGTGCCTGCCCGCGCGCGATCCCGTGTTCGCACCCGGCCCCGCGCGCGACCTGCTCGAAGAACTGCATCCGCTGCTGCTGCGCGAGGTGCCGGCATGATCCGCCTGCTGTCCACATTGACGGCGGCGTGCCTGCTGGCGGGCTGCGAAGGCGCCAAGCAGGACATGTACGACCAGCCGCGTTATAAAACGTACGCACCGAGCCCGCTGTTCGAGGATGGCGCGGCGGCGCGGCCGCCCGTCGCGGGCACGGTGCCGCGCGCCCGCGGGGCGTTCGCCGACAGCTCCGGTGGAAGCAAGGGCGCCGACCTCGTGCAGCGCGACATCGAGGCCGAGCGGGCGCAGACGAACCCGTACCCCGTCGACATGACGTTGCTGAAGCGCGGCCAGGACCGCTACATGATCTATTGCATGCCTTGCCACAGCCCGGCCGGCGACGGCGACGGCCTCGTCGTGCGGCGCGGCTTCCCGGCGCCGCCGACGTACCACCAGGACCGCTTGCGCAACGTCCCCGACCGCCATATCTACGACGTGATCAGGAACGGCTACGGCGTGATGGTGCCGTACGGCGACCGCGTCGAACCGGCCGACCGCTGGGCGATCGTCGCCTTCATCCGCGCACTGCAACTGAGCCAGCACGCGGAGGTGGCAACGCTTCCGCCGGACGTGCGCGCGCACCTGGGAGGGCAGCCATGAAGCGACGGACATCCGCCCTGGCGGGGCTGGCGCTGCCGGTTGTCGCGCTGATTGCGGCCTGGGCGGGTTGGTATCTGGACCTGCGCGCGCTGCTGGCCAGCTATCTGGCCGCATGGTGGTTCGTGACGGGCGCGTTGCTGGGCGGCCTGGCGAACGTGTGGCTGCACCAGTTGACGGGCGGTGCATGGGGCGAGACGATCCGCGGCCCGTTGCTGCGCGCGGCGCGCTGGCTGCCGCTCGCCTGCATCCTGTTCCTGCCCGTGCTGCTCGGCGCGCCGCTGCTGTATCCGTGGCAGCACGGCGTTCCCGGCGCGCCGGACGCCGCGTTCCGCCACGCGTGGCTCGGCCCCGTGTTCTTCACGGTGCGCAGCATCGTCTACCTCGTGCTGTGGGCCGGCCTGGCCATCGTCGAGACGCGTGCCCGCACCCGCTCGCCGGCGCGCGCCGCGGCCTGCCTGCTCGTCTACGGCTTCTCGGTCAGCCTGGCGGCCGTCGACTGGATCATGTCGCTGCAGCCGGAATGGTATTCCAGCGTGTTCGGCTGGCTGGCCGCCACGGGCCAGATGCTGACGGGGCTTGCGCTGGCGGTCCTCCTGATCGACCGCGGCGCCGCGCGCAAGCGGCTGCCGGACCTCGGCAACCTGCTGATGATGTACGTGCTGACGTGGGCCTATCTCGCGTACGTGCAATTCCTGATCATCTGGGCGGCCGACCTGCCGCACGAAATCGCGTGGTATCTGCGCCGCGGCGCGGCGGGATGGCAGGCGGTGGCGTGGGTGCTCGTCGTCGGCCACTTCGCGGGGCCGCTGTGCATCCTGCTGTCGCGCCATGCGAAGTCCGCGCCCGCGCTGATGGGCGTGCTGGCCGGCGCCCTGCTGGCGGCGCACCTGCTCGATTGCTGGTGGCTCGTGCTGCCGTCCGTCCCGCACCTGACGCGCCACTGGCTGTGGCTCGCGCCGCTCGTCGCCGGCGGCTTCGGGCTGCTGGCGTGGACGGCGCTGGAACGCCACGGAAAGGAGAGGGCGCATGTCTGACTACACCGGCGGCGATCTCGACCTGCGCGGCCTGCGCCGCGGCGCCTATGTCATCGTGGGCGGCATCGCCTGCGCGCTCGTCGCGGGCGCGCTGATGCTGCGGGAGGAGGGACCGGCCGCGAACACGCCGCCGCATGCTTTCCAGGGTGCGACACCGCTGCTGCAGCCGGCGCCGCAGCCGGACCGCGTGAGCTATCTCGAGGAAAAGCGCCGCGTTCTCGCCGGCTACGGCTGGGTCGACCGCCAGGCCGGCATCGCGCGCATTCCGCTCGACGAGGCGATGAAGCTGATGGCCGCGCAGGGCGGCGCCACGCCGGCGCCGGCCGCAAAGCCGGCGCCCGCCACGAAGGCCGGGCGGACGCCGCCGATTCTCGCGTCCGGCAAGGAGGCGCGATGAAAGCCGTCTTCGTCGTGCTCTTCGCGGCATTGCAGCTGGCCGGCGGCCCGGCCGGCGCCCAGGCGCTGGCATTGCCGCCCCCGCCGGCCGCGCGCTTCGACCCCGTGCCCGGCGCCCGGCTGCCGCTGACCGCCGTCCTGCGCGACGACGCGGGCCGCGAGGTCCGCTTGGCCACGCTGTTCGACCGCCCGGTCGTGCTGGTGCCCGGCTATTACACCTGTCCGAACCTGTGCAGTACCCTGTTCGAAGGCGTGCTGCAGGCGCTGGCACTCTCCGGCCTGGCAAAGGGCGACTATCGCCTGGTCGGCCTGTCCGTCGACCCGCGCGACGGCGCCGCCGCGGCGGCATCGAGGAAGCGGGCCTATGCCGCGCTGCTGCCCGGCGGCGCGGCCGATCTCACCCTGCTGACGGGCGACGCGGCCACGCTCGCGCGGCTGCAGGCGGCGCTCGGCTACCGCGCCGTCGCGGATCGACAGACGGGCGAACTGGCGCACGCGGCCGGTTTCGTCGTGCTGGATGAGGACGGCCGCATCGTCCGCGCGTTCTCCGGCGTGCGCTTCGACCCGGCCGGTCTGCGCGACGCCGTGAAAGCGGCCGCGCGCGACGAACCCGCGCCATCGTTCGGGCAGCAGGTGCTGCTGCTGTGCGCGCATTACGCGCCGACGTCCGGCCGCCACACCGATCTCGCCATGGCCGCCGTCCGGGGAGGCGTCCTGCTGCTGCCGCTATTGTTCCTGGGCTGGCTGTGGCGCCGGCGGGGAGAACGGTCATGAACACGGACTTCCACCTGTTGCCGGCCGATGCGGCCGCCTCGGCCTCGCGCCTGGACAGCTTCGCATTGTGCCTGCTGCTGTTGACGGGAACCGTCGCGCTGGTGCTGCTCGCGCTGATGATCGGCTTCTCCATCCGCTACCGGGCCGGGTCGAACGCCGACCGCACGCACGTGCCGAAGCAGGGCCTGTCCGTCGAAATCGCATGGACCGTGATCCCGCTGCTGCTCTTCCTCGGCATCTACGCATGGGGCGCCATCGACTACGTGAAGCTGTACCAGGCGCCGGCCAATGCGATGCCCGTGTTCGTCGTGGCCAAGCAGTGGATGTGGGAGGCGGAGCACAGGAACGGCCGGCGCGAGATCGGCCAGCTGCACCTGCCGCTGGGCCGGCCCGTGCGCATGGTGATGACGTCGCAGGACGTGATCCACAGCTTCTTCGTGCCGGACTTCCGGGTCAAGCAGGACGTCGTGCCGGGGCGCTACACGTCCATCGTGTTCACGCCGAGCCGCACGGGCGAGTACCGCCTGTACTGTGCCGAATACTGCGGCACGGAGCACGCGATGATGCTGGGCCGGATCGTCGTCATGCAGCCGGCGGCATTCGCGCAGTGGCTGGAGGCGGGGCCCCGCCAGCCCGGCATGGCGGCGCGCGGCTTCGAGCTGTACCGCCGCTACGGCTGCAGCGGATGCCACGATCCCGGTTCGAGCGTGCACGCGCCCGACCTCACCGGGCTGCTGGGCCGGCGCGTGCACCTGGCGGACGGGCGCGAGCTGACGGCCGACGAACCGTATATCCGCGACTCGATCCTCGTGCCGGCGAAGGACGTCGTCGCGGGCTACGCGCCCATCATGCCGTCGTTCGCGGGCCAGGTCGGCGAGGAAGACATCCTCGCCATCATCGAATACATCAGGGAGAGCGCGCATGACCAGCGCACAGAACGACGCTAGCATCGTCGACGAGGGCACAGCACCGCACGAGCGGCGCGAGCCGAGCTACCTGGCCGGCGGGTACCGGCTGATCGACTGGCTGACGACGCGCGACCACAAGCGCATCGCCGTGCTGTACGCGATCTCCATCACGTTCTTCTTTTTCCTCGGCGGCGTGGCGGCCGCGCTGATCCGGCTGGAACTGGCGACGCCGCAGGGAGACCTCGTCAGCGACGACACGTACAACAAGCTGTTCACGGCGCACGGCATCATCATGGTGTGGCTGTTCCTGATCCCGTCGATCCCGGCCGTGCTGGGGAATTTCCTGATGCCGCTGATGATCGGCGCGCGCGACCTCGCCTTCCCCCGCCTGAACCTCGCCAGCTGGTACCTGTACATGGCGGGCGGCGCGATCGTGCTGTGGGCGCTGCTGGCCGGGGGCGTCGACACGGGCTGGACGTTCTATACGCCGTTCTCGTCGATGTTCTCGAACTCGCACGTCGTCGCGGCGCTGTCCGGCGTGCTGGTGCTCGGATTCTCGTCGATCCTGACGGGCCTGAACTTCATCGTCAGCGTGCACACGCTGCGCGCGCGGGGCCTGTCCTGGTTCCGCCTGCCGCTGTTCGTGTGGGCGAACTACGCGACGTCGCTGATCCTCGTGCTGGCCACGCCCGTGCTGGCGATGACGCTGGTGCTGGTCGCGATCGAGCGCCTGTTCCAGGTCGGGATCTTCGACCCCGCGCTGGGCGGCGATCCGCTGCTGTTCCAGCACCTGTTCTGGTTTTATTCGCATCCGGCCGTGTACATCATGGTGCTGCCGGCGATGGGCGTCGCCAGCGAGATCATTCCGTGCTTCGCGCGCCGGCCCGTGTTCGGCTACCGCTTCATGGCCTATGCGATCCTCGCCATCGCGGTCATCGGCTTCCTCGTGTGGGGCCACCACATGTTCGTCAGCGGCCAGTCGATGTATGCGGGGATGGTGTTCTCGCTGCTGTCCTTCCTCGTCGCGATTCCCTCCGCGATCAAGGTGTTCAACTGGACGGCCACGCTGTACAAGGGCAGCATCCGGTTCTCGGCGCCGATGCTGTACGCGCTGGGCTTCGTCGGCCTGTTCACCATCGGCGGGCTGACCGGCCTGTTCCTCGCGTCGCTCGCGCTGGACGTGCACCTGTCCGACACCTATTTCGTCGTCGCCCACTTTCATTACATCATGGTGGGCGGCTCCGTGATGGCCTACCTGGGCGGCATTCACTTCTGGTGGCCCAAGGTCACCGGCCGCATGTATTCCGACACGTGGGGCAAGATCGCGGCGCTGGTCATCTTCGCCGGCTTCAACCTGACGTTCTTCCCGCAATACCTGCTGGGCTATGCGGGCATGCCGCGCCGCTACCACAGCTATCCCGGGGAATTCCAGCTGCTGCACGTGCTGTCGTCGGCCGGCGCGGTGATACTGGCGGTCGGCTACCTGATGCCGCTCGGTTACCTGGCGTGGTCGCTGCGCTACGGTGCGCGCGCGACGCCGAACCCGTGGCGCGCCACGGGCCTCGAATGGCAGACGGATTCGCCGCCGCCCGAACACAACTTCGCGATTGCGCCCGTCGTGGTCCGCGAGCCCTACGCCTACACGCCGGAGGGACCATGAGCGCGCCGGTCCTCGAGCCGCAATTCGCGAGCCACGCGCAGCAGGACTTCGCGCGCTCGTTCGGCATGTGGGTGTTCCTGGCCAGCGAGCTGCTGTTCTTCGGCCCGCTGCTGTTCGGCTACCTGTACTTGCGCATGCATGCCCCGCATGCGACGGGCATGGCCAGCCGCCACACGGACATGCTGCTGGGGACCGTCAACACGGCCGTGCTGCTGACCAGCAGCTTCTGCATGGCGCTGGCCGGCCACGCCGCGCAAGGCAACGACCGGCGCCGCGCCACGCGCCTGCTGGCGTTGACGGCCGCGTTGGGCGTCGTCTTCCTCGCCATCAAGGGCTTTGAATGGCACCAGGAATTCGATGAGCATCTGTTCCCGGGCGTCGGATTCCATCCCGCCGACGCGACCGACCCGGCCACCGTGCACGGCATCGAACTGTTCTTCCTGCTGTACTTCGCGGCGACCGCGCTTCACGCGCTGCACCTGACGATCGGCGTATCGGCCTGTGTGTGGCTGATGCTGGTCCTGCGCCATCCGCCGCCGCGCGGCCCGGGCAACGAGGCCGTCGAGCTGGCCGGCTTGTACTGGCACTTCGTCGACGTGGTGTGGATCTTCCTGTATCCCTTGCTGTACCTGACGGCGCGCTCGGGAGGCTGACGTGAACAAGGCGACCCGACCCCTCGTGCTCACGTGGATCGCGCTGCTGGTGCTGCTGGCCACGACGGCCGGCTGCGCGCTGCTGCGCCTCGGCTGGCTGAACACGGCGATCAGCCTCGCGATCGCGTTGGCGAAGGCGCTGCTCGTCGCGATCGTGTTCATGCGCCTGAGGCGCGCGCCCGCGCTGCTGCGCCTCGCGGCCGTCACGGGCGCCGTGACGCTCGTGCTGCTGTTCGGGCTGTCGCTGACGGATTACACGACCCGCACGGAATTGAAGGCGCCGTGGCAGCAGCCGGCGACGGTGTCACCCCGGTTCGGGAGCCGCTGAAGGCCGCGCCGGACCGCCATGGCGCGCGAGGCGACGCCACACTTGCTTCAGGTCCTGTGGATCGATGCCGGCCGCGTGCGCGGCGCTGGCGCCGGCGACGTGCGCCGGCGCCAGCGCTTGCGGCGAGCCGGGAGCCGGCCGGTCATGCACCACGTTCCGTGCCATCAGCGGCCGCCGGCCGCGCGCAGCCGGTACCAGACCATGCCGATCAATTCGTACGACGCATACCACGAGCGGCGCATGCCCTCGGCGCTCGGGATCCAGGCGTGGATCGACATGGGCTGGTGGCTGAAGAACATTGTGGGCGCGCTGACGACGTCCAGTCCCGCGCGCTCGAACACGGCGCGGGCGCGCGGCATGTGCATGGCGTCCGTGACGAGCAGGATGCGCTGGACGCCGTCCGCGTGCAGGATGGCGGCGCTGAACGCCGCGTTCTCGGCCGTGTCGCGCGAGCGGCCCTCGAGCCATTTCACGGGCACGCCGAAGTCCTCGCGCAACGCGGCGGCCATGCCGTCCGCTTCCGAATAGCGGCGTGCGTCCGCGTCGGCGTTGCTGCTGCCGCTGCCGCCGCTGACGAGGATGGGCAGTCCCGTTTGCCGCAGCAGGTGCGCGGCATAGCGCAGGCGCGCCAGCGCAATGTAGTCGGGGATGTCGCGGCCGTCGTACTCGGGCGCCCGGCGCAGCCGTCCCGCCGCCAGCACGACGATCGCCTGCGCACCCGCGCGCCCGGGGGCCTGCACCGGGGCCGTCATGCGCTCCAGCGGCGCGACGAGCAGCCGCGCGCCGCCCGTCGTCGACAGGATCGTCAGCAAGGCGAGCCCCGTGCCCGCGACGATGCGCCCGGCGCGCGGACGGCGGCGCCACAGCACGAGGCCGACGGCGATGACGAGGAACAGGCTGGCGGGCGGAAGGATCAGGTCGCGCGGAATCAGGTTGATCAGGTCGATTACGGGTGTGAGCGTCATGGAATGCGTTCGGAATGCGTGCGGCAAAGTAGACCGCAGGCGGCGGCCCGCGTCAAGGGGCGCGGCGCGCCGCCTTGTCCACCGCCCCGATCCGCCCGTCCCATGCCGCGATCAGGTCCCGGTACGCCGTACCCACGGGCCGGATTCGCCGCTGCAGATCGTACAGCCCGCGCGGATTGACGATGCCGCGCGCTTCGCGCAATTCGACGTGCCAGTCGATCTGGTCGGTCAGCGAATACCAGGTGAAGCCGACGACGGGCACGCCACTGCGCATCAGGCTGCGTACGTGGGCCCATTGGCAGCGCAGCCAGTCGCTGGCTTCGGTGCCGAGCCTGCCCTGGTCGAGGTTCGTCTCCGTGTGCATCATCGGCAGGCCGTAGCGTTCGGCGTACTCGCGCGCGATCATCGCGAAGCCCAGCGTTTCGCCCGCGTCACGCGTCGCGCCGTCCGGATCGACGTCGTGTTCGTTCGTCATGTAGTAGTCGCCGCCGACGATGCAGTGGCCGCACAGCGCGCGCTCCTCGAAGAAGCGGCATTCGTCCGGCGTCATGCCGTTCGCCAGCACGAAGTCGCGCTGCATGGCATCGAGGGGGCGGCCGTAGTTGAAGTCGAGCGACAGGAAGCGCAGCTGGTTGCGGCGTTCCGCTTCCGCGACGGCGTCGGGCGCCGTCGCGTGGAAGTATTCGCTCGATTCGCTTTGCACGAACACGGCGTCCGGGCGCAAGTCGAGGATCGCGTGCATCGCCAGTACATTGGCCTTGGCCAGGAACTTCAGCGCCGTCACGTAGGAACGCAGGTCGCGCGCCTGCTCGTTCCACCAGCCGAACAGCGCGGAGAACTTGGCGCACACATACATCTCGTTGACGGGCGTGTACAGGCGGATCCACGGGTAGCGCGTGGCGAAGGCCTTCGCATAGCCCTGGAACAGCTCGGGGAAATCGGGATTCTGGAAATTGCCGATCCAGTCCGGCACGCCGAAGTGGCACAGGTCGGCGATGGGGGCGATGCCGAGCCGCCGCAGTTCGCCGAAGGCCTGGTCCGCGAATTCCCAGTCGTAGCGGCCGGGGCCGAGCCAGGTCCGGTGCAAGGGCACGCCATAGCGCAAGGTGCGGATGCCCAGTTGCGCCACGAGGCCGAGGTCCGTTTTCCACTGGCGGTAATGGCCGCATTCCTCCATCTGGTCGCGGCGGATGCGGCCGTTGCCGATCGTGGGTGAGCTGTTTTCGATCCCGGTGGCGAACATGAAAGGCAGCATCAACGCCTCCCCAGCGGCGGCTGCGCGGTGACGACGCCCGGATCGATATGATGCAGGTTGTCGAGACCCGTCAGCAGCATGCAGTCCTGCAGTTCCTGTTCCAGCAGGATGAGGGCACAGGTGACGCCCTCGCGCCCGCGCGCCGCGAGGCCGTACAGCCATGCGCGGCCGGACAGGCAGGCGTGGGCGCCCAGGCCGATCGCCTTGACGATGTCGCCCCCCGTGCGGATGCCGCCGTCGAACAGCACTTCGATGCGGTCGCCCACCGCGTCGACGATTTCGGGCAGCACGGAGATCGACGACGGCGCGCCGTCCAGCTGGCGGCCCCCATGGTTCGACACGATGATCGCGTCGGCGCCGATGTCGACGGCGGTCCGCGCATCGTCCGGGTTCATGACGCCTTTCAGAATCAGCTTGCGCCGCCATTTCTCGCGCACCTGGCGCGCCGTGTTCACGTCGAACGACGCGTCGAACTGTTCCTCGATCCACTTCGACAGCGAACCGATCGAGCCGGCTTCCTTGATCTCGTGCTCGAAATTGCCGAACGTGCGACGCTTGCTGCCCGCCATGTTCGCGAGCCAGCGCGGATGCCCGACCATTTGCATGATGTTCGACGGCGTCAGGCGCGGAGGGACGGCCAGGCCGTGCTTTTCGTCGGCCCAGCGCTTGCCCTGCGTGTGCAGGTCGATCGTCAGCACGAGGGCCGAGCAGTTGGCGTCGTGGGCGCGGCGCATCAGGCTGTCATTGACCTTGTGGTCTTTCATGAGGTACAGCTGGAACCAGAACGGTTTGCCGATCGCCTCCGCCACGTCCTCGATGGAATTGATGGAGCACGTCGACAGGCAGAACGGCACGCCGAAATCGACGGCGGCGCGCGCCGCCTCGCATTCTCCGTTGGCCCACGTGAGGCCCGCGAGGCCCGTCGGGCCGAGGGCGAGCGGAATGCGCGCCGGGTCGCCGACCATCGTGACGGATGTGTCCCGGTGCGAGACGTCGCGCAGGCTGTGCTGGCGCAGCGCGAGTGCGCGCATGTCGTCGAGATTGCGCTGGACGGTCAGCTGCTGTTCGCTGCCGCCATGGATGTAGTCGAACACGACGCCGGGCAAGCGCTCCCGCGCGAGGCATTCGAGGTCGAAGATGCTGGCTACCTTGGTCATGCTGTCGTCCTTCTTCACAATTCGCCGCGCGCCGCGAGGGTCCGGATGCGCGCGCCCATGCGGCAGGCGAGGGCCTGGATCGTCAGCGACGGATTCACGCCGCCCGCCGTCGGGAACAGCGAGCCGTCGCAGATCCACAGATTCGGCACGTCCCAGCTGCGGCCATCGGCATTCACGACGCTCGTCGCGCGGTCGCTGCCCATGCGGCAGGTACCGAGGATGTGGCTCGTGTCGTCGCTCGTCCACACGTCGTGGCCACCCGCCGCTTCCAGCATCGCGCCCATGAAGCGGCGCGCGTGGTCCTGCATGCGGCGGTCGTTGTCGGAGTAGGCGAACGTCACGTGGGCGACGGGGAGGCCGTGGCGGTCGCGCACGTCCGCGAGTTCCACGCGGTTGCACGCGCGCGGCTCCGTCTCGGCGACGGCGACCAGGCCGGCCATATGGTTATAGTCGCGCATCTCGCGGCGCAGCGCCGCGCCCCACAGGTTCTTTTCGGTCACGAGCAGCTGGGCCCACGCGCGCGGCAGCGGGCCCTGGCTCATGAAGGCGTAGCCGCCGTGGAAGTCCTTGCCCGTGTCGGTGTAATTCCAGTGCTCGCACACGGCCATGTTGGGCGGCCCCTTGTACCAGCGGATCTCCTCGTCGAAGCGGGCCCACATGCCGGGGCCGGCGTGCGTCGTCAGGTGCGTGCCGACGAGGCCCGAACCGTTCGCCAGGCCGTGCGGGAACCGGTTGCACGCGGAATTCAGGAGCAGGCGCGGCGTCTCGATCGCATAGCCCGACACGACGACGTTGCGCGCCCGCTGGAAGCGCCACTGGTCGCCCCTGCGGTAGTGGATGCCTTGCGCGCGGCCGTCCTGGCCGAGTTCGATGCGGCCCGCCATCGCCAGGTCGCGCACTTCCGCGCCGGCGGCCAGCGCGCGCGGGATCCACACGATCAGCGCGCTCTGCTTGGCGTTCGTCGCGCAGCCGAAGTTGCAGAAGCCGCGGTAGACGCACGGCGGCGATTTGCCGCGCGGCGCGGACACGGTCGCCAGCGGCACGGACGCCCACGGAATCCCCATGTTCTCCGCGCCGCGCGCCAGCACGAGGCCGGCCGCGTTCATCTCGTGCTCGCGGTACGGATAGCGCCGGCGCGGCGGTCCCCACGGATAGCGCACGGGCCCGGACACGGCCAGCGCCCGCTCCGCCTCGTCGTAATACGGCGCGAGCTCCTCGTAGGTGATGGGCCAGTCGACGCCGTAGCCCAGCCGGCTGCGCGATTGAAACCAGTCGGGGCGGAAGCGCAGCGAGATCATGCTGAAGTGGACGGTCGATCCGCCCACGCCCCAGCCGGAGTTGTTGCCGCCGAGGGCCAGCGCGTCGGCGCCGCCGGAAAGGCGTTCGTCGAGCCAGTACAGCTGCTGCTGCGCTTCCTCGTCCGATGCGAAATCTTCCAGAGGCCGCCAGAACGGCCCGGCTTCGAGCACGACGACGGAAAAGCCGGCCTCCGCCAGCTTGCACGCGAGCGTGGCGCCGCCCGCGCCCGCGCCGACGATGGCGAAATCGACCGGCTCGTCGTCGCCATATTCGCGCATGGTCACCCAGCCGCCGCGCTCGAACACGTCGGGGGCGCGGCCGGCGCCCGTGCGCGGCGAATGACCCGCGCTCACCGCGCCTCCTTCGCTTCCCACGGGTCGCGGCTGTCGAAGCCGAGCCGGACGTAGCCGCGCGGGCTCGCGGGGCCGCCGAAGCCGATCTCGTTCCATGCTGCTGGATGCGCGTAATAGAAGCCGGCCGCCGTCTTGAGCAGGTGGTGGATAAAGAAGCGCCTCGCATCGAGGCCCTGCCAGCGGGGCGACGCGGCGCGGCCGTCGGCCAGCAGCTGCAGCACGGCGTCCTGCGCGGCCGTGTCCAGGCGTGCGAAGGGCAGGTCGTGCACGCGGCGCGCTTCGTCGTCGACGGCGGCCAGGCCCTGGCGCCAGGCGTCGCGCAGCGGGGGCATGTCCGGATGGCGGTAGCCTTCGCCGCGGTCGTCGAACAGCATCGCGTCGATCCACGGCGTGATCGGAATCGGATTCGCCCGCTCGGGCTGGGGCAGCAGGCGGGCATTGATCGCGTCCAGCAGTTCCCATTCGTCGGCCGTCAGCCAGCGCCGGGGCGGGACGACATCCAGGCGGTGCGCGAGGACGTCGCGCGTGACGTCGTCGAACGACGGGCTGTCCCATTTGGCCAGGACGTCGTAGCCGGGAAAGCGTGGCGGCGTGGGATGGTCCTCGTTCATGCCGCCTCCTGCGCCGCGCGCAGCGCCAGCGCCGCGCGGCCGGCCAGGGCCAGCGCGCTGAAGCTGGGCGGCGCCGGCAGCGGCGGGCCGGCCAGGATGTTCTGGCTCCAGTTGCGCCAGCCGCCCATCTGGCGCGCGATGCCGCGCGCGTGGAATCCCATCCCCAGCACCCCCAGCCACGTGCAGGCTCGCAGCAGCGCGTTCGTCAGCCGGCGCGGACCGCGCGCATGCGGCAGCGCGGCGCCGGCCAGCAGAAGGGCCGTCACGGGCGGCACGCTGACGGGCACCCACATCGCGGGATGCTGAAAGGCGCCGCGGAAGTGCAGCAGGGCCGCTTCCGCGCTCGTGCCGGCGAGGCCGAACGCGGCGAGGCCGCACAGCGCGCGTCCGCTGGGCAGGCCGGCGAGCGTCGTCGCGCCCGCGGCGACGGGGCGCGCGGCGAGGCCGATCACGCCGGCCAATGCCAGCGCGGCCGGAGCACCCAGCGGTGCCGCGTAGAACAGATTGGCCCACGACAGGCCGCCGGGCCGGCGCAGCACGTTGTAGGCGTGGAAGCCGAGTCCCGCCGTGCCGACGGCGCACGCGGTCGCATAGGGGGCGGCCGACCGCGTCCCGCGCAGCGCGCACGCCAGTAAGACGGCCGCGCTGGCGAGCGGCGCGAACATGCCCGGATTCTCGAAGTCGGCGCGGTAGTGTTCCAGCGCGCTGTCGCTCAGCACGGACGCGGCCAGCATGGCGGCCGCCTGGTACAGCCGGCGGGCTTGCGGCGCGGCGTCCGTGGCGCCGGCCGGACGCGCCGCCGGCAATGGCACCGGCGCGGGCGCGGGCAGCCTGCGGCCGGACGCGGCCCGCCCGAGCAGCAACGCGCCCAGCGCCAGGCCCAGGGTGGCGGCGCCGAGCCCGCGCGCCAGCGGGCGCGCGTCCGCGGGCGCCGCCGCGCTCACGATTTGTCCCCGGGCAGGATGGTGCTGAGCACCTGGCGCGCCACGCCGGCCAGCATCGACCCTTCGCTCGGGTCGCCCTTGCCGATGGTGGTCATGAAGTGCTTGGCCTGTTCGAGCGTGATGTGCGACGGCAGCGGCGGCACTTCGGGATCGGTCTTGAATTCGAGGACGACGGGCCGGTCGGACGCCAGCGCTTCGCGCCACGCTTCGCCCACCTTGTCGGGATCGTTGCAGAAGATGCCTTTCAGCCCGATGAGCTCCCCGAAGCGGTGGTAAGGCACGTCCGGGATCTGCTGCGTCGCCTCGAATTTCGGGTTGCCCTCCATGACGCGCTGTTCCCACGTGACCTGGTTCAGGTCCTGGTTGTTGAAGACACACACGATCCAGCGCGGGTCCTTCCACCGCTTCCAGTATTTCGACACGGTGATCAGCTCCGCCATATTATTCATCTGCATGGCGCCGTCGCCGACGAGCGCGATCACGGGGCGGTCCGGATGGGCGAACTTCGCGGCGATGGCGTAGGGCACCGCCGCGCCCATCGACGCGAGGCCGCCGGACAGCGAATACATCTGCCCGCGCTGTACCTTCAGGTCGCGCGCATACCAGTTGGCGCAGGAGCCGGAATCGCTGGTGACGATGGCGTCGCGCGCCAGGAGCGGCGACAGTTCATAGCACACGCGCTGCGGATTGATCGGGTTGGCGGACGCCAGCGCCCGTTCCTCCAGCAGCTTGTACGAGTCGCGCACTTCCTTTTCCACTTTTTCGCGCCAGCCGGTATCGGTCTTGTCCTTCAATAGCGGCAGCAGCATGCGCAACGTCTCGGCGCTGTCGCCGTGCAGGTTGACCTCGGCCGGGTAGCGGATGCTCAGCATCGACGGGTCGATGTCGATTTGCACCGCGCGCGCATGGCCTTCCTTCGGCAGGAATTCGGCGTAGGGAAAACCCGTGCCGATCATCAGCAGGGTGTCGCAATTGCTCATCAGTTCCCAACTGGCCTTCGTGCCGAGGATGCCGATCGAGCCCGTCACCCACGGCAGGTGGTCGGGCAGGGCGGCCTTGCCCAGCAGGGCCTTGGCCGCGCCGGCCTTCAGGCGCTCGGCCACGGCGATGACTTCGTCGGTCGCCTGGAGCGCGCCCGCGCCGACGAGGATCGCGACCTTGCTGCCCGCGTTCAGCACGTCGGCCGCGCGCACCAGGTCGGCCTCGTACGGGACGACGCGCGGCTTCGTGTAGCCGATGCCGGAGAAGACGTTGCCGTGCTTGCGGGCGGGGTCTTCGTACGGCTTTTCCTGCACGTCGTTCGGGAGCACGAGGACGCTCACGCCATTCCTGCCCAGCGCCGTGCGCATGGCGCGGTCGAGCAGGTGGCGCACCTGCGACGGCTGGCTCGCCTCGTAGACGTAGTCCGCCACGTCCTGGAACAGCCGCTCCAGGTTCAGCTCCTGCTGGTAGTGGGCGCCGCGCGACGTCGTCGGCGCCTGGCCCGTGATGGCCAGCACGGGCACGTGGTCCATCTTGGCGTCGTACAAGCCCGTCACCATGTGCGCCGCGCCGGGGCCGCCGGTCGACAGGCAGACGCCCGGTTCGCCCGTGAACTTCGCGTGCGCGGCGGCCATGAAGGCGCCCATCTCCTCGTGGCGCACCTGGATGAACTGGATCTTGCCTTTGGCGCGGTCGAGCGCACCCAGCACGCCGTTGATGCCGTCGCCCGGGTAGCCGAAGATGGTGCGCACGCCCCATTCGTACAGGCGTTCGACGAAGAAGTCACCCACCGTTTTGCTCATGTCGTTTCCTCTTGAAGTTCGTTGTCCGGATCAGTGGCGGCGCAGCTGGCGCAGCCCCAAGGCAAGGCCGGCGACACCCGCCGCCGCGCCCATGCCGGCCAGCAGCCAGCCGCGGTGCGTCGTGGCCCACAGCTGCATGCTGGACGTCGCCGCGCCGGCGTCGAACGTGCCGTGCGCGGCATACGGGCCGGGCACGGGACGCCACAGATTGTCCGGGCGGTCGGCCGGGATGGTGTCGCCGCGCTGCTGGCCGGCCACGCCCTTGCGCGCCAGGTAGCGGTCGAGCACGCGCGGGATGAATTTCTCGGCCAGCATGGTCGTCACCGTGGGGTAGCCGACGCAGATCTCGGCCCGGCGCGCATGCGCCGCCCAGTAGATCGCGCGGGCCGCCAGCTCCGGCTGGTAATAGGTGCCGATCGGCTTGGGGTGGTGCGTCAGCGTCGTCTTGCACCACTCGAATTGCGGCGTGTTGACGCCGGGCATGTCGACGACGGCCAGGTGGATGTCGCTGTGGTCGTGTTCGAGTTCCGTCCGCACGGACTGGGTGAACCCCTTGATCGCATGCTTGGCCCCGCAATACGGCGATTGCAGGGGAATCGAGCGGTACGCCAGCGCCGAGCTGACTTGCACGATGGTGCCGCGGTTGCGGGGCCGCATGCGCTTCAGCGCGGCCATGGTGCCCCATACGAAGCCGTGGTAGGTGACGTCGGTGACGCGGCGGAAGTCGTCCGGGGCGATGTCGGCGAACGGCGCGAACACGGTGGCCATCGCGTTGTTGACCCAGATGTCGATGGGACCCAGCTCCGTTTCCGCGCGCTCGGCGGCGGCATCGACCTGGGCGTAATCGGCCGTGTCGGCGGAGATGGCGATGGCCTGCGGCGAGCCAAGGCGCTCGGCCTCGGCGCGCGCCGCCTCCAGGCGGTCGGGATCGCGCGCGATGAGCGCGATGCGAGCGCCGTGCCGGGCGAACTGCTGGACCGCCGCGCGGCCGATACCCGCGCTGGCACCCGTGATCACGACGACTTCATGACGCGCTTCCGACATGGCGAGGCCCTCCGTTGGTGCGATGCAGGGCCAGCTTAGCACCAAGCGTCGATGAGCCGCGTCACGTTATGTTTGTGAAAAAGTTCTTGAACAAAAGCAGGATGTCGCCGAGGGACGTGTGACAGGCGCTGTTTGCGTGAAGTCGTGAATTTGCCCGGCGCCGCTGTGAGGACGACGCCAGCCGACATAATTCGCCAGGTCGCGGCTGGCCACGCCGCGAAGGCCGATCGGCCATCCACTCAACGGTTCAGGTGGACCGTTTGACTGCGGGAATGCCGAAAAGATTCCACACTTAACGCGAACCGCGCCATGAAAAAACCGCGGCCGAGACCGCGGTTTTCAGAAGGCCGATCCGAACGACCGATCAGGCTTTCGGCGCGCGGCGGCGGCGCTGTGCGCCCACCAGGCCCAGCATGCCCATGCCCAGCAGCATCATCGTGCCCGGTTCCGGCACCGCGTTAATGAAGGTGTTCGAGCCGTCGACCTTGAACACGATGTCGTTGGCACCGACGTGGTAGTCAGGGAACAGGCTGCTGCCGCCGATGTGGAAGTTGGTCGTCGCCGAGTTGCCGGCCGGGTAGTTCAGGTCCGACTCGAACTTGACGCCGAACAGCATGGCCGACACGCCTTCGAGATAGTTCGGGTCGATGAAGTCGCCAGGCTGGACTTGCAGAGCGGTCATCTTGGTCGAGCCCTGGCCGCCGGCGCCGGCGATCGTGAAGGTCGACTGGGTGTTGGTCGGCACGATGGTCAGCAGGGCGATCAGCGTGCCGTCGTCGAAACCGGTACCGCCGGTGGTCGATGCGTTGGCCGCGGTGTCATAGTAGATCGCGACCTTGTTGTTGGTCGAGGTCGGATCCAGGCCGAAGGTGGCGGTGTTGCCGGTGAGGCTCGTCACTTTTTCGGTCAGCTTGGCGACGATCGTGAATTCGAAATTCTTGCCGGCGCCCTTGACGCCGTTGGCGTTGAAGTCCAGGCCGTTGAACGCGGCGGTCGTGTCGCCGTCGACGCTGGCCAGGTTCGACTGGTACAGGAACTGGAAGCTCTGGCCCACGGTCAGTGGGGCGCCGAACGGGCCGACGCCTTTGGCGACGCCGCTACCGGTCGTGTTCCAGTCCAGGGTGGTGGATCCCGTCGACAGGACGTTGGTGCCGTCCTTCAGGGTGAAAGCTTGTGCCGACGATCCGGCGAAAGCGAAGCCGAGGGCGGCAACAACCGGAATTAGTTTGCGGAACGATTTGATCATGTTAGCTCCAAGTCATCTGCTGGTTTAAGGTATCGGGGGGATAGTCCAGCGCTTGTCTGCAAGCACGTCACAATCTGTGCAAATCACGTGCCAGATCAAACCCCTATCTTTTAAATCAATGACTTGGGCATAAAATCCCAAGAACTCTCACGTTTCGCGCCGAGAGATGTAAAAATTTTCGACAGCTGATTTTGCAATTGGGAAATTATCTTAGTCCGTCGCTGGCCGGCTGCGCAACGTTACCGCCGTTCCTGCCAGCCCGGCGCCGGCCGCGCGCACCGTGATGGTGCCGCCGGCGCCGGCCTTCGCCCGCACGATGCCCAGCACCAGCCCGTTGAACGCGGCCCGTTCCGGCGACTGGAACGACTCGAAGCTCGTCGGATCGCCGTTGTCGGTGGCGACGAGTTCCCCGGGGCCCTCGACGGTGAATCGCACGCGGTCTTTCGCGCGCGGCGCGGGGGCGCCCGTCTTGTCGACGATGCGCACGGTGACGAACGCCAGGTCGCGGCCGTCGCTCGCGAGCGCCGTGCGGTCGGCCTGTGCCTGCAGGGCGGCTGGGGCGAGCGCCGTCCGCACGGTCTCGCGCGCCCATTCGCGACCGTCCTTGTACGCGACGACCGTGATCTCGCCCGGTTCGTACGTCACGGCATCCCAGCGCAAGCGGTAGGCGTACGGCGCCTTTTTCTGGCGCCCCTGCGATTTGCCGTTGACGAACAGCTCGGCCTCGTCGCCCGACGTAAACACGTGCACCGGCGTGACCAGGCCGACGCGGTCCGGCCACGTCCAGTGCGGCAGCACGTGCACCATGGGCAGGTCGGCGCGCCAGCGCGACTGGTACAGGTAATAGCGGTCTTTCGGGAAGCCGGCCAGGTCGACGATGCCGGAGTAGGCGCTGCGCGCGCCGTAGTATGGTGTCGGCTCGCCCAGGTAGTCGAAACCGGTCCAGACGAATTCGCCGGCCACGTAGGGGTTGTGGTCGAGTGAGGCGAACACCTTGTCGGCGGACGCGCCAAAATCGACGGCGTACAGTTCGTAGGCGCTGACCTGCTGGTTCGCCGAATCGCCTCCGCGGCCATCGCGGACAATGGAGCTGTTCGTCGGATGCACCGGGAACAGGTAGACGCCGCGGCTGCTGAAGGCCGACGCGGATTCGGTGCTGAGGATCGTCTTGTCCGGGAATCTGGCATGGAATAGCGGGTACTGCGGTGGCGTGCGGATCCGGTCGGTGCCTTCGAATTCCGGATCCTGGCGGATCCCTTCGCCCTGGTAGTTCAGGCCGATGACATCGACCTCCGCAGGCAGCGGCATGTCCGACTTGGCGTAGTTCATGGCCGTCGTCGTCGGCCGGGTCGGATCTTCCTCGTGCGCGATGGCCACCAGTTCGCGGCCGACGGTGGCCCCTTCTTCGCCCGTGTACTGCTCGCCGACTTCGTTCCCCACGCTCCACAGGATGATGGACGGGTGATTGCGGTCGCGCCGGATCATCGCGCGCAGGTCCTGCTCGTGCCAGTCGGGGAAGATCAGGTGGAAGTCCAGCGGCGTCTTCTTGCGCTGCCAGGAATCGAACACCTCGTCCATCACGAGGAAGCCCATGCGGTCGGCGAGGTCCAGCAGCTGCGGGTCGGGCGGATTGTGGCTCATGCGCAGGGCGTTGGCTCCCATCGCGCGCATGATCTCCAGCTGGCGCTCGGCCGCGCGCGCATTGAACGCGGCGCCCAGCGCGCCCAGGTCGTGGTGGTTGTTCACGCCGCGCAGGGGGATGTGTTCGCCGTTGACGATGACGCCGCGGTCCGGGTCGAAGCGCACGGTGCGGATGCCGAACGGCGTCTCGTAGCGGTCGACGACGCGGCCGTCCTGGCGCACGGTGGCCACGAGCGCGTAGCGGTGCGGCGTCTGCGTGGGCGGGGGACCCCACAGGCGCGGCTTGGTCACAACCGTCGCGCCACTGACGGTGCCGCTCGCGCCCGCCGCGACCATCACGGGGGCCGACACGGTCGTCGCGACGGCCTTGCCGTCGACGCGTCCATGCTCGTCCAGCGGGTACAACTCCGTCGTCACCGTCGCCTCGGCAGGCGCGGGGCCGTCGTTGTCGAGCGCGATCCGCCACGCGACGCGCGCCGCTTCGGCCAAGGCCTGCGGCGTCGCCTCGGACGTCGTCACCGTCACGCCCCACTGGCCCACGTGGACGGGCGCCGTCTTCGTCAGCCACACGTCGCGGTACAGGCCCGCGCCCGGATACCAGCGCGCGGATTCCGGCGGGTTGTCGAGGCGGATCGCGAGCTGGTTGACCGCGCCCGGCCGCAGCCAGGGCGTCAGGTCGATGCGGAACGAGTTGTAGCCGTAGGGCCAGCCGCCCGCGAGGTGGCCGTTGACCCACACGCTGGCGTACGACATGGCCCCGCCCACGTGGAGGAAGATCTGCTTGCCGCGGTCCGCAGCGGGGATGTCCAGCTTGCGGCGATACCAGGCCGGGCCCCACGTCTTGAGGCGGCCCATGCCGCCGTACGGGCCCGTCGCGAGGAACGGGCCTTCGATGGCCCAGTCGTGCGGCAGCGTGACGGCGCGCCAGGCGCTGTCGTCGAACGCGGCGCGGGTGAACGGGGCGTCGATGGCAGGTTCCGCCGCCGGGCGCGCGTGGCGGTGGGCCGGGTCGCGGATGAAGGCGTTGCCGGTCGGGAGGATCCAGGGTTTCAGCACGGGCGTGTGCGCGCGCGCGACCTTGGCCGCTTCCTCGGGCATGGCGTCCGCCACCTTGCCGTCGGCGGACGCGGTCACTTCCGGCCGCACATCATATAAGTACGGCGCGGAGCCGCCCGCAGGATCGCCCGCGTGAAAGCGCCAGCCGTCGTCCAGCAGGATGCGCTGGCGCGGCGCCAGGCGGTCGGTCGCGGCCCGGGCGTGGGCGACGATGGGTGAAACGGCGGGCAGCACGGTGGCCGCCAGGGCGATGGCGAGCGCGGATGCGAGCCGGCGCGCGGCCTTGTGACGCGTGTCTTGCATAGTCTCCTCCGGGGAAGGCGATCGGCTTTTGTTATAACATTCTTAATGGTAGCGCAATCATCGGCAGTGTATGAGTAAAGTCCTAGAAGGTCCAGTGCTTATGATCAATTTCTTGATCATTTCCCCGGCGCCGCCCGGCGAGCGGCGGTGACGCACTACCATGGGCAGGTCAGCTTCGCCCTGGTCTGCCATGTACAAACCCCTTCCTCTCATGCTTGCGCTCGTCGCCGGTCTCGCCCACGCCCGGGCGTTCGAGCTGGAGGCGCCCGGCCAGCCGCCCGTCATCGTGCACGACGAGCAGGCCACGATGCGGCTGGCCGCCGACATGCTGGGGCGCGACGTCGAACGCGTGAGCGGCCTCGTGCCCGCGCGCACGACGCGCCTGGCAGATTGTCCACGGCGGTGCATCGTCGTGGGCACGGCGGATTCGCCGCTCGTGCGCGACGCGGCACGGGCGCTGGGTGTGGACCTGGCGCCGCTGGCCGGGCAGTCGGAGCGTTACCTGCGAGTGGCGGGTGCGGACCCGCGCGGACGCGCGCTGCTGCTCGTCGCCGGCGCCGACCGGCGGGGGGCCGTGTACGGCGTCGTCGACGTGGCGCGCGAGCTGGGCGTGTCGGCGTGGGAATGGTGGGCCGACGTCGCGCCGGCGCACGTGGACCGTCCCGTGGTCGACGGCGCGCTGCGCGTGTCGCCCGCGCCGTCGGTGGCGTACCGCGGGATCTTCATCAACGACGAGGACTGGGGCCTGCAGCCGTGGGCCGCGAAGACGTTCGACCCGGCCGGCGACATCGGCCCGACGACGTACGCCCGCGTGTTCGAGCTGCTGTGGCGCCTGAAGGCCAATCTGATCTGGCCCGCGATGCACGAATCGACCAAGCCGTTTTACGCGATCCCCGACAATGCGCAGGTGGCGGACGATTACGCGATCGTCGTCGGCACGTCGCATGCGGAGCCGATGATGCGCAACAACGTCGGCGAGTGGAAGAAGGACTTCGGCCCCTTCAACTGGTTCACGAACCGCGACCGCCTGCTCGATTACTGGCGCGGCCGCATCGAGGCCGTGAAGGGCACGGAGACCGTGACGTCGCTGGGCCTGCGCGGCGTGCACGATTCGGCGATGGAAGGGGCGGCGAGCCTTGAACAGGCGCGCGACACGCTGCAGGACGTGTTCCGCGCCCAGCGCGCCATGCTGAGCCGCGCGCGGAACAAGCCGGCCGAGCGCATTCCGCAAATCTTCACGATGTACAAGGAAGTGCTGGACTACTGGAACCTCGGCCTCGCCGTGCCGGCCGACGTGACGCTCGTGTGGCCGGACGATAACTACGGCTATCTCGCGCAGCTGGGAACGGACAAGGAACGCCGCCGGCCGGGCGGGGCGGGCATCTATTACCATGTGTCGTACTGGGGCCGGCCGCACGACTACTTGTGGCTCGGCACGACCCATCCTTCGCTCATCCGCGACCAGCTGGAACGCGCCTGGACGATGGACGCGCGCCGGCTGTGGGTGCTGAACGTGGGCGACATCAAGCCCGCCGAATACCTCGTCCAGTACTTCCTCGACGCCGCGTTCGACGCCGGCGTCCTGCGGCAGGACCCCGCGCGCCACCTGGAGGCCTGGGCCGCCGCACAATTCGGACAGGAGCACGGCCGCGAGGCCGCCGCGATCCTGCGCGAGTACTACCGGCTCGCGTGGGAGCGCCGTCCCGAATTCATGGGCTGGAGCCAGACGGAGCCCACGCGGCCGGTGCGTACGACAGCGTATGTGCGCACCGGCGGCGACGAGGCGGAGCGCCGCCTGGCGGACTACCGCGCGCTCGTCGCCCGTGCCGAAGCGCTGGCCGCGCGCATGCCGGCGCCGCTGCGCGACGCCTGGTTCGAACTGGTGCTGTATCCCGTGCGCTCGGCCGCCAACCTGAACACGCGGATTTTGAAACTGGACCTGGCGGCGGAATACGCGCGCCAGCAGCGGCCGTCGAGCAATCTGTACGTGAGCCAGGCCCGCGCGGCGCAGGCGGCGCTCGTCGCCGACGCGGCCGCGTACAACGCCCTCCACGGCGGCAAGTGGGCGGGCATCATGGATGTCAACCCGCGCCGCCTGCCCGTGTTCGCGGAACCCGAGTACCCGGCGTGGAGCGCATCGGCCCGGCGCGGCTGCGGCATCGTCTACCCGGCGCCGTTCTCCGTCGACGGCGACCGGCTCACGCTGACGACGGGACGGCCGTCGACGCGCACCGTGACCTTGGTGAGCTATGGCGGCCAGGACGTAAGCTGGTCCGTGCGCTTCGCCCGCGGCGTGCGCGCGGACGCGGACGAAGGCATGCTCGACGCCGCGAACGGCCACGAACGGCGCATCGCGCTGCGCTACGACGGCAGTGCGGCGCCGGCGCCGGCGCTGTCGCTGCAATGCGGCGACAAGCGGCTCGACGTGCATCTCAAGACGGAAGGAAAGGCCAGCGCCGGCGTGCCCGGCGAGCGCGAACGGGCCGTCGTGCTGCGCGCCGGCACGGCCGACTCCGCGCGCGGCTGGACCTTGCTGCCGGGCCTCGGCACGTCGGGCATGGCCATGCGCGCGCGCCTGGACCAGGTGCCGGACGCACCGCTGACCTACCGCTTCGCGACGACGAGCGACGGCGACGCGCTGCTGCGCCTCGTGGCCGTTCCCGAGCACCCGCTCACGGCCGGCGACGGCGTGCGTTTCGCGGTCAGCCTCGATGGTGGCGTGCCCGCCGTGATCGACACGGCGACGGCCGGGCGCAGCGAACGATGGAAAGAGGACGTGCTGTCCAATATGGCGGTGCGCACGTGGCGCGCGGGGCGGCTCGAGCCGGGCATGCATACGTTGACGGTGCGCGCGCTCGACCCGGGCGTGGTGCTCGACCGCATCGACGTCCTGCTGGACGGTGCGCCGGACTATTACGGCATGCCGCCCCTCGATTGAATGATGTTTGGAATATTAGGCAAGACTTTCGGAAAATCGACTATGGAACCCTACCCGGACAGCATCTAGAATCCTTGTTTGCAGTATCACGGGCCCTACGAAGCGAGGAGGAATGATGTCCGATACGAAGCAACCCGTCTGGTTCATCGCCGATGCCACGACCGGCCTGGCGGCCGCGCTGGCCGAGGCCGTGCTGGCGTCCGGCCAGCATGCCGTGCTCGCGGCGCGGCTGCCTTCGCGGCTGCAGGCCCTCGTCGACCGCCACCCGGGACGCGCGCTCGCGCTGGCGCTGGACGTGACGGACACCGCCGCCATCGATATGGCCGTCGCTTGCGCCGAGCGGCAGTGGGGCCGCATCGACGTGCTGGCCATGAGCGCAGCGCAGCGCTATGCGGGCGCGATCGAGGAGGGCGAGAACGGGGCCATGCGCGCGCTGTTCGACGAGAACGTGTTCGGCCCGATCAACCTGGCGCGCCGCGTCCTGCCCGGCATGCGCGCGCGCCGCGCCGGCCACATCGTGATGCTGACCTGCGCCTCGGTGCAGGCGCCCGCGTTCGAGGGCTTCGGCCATGCCGCGCGCTCCGCGCTGGAAGCGCTCGCGGAAGCCTTGTTCTATGAGGTGGAACCGCTCGGCATCGGCGTCACGCTCGTCGATCCGGGCAGCGGCGACGGCGACATGGCCGCGCCGCGCGCCAGCGGCATTGCCGATTACGACGGCCTGGCCGGCCGCGCGGTGCGCGCGAGCGGCGCGGCCCAGGTGGACACGGCGCGCGCCGCCCAGGCCATCATGCAGGCCGTTGCCGCCGGCCGGGGTCCGCTGCGCCTCGTGCTGGGACGGGCGGCGCTGCAGCGCGCCTACGACCGGCTGCGCGTGCTGAAGGTAGGGTTCGATGCCTGGGCTCATCTCGCCGCGTCGGCCGACGTGCCGGCACCGGGCCGTCCGGTCCAGCCACCGCCGGGCGGCCGGCCTCGGCGCGGGGTGCGCTCACGCGTTTGACGCCCGCCGCAGCAGGGCCGGCACCACGCCGGCCTCCATCGGCCGCGCGAACAGATAACCCTGGAACTCGTCGCAGCCGAGCGACCGCAGCATCTCCAACTGCGATTCGGTCTCCACGCCTTCGGCCACGATGCGCATCTGCAGGCCGTGTCCCAGCGCGACGACGGACCGGACGATGGCCGCGCTGTCGGCATCGCGCCCGAGGTCGCGCACGAATGCCCGGTCGATCTTCAGGCGCTGCACGGGAAAGCGTTTCAAGTAGGCGAGGCTCGAATAGCCGGTGCCGAAATCGTCGATCGACAGTTCCACGCCCAGGTCGCGGATGCCGCCCAGCAGGCGTTCGACGACGTCCACGCGGCTCATCGCGATGCTTTCCGTGATCTCCAGTTCCAGTGCGTCCGGCGTGAGGTCGGCGTCGGCCAGCGCGCCGGCGATCACCTGGAGCAGGTCCTTCTGGTAGAACTGGCGGATCGACAGGTTGACGGCGATGCGCGTCGCGATGCCGTGCTCGCGCGCCCAGCGGCTCGCCTGCGCGCACGCCGTGCGCAAGACCCACGTCCCGATCGGCACGATGAGCCCCGTCTGCTCCGCGATCGGGATGAAGCGCGCGGGCGACACGGCACCCAGCACCGGGCTGTTCCAGCGCAGCAGGACCTCGAACCCCGTCACCCGTCCCGTCGCGATGTCGACCTTCGGCTGGTAGTGGGGCACCAGCTCGTTGCGCTCCAGCGCGTGGCGCAACTGCTCCTCGATGGTGAGGCGCTCGTTCAGCTGGATATGTGTGGACTCCGAATGGAAGTGCACCGGTTCGCCCGCTTCGCTGCGCGCACGGTGCTTGGCGATGTCGGCCAGGCGCATCAACTCGTTGGCGGAGCCGGCGTCCTGCGGATACAGGGCGATGCCGATCACGGGCGCCAGGTGGAATTCGCGCCCGCCCACGCGGACGGGCTCCGACAGCAGCGCGTACAGCTCGAGCGCGACGGCATCCGCCGGGCGGTGCGCCGGTCCGGCGGGCAGCACCAGCCCGAACTCGTTGGCCTTGACGCGCGCGATGCACAGCGGCGCCGGCGCCAGCGCGGCCAGGCGCGCGGCCACTTCGCGCACGGCGTCGTCGCCCGCTTCGTGGCCCAGCAGGTCGGCCACTTCCTGCTGGCGTTCGAGGGCGATCAACAGCAGCACGACCTGTCCGCCGCACACGGCCGCGTCGGTGAGGGCGTCCGCCAGCACGCGGCGCAGGCGGTTCAGGTTCGGCAGCCCGGTCAGCGGATCGTGGTCGGCCAGGTATGCCAGGCGCAGCTCGACCTGCTTGCGCTCCGTGATGTCGGTGAAACTGTTGACGATCTGGGCGGCGTCGCCTTCGCTCGTCAGGCGCGCCGCGAGCTGGATGACCGTGCGGGTGGCGCCGGTGCCGTCGCGGATTTCCGCTTCGAGCGCACGCACGCCGTCGGCCGTGCTCCGCGCGTACAGGTCCGCGCGCGCGTCCGCGCCGGCGGGGTCGAGCACGTCCGCCTCGAACCGTCCCGTCACCGCGTCTTCCCCGCGGCCCGTGAATTGCAGGAAGGCGCGGTTGAACAGCACGATGCGGCGCGCCTCGTCGAGCACCCACAGCGGCGTCGCGAGCGAATCGAGGATCGCCTTCAGGTAGCGGAACCTGCGCGCGAGGCGCACCGTCTCGCGGCTCGTGCGCCAGGCCAGCAGCGCGATCGTCGCCGACAGCAGCGCCCAGGCGACGATGGCGACCCAGAGCCAGCCGCGCCACACGGCCAGCGTGTCGGACAGGTCGCGCCCCGTGACGATCACGAGCGGATAGCCGGCGACGGCGCTGTAGCCGTACAGGCGGCGCACGCCGTCGATCGGGCTCGTCGCCTCGAACGCGCCGACGGGGGCGCGCGGCAGATGGGTCTGGAACAGCGGCGTGTGGATGAAGGAATGGCCGATCACGTTCGGCAGCGTCGGGCTGCGCACGAGCATCGTACCGTTGCGCTGGTGGAGCGTGACGGACCCGCCGCGGCCCAGGTCGGCCGAGTCGAAGATGCGCTGGAAGTAGGCGGCGTCCGTCTCGATGACGGCGCTGCTGCCGTCGGGCAGGGAGCGGGTCAGGGTGATCGTGGCCGGGTCGCCGGCGCGGGCGGGCAGATTGATGCCGATGCGCGGCGCGCCGTCCGGCGCGGGCGGGAGCGACGCATCGGGACCGAGCCGGCGGACGCGCGCCGGAATGTCTTCGATGGCGCCGCCGGGCATCGCGGCGATCGTGCCGTTCTCCGGCGCACGCTCGGTGGCGCGCGCCAGCGCCAGGTCCAGCGCGAGCGTGGCGTAGTGGGTCTGGGCGGCGAAGGCTTCCGCCAGGTTGCGCAGGTTCGTCTGCTCGCGGGCGATGGTGCCGTGATAGCTCCATGCCAACAGGCCGGCCAGCGTGAGCGTGATCGCGACGATGAGCATGGCGGCGCCGGCGAGCGGGCGCATGTCGCGGTGGCTACCTGGTGGCGAAGATGATGGGGCGGGCACGGTTGTCAATACGTTGATCACGAGCCCGAGTATAAACCCGCCGGCGCCCGCGTGGGGCGTCGGACGGGGTCACATCTGCCGGAAGAGGTGTGCGAACAACGGACTGACCCGCAGCGTGTCCGTGCGGTCGCGCAGGTGCAGCGTCAGCTTGCCGGCATCGTCGCGGCTGGCGCTCGTCACGTGCCGCATGTTGACGATGGCGCCGCGGCTGATCTGGCGGAACTGGTCCGGGTCGAGCTGGGGCAGCAGGTCCTTGAGGCTCAGGCGGATCAGCGCGTCGCCGTCGGGGCCCGCCACGTTCACGTATTTGTCGAGCGCCTGGAAGTACGCCACCTCCTGCACGGGGATCATGCGGATGACGCTGCCGACGGCCGCGCGGATCACGGTCAAGCGCTCGGCCGGCGCCGCCGCTTGCGGCAGCAGGGCGCGCATCTGCTCGATCAGTCGGGCCAGGCCGTCGTCGCCCGATTTCTCCGGCGCGGGGGCGATGCGCGCCCGGAGCCGCTCGACGGTGCGGGCCAGGCGGGCGTCGCTCACGGGCTTCATCACATAGTCGACGGCGGCCTGTTCGAACGCCTGCACGGCATAGTCGTCGTACGCGGTCACGAACACGATCTGCGGGAACGGACGCGCGCCGTCCCAGCGTTCGGCCAGTTCCTGCGCCGCTTCCAGGCCGCTCTGGCCCGGCATCTTGATGTCGAGGAAGAGGATGTCGGGCCGCAGTTCGAGCGCCTGTTGCACGGCGGCGACGCCGTTCGGCGCGGTGCCGGCGATGTCGAGTTCGGGCCACAGGCGGCGCAGCGTGGCGGCGAGCGTGGCGGCGAGGATCGGTTCGTCCTCGGCGATGAGGGCGCAGGGGGGCATGGATGCGGATGGGTTCATGCGGTCTCCAGGGGAAGCGTGAGCCGGGCCAGCACGCCGTGCGGCTGGGCGGGAATCAGGGTCAATGCGGCGCGCGCGCCATACAGCACGTGCAGACGTTCGCGGGTGGTGGTCACGCCCACGCCCGTGCCTTTTGCGGTCGCCTGCGTGTCGGACAGGCCGAGGCCCGTGTCGCTGACGCAGATGTCGAGCAGGCCGGCGCGCGCGCTCGCCTCCACGGTCACGGTGCCGCCTTCGATCTTGGGTTCCAGGCCGTGGATGATGGCGTTTTCCACCAGCGGCTGCAGCAGCATGGCCGGCAGCCGCGCGCCGCGCAGCTCGAGAGGCAGGATGCAGCGATACGACAGCCGCGATCCCATGCGCACGGCCATCAGCCCGAGATAGGCATCGGCCGCCTCGAATTCCTGGGCCAGCGTCGTCGTTTCAGAGCGGGTGGCGGACAACGTGGCGCGCAGGTATTGGATCAGGTGATCGAGCATCCGGCTGGCCTGTTGCGGGTCGATGGCGATCAGGCCCTGCAGGTTGGCGAGCGTGTTGAACAGCATGTGCGGCTCGATCTGCGCCTGCAGCAGCCGCAGCTGCGCTTGCAGGGCCTGGCGCTCGATGGTCTCGGCGCGCGTCTTGGCCTCGGTGCGTTCCAGCTTGATGCGCTCGACCCGTTCGCGGTTCAGGATCAGGAGCGCCATCGCGCAGGTGGCCAGCAGCGTGAGGCCGATCATGCCTTTCTGGCCGTGGTCGTTGGGGTAGTCGGACAGGTCGGGCAGGGGCCGGCCCAGCAGCAGGCTGCCGAGCGAGATGCCGCAATAGTGCGCGACGGGCGCCATCGCGACGAGCACCACGAGGCACGGCACCAGCCAGCGGCGCCGCCGCACCGGATCGTCGAGGAGGGTGAAGCGCAGGCCGTCGAGCACGAGCAGCGCCACCAGGCCGACGCAGATCGAGTACACCATCTGGTCGTACAGTTCCCACGTCCTGCCGTTGACGAGCGTGATCAGCACGGCGGCCCAGGCGCAGACGATGACGGTCAGGCCGACGTCGTCGGCCAGGCGGCGCCAGAGGGGCCGGCACGTGTCTTGCGCACAGGGGAAGAAGCGGGTGAGGGTCGTCATGGTTTGCCTGTCTGCTAACGTGTTACGGTTGCCGGCATTGTGCCGCCGCGGTGGGACGGCGGCAACCTGTCTGCGACGAAACCGCGTCGGGGCCGACCGAAACGGGGCATAATCGGACCGAATCCACCTTCCAGCCCGTCACGACATGGAATTCCAGTTCCTCGGCACCTCGTCCGGCACCCCCAGCAAGACGCGCAACGTGAGCGGCCTGGCGCTGCGCGGCCCGGGCGGCGGCTGGTCGCTCGTCGACTGCGGCGAGGGCACGCAGCACCGCATCCTGCACACGACCCTGTCGCTGCACGATTTGCGCGCCATCTTCATCACGCACCTGCACGGCGATCACTGCTACGGGCTCCCGGGCCTGCTGGCCAGCGCCGGCATGCTGAACCGCACGGCCCCGCTGACCCTCGTCGGTCCGCCGTCTTTATCGACGTTCATCGAAGGCGTGATGGCGACGACCGAACTGGGGCTGCCGTATCCGCTGGACTTCATCCCCATCGGCGACCTGGCCGGGCGCGCCGTCCTGCCCGACCTGGCCGTCGACGCGATCGCGCTGTCGCACCGGATGCCGTCGTGGGCCTACCGCTTCACCGAGCGCACCGCCCTACGCAAGCTGGATACCGCCCGCCTGCGCGCGGCGGGCATCGCGCCCGGTCCCGTGTGGGGCACGCTGCAGGGCGGTGTCGATGCCGTGCTGGACGACGGCCGCGTGCTGCAGGCGCACGAGTGGCTGCTGGCGCCGCGCAAGGCGCGCACGATCATCGTCGGCGGCGACAACGACGAGCCTAGCCTGCTGCTGGACGCGGCGCGCACGGCCGAGGTGCTGGTGCACGAGGCGACGTACACGGAAGAGGTGCTGCTCAAGGTGGGGCCGGCGCCGATGCATAGTTCGGCGCTGCGGGTGGCGCGGATGGCGGCGGCTGCCGGGTTGCCGAACCTCGTGCTCACTCACTTCAGTCCGCGCTACCAGGAAGGGGAGGGGCCGTTGTCGATGGCGGCGGTGGAGGCGGAGGCGCGCGGGGTCTACGGCGGAAATCTGTTTTTGGCGCGGGATTTCGACCGCTACGTGCTCGATCGGGAAGGGCGGTTGAGGCAAATGTAGGGGAGCATGCAAGGCCGGGGCCTCAGATGAGACGTGCCCGCGCGTGACGTTTGCGTAACGCCGCCTGTCGCGCGGGCACGGCGTGTCCGCCCCGCGATCTGGTTAATCGACGTATTTGAGACCCGCCTTCGCCAGCGGCTCGCGCATGCTGTACATGTCGAGCCCCAGCACCCCGGACGCCAATTTCGCGCGCTTCTCGCCCTCGAGCGCCTCGCGTTTCTCGGCCACGTCGGCCACACGCGCGGCATCGACCGCCGGCACGACGACGACGCCGTCGTCATCCGCCACGATCACATCGCCCGGATTGACGAGCGTGCCCGCGCAGATCACGGGGATGTTGACGGAGCCGAGCGTCGCCTTGATGCAGCCCTTGGCGCTGATCGCGCGGCTCCACACGGGGAAGCCCATCTCCTTGAGCACGCGGACGTCGCGCACGCCGGCGTCGATGACGAGGGCTTGCGCGCCGCGCGCCATGAAGCTCGTCGCCAGCAGGTCGCCGAAATAGCCGTCCGTGCATTCGGCCGTGACGGCCGCCACGACGACGTCGCCCGGCTGGATCTGCTCGGCCGCCACGTGCAGCATCCAGTTGTCGCCCGGGTGCAACAGCACGGTCACCGCCGTGCCGGACACCTGCTGGTCCGGCCAGATCGGCCGCATATAAGGCTTCAGCAGGCCCGTGCGGCCCATCGCTTCGTGCACGGTGGCGCTACCGAGTTTGCCGAGGCGCCCGGCGGCGGCGCGGTCGGCGCGCTCGATGTTGCGCTTGACGATGCCGAGTTGATTCATCAGCGGTGTGGTCATCTTTACAATCCTTTCTGTTTCAGGGCCGCGTCCAGGCGCGGGAACACGGCGCGGGCATTGCCTTCGAAGATGCGGAACCGGTCCTCGTCGGTGAGCGCGGCCGCCTGGATGTAGCGCTTCGTGTCGTCGTAGTAGTGGCCCGTTTCCGGATCGATGCCGCGCACGGCGCCGATCATCTCGGACGCGAACAGCACGTTTTTCGTCGGGATCACTTTTGTCAGCAGGTCGATGCCCGGCTGGTGGTACACGCAGGTATCGAAGAAGATGTTGTTCAGCAGGTGTTCTTCGAGCAGGGGCTTTTTCATTTCCTGCGCGAGGCCGCGGAACCGGCCCCAGTGATACGGCACCGCGCCGCCGCCGTGCGGGATCAGGAATTTCAAGGTCGGGAAATCCTTGAACAGATCGCTCGTCAGGCATTGCATGAACGCCGTGGTATCCGCATTCAGGTAGTGGGCGCCCGTCGTGTGGAAGCAGGCGTTGCAGCTCGTCGAGACATGGATCGTCGCGGGGATGTCGTACTCCACCATCTTTTCGTAGATCGGATACCAGTGGCGGCTCGGGAGCGGCGGCGACGTCCAGTGGCCGCCGGACGGGTCCGGATTCAGGTTGATGCCGACCATGCCGTATTCCTTCACGCAGCGCTCCAGCTCGGGGATGCACGTGGCCGGATCGACGCCGGGCGACTGCGGCAGCATGGCGGCGCCGATGAAGTGATCCGGGAACAGCTGCGACACGCGCCAGCACAATTCATTGCAGATGGCGGCCCACGTGGCGCTCGTCTCGAAATCGCCGATGTGGTGCGCCATGAAGCTGGCGCGCGGCGAAAAGATCGTCAGGTTCGATCCGCGTTCGCGCATCAGGCGCAGCTGGTTCGTCTCGATCGACTCGCGCAACTCGTCGTCGCTGATCTTGAGGTCCGCGACTTTCGGGCCGAGTCCGGGCGTATTCAGGTTCGCGACCTGCGCGTTGCGCCAGTCTTCCAGCGCTTTCGGCGCGGTCGTGTAGTGGCCGTGGCAGTCGATGACCAGGGGCTTGCGCATATTATTTTCCTTTCCAGATGTCTTGCGATACCAGTACTTCGCCGCGCATGATCGGGCGCGCGGTGCGCAGCAGGGCGGCACGGGCCACCCGCTGCGGATTGTCCTTGTCGAGTTCCAGCTCGACGCTGAATTCGCCGGTCGGATGCTCGACCGACACAGTCTTGACGAGCCCCGGAGGCACCGCCGCGATACCCTGCGTGACCGAGCCTTCCAGCACGCACGCCGTGGCGACGGTGACGGCGGCCAGCACGCCGATCGCCTCGTGGCACACGTGCGGGATGAAGCAGCGCGTGGTCACGCTGCCGCCCGCGCGCGGCGCGGCGACGAGGCACATCTTCGGGTAGCTTTTACTTGTCACGTCGCCCAGGCCCATCAGCGGGCCGGCGCCAAGGCGCAGGGCTTCCAGCCGCGCCTTCAGCGTGTCGTTCGCATTCAGGTCGGCCACGCTTTCGTAGCCGGTGACGCCCAGGTCCGCGGCGCGCACGAGCACCATCGGCATGCCGTTGTCGATCAGGGTCGCAGCGATGCCGTCGACGTCGTCCAGCACGCGGCCCGTCGGCAGCAGCGATGGGCAAACGGAACCGGCCGTGTCGAGAAAGTCGATCGTGATCGGCGCGGCGGTACCGGGCACGCCGTCGATGCGGGCGCCGCCCGTGTATTGGAGTTTCCCGCCCGGCGTCCGCACGGTGACGTCGCACTGCATGCCCGTGTTCAGCGTGAGCACGCGCGCCGTCGTGGTGCCGTCCGCGACCGGCAGCAGGCCCCGTTCCAGCGCGAACGGCAGCACGGCCGCGAGCATATTGCCGCAGTTGGGCGTGGTGTCGACCGTGTCCTGGTCCGGCTGCAGCTGGGCGAACAGGAAGTCGAGGTCCACGCCCGGCGTCGTGCTGGCGCGGACGATGCCGACCTTGCTCGTCAGCGGGTGCGCGCCGCCCAGGCCGTCGATCTGGCGTTTGTCGGGCGAACCCATGGCCGCCAGCAGCACCTTGTCGCGCAGTCGCGGGTCGTCCGGCAGTTCGCTGTCGAGGAAGAAGGGGCCGCGCGACGTCCCGCCGCGCATCAGCATGCAGGGCACCGGCGTCAGGTCCGAGTTGCGTTCTTGGGTCATGGATCTCTCTCCTGGTTGTGCCCACAGTATCGGCGGCGGGCCTGTGGCCTTGGTTGCTTTGTCGGTGGTGATCTGTTCTAATTTGCTTATTTGTTGTCATTGTCAACGGTTTTTCATGTCCCTCGTCAGCCTGCGCCACCTGCATGCCTTCACGGCCGTCGCCGCCGCCGGCGGCATCCGCCGCTCCTCGGAAACGCTGTATCGCGCGTCGTCCGCCGTCACCCGTTCCGTGTCGGCGCTGGAGCAGAGCCTGGACGCGCAACTGTTCGAAAGGAAGGGCAGAGGGATGCTGCTGACGGCCGCGGGCGAGGTCGTGCGCCTGCGCGCGGACCGCATCCAGGCCGAGCTGCGCGACGTGCGCGACGACGCCCAGCGCGTGCGCGGCGGCGTCAAGCCGGGCGGCATCGAGGCGCTGCTGAACGAGCGCCGGCTGGAAGCGGCCGCGCTGCTCGCCGAGGTCCACTACATGCCGGGCGTGGCGCGTACGATGGGGACGTCGCAGTCGGCCGTCAGCCAGGCCGTCGCGCGGCTGGAAGACGCGCTGGGCCAGCCGCTGTTCCTGCGCACGGCGCACGGAATGGTGCCGACGGATGCGGGACGGCGGTGGATCGAACGCTTCGAGCGGGTGCTGGCCGAGCTGCGCCACATCCCGGCGGATATCGCGGCGCTGAACGGCGTGGTGGAGGGCGTGGTGACGGTCGGCGCGCTGCCGCTCGCGCGCTCGCAGCTGCTGCCGCAGGCGATCGCGCAGGCGCTTGCAAAACATCCGCGCCTGCGCGTGCGCTCGCTGGAAAGTCCGTACGGTGAACTGATGGCGGGGCTGCTCAGCGGCCGGATCGATTTCGTCGTCGGGGCGCTGCGCACGTCGGCGGGCGACGCGTTTCACTCGCAGCCGCTGCTGGTCGACAAGGTGGCGCTGATCGCGCGCCGCGACCACCCGCTGGCGGCGCGGACGACCATCGCCATGGACGACCTGCATGCGTATCCCTGGGTCATGTCGCGCGCCGGCGCACCGCTGCGCGAACACTTCGACCAGTTCTTCGCGCGCCGGGATGCCACGCCGCCCGTGCCGGCCGTCGAGACGGGCGACCTCGCGCTGGTGCGCGGCCTGCTGCTGGCCAGCGACATGCTGACGGCGCTGTCGGCGCGGCAGCTGCACCACGAGATCCGCACCGGCCAGCTCGTCGAACTGCCGTTCGCGCTGGCGGGCATGGAACGCGACATCGGCGTGACGACCCGCAGCAAGGCCCACCTGTCGCCGGGCGCGCGCGCCCTGATCGAGGAAATCCAAGCGCTGGGCGCGGCCTGGGGCTGAATACGCCGATAAGCAGAATGCAACGCCGGGGTAGTCGAAAGCAATACATCGGAACAGGGCAAAACGTACACTGCATCGCCTAGGAACCGGATATTCCGGTCCCGGCCCATGCTATGCCGCCGCTCCCAGAAGACGGCAACGCAGCCCATCACCGAAGGGAACCTCGAAAAACCGTCGCGCGCGGCCGCAAGGTCGTCCGAGAAGCGCAGTTGTACGAAAAGTACGGCGAGCACCGCAGCGTGCGCGGTCCGGTCGACAGTGCAACGCGCGGCAGGTTTTTCGACGCTCCCGCTGTATTTGACAGGAGACTTAATGATTACGGCACACACGCTCGATGTGCGGCGCACATCAACGGCCGCACGATGTCCGGCTACCAGTGGCTCTTGCTTTTGCTTTGCTTCCTCATCATCACCACCGACGGCATCGACGTCGCCATCATGGGCTTCCTCGCCCCCGCGATCACCAGGGAGTGGGGCATTTCCAAGGCGGCGTTCGGCGTCGTGATGAGCGCCGCGCCGATCGGCCTCGCCATCGGTGCGTTGATGATCGGCCCGCTGTCCGACCGCTACGGCCGCAAGCGCCTGCTGATGGTGGCCGTCGCCTGGTTCGGCGTGTTCAGCGTGCTGGCCTCGCAGGCCGGCGACGTCGTTTCCCTGTCCGCGCTGCGCTTCCTGACCGGCCTTGGCCTGGGCGCCGCTATGCCCAACACGACGACGCTGCTGTCGGAATACGTGCCGGAAGCGCGCCGCGGCACGCTGCTGGCCATCATGTTCACGGGCTTCAATCTGGGGTCGGCGCTGGTCGGCTTCGGCGCGGCCGCGATCCTGCCGCACTATGGCTGGCGCATGGTGCTGATCGTGGGCGGGGCCATTCCGCTGGCCTGCCTGCCGTTCTACCTTTTCCTCGTACCGGAATCCGTGCGCTTCCTCGTGGTGAACAACTACGCGGCGCCGCGCATCGCGGCCACGTTGAAGCGCGTGGTCGGCGGCGACGTCGCGCTGGACGCCGTCTTCACGATCAGCGAGCAGAAGGTCGAAGGCAAGGCGAAAGTGGGCGCGCTGCTGGCACCCGCTTTCCGCGGCATCACGCTGTCGCTGTGGGCCACTTACTTCATGGGCCTGCTGGTCATCTACCTGCTGTCGGGCTGGCTGCCGACGCTGATCAAGGAAGCCGGCCTGCCGATCGAGCGCGCCGCCAACATCACGGCGATGTTCCAGCTCGGCGGCACGCTCGGCGCCCTGGTCGTCGGCTGGCTGATGGACCGCTGGACCCCGAACAAGGTCATCGCGTCGACCTATGTCGCCGGCGCCGCCCTCATCCTCGTGGTCGCATCGAGCGACGTGCAGTCCGCGGCGTTCGGTACCCTGGTACTGCTGGCGGGCTTCTGCATGAGCGGGGCGCAGACCGGCCTGAACGCGTTCGCGCCGCAATGCTATCCGACCGCGGTGCGCGCCACGGGCGTCAGCTGGATGCAAGGCATCGGCCGCTTCGGCAGCATCTTCGGCTCGGCCGCGGGCGGCGTGCTGCTGTCGCTGGGCTGGGGCTTTTCGGCGGTGATCGCGATCCTCGCCATCCCGGCCGCGCTCGCGGCGCTGTCCATCGTCTTCACCCGGTTCACGGCGCGTGCCGTGCCGGCAACCGCTTGAGGCAACACCCGTCATCCCGTATTCAATCAGGAACCATCATGGCCAAGATCATCGGCGCGATCGCGTCTTCCCATACCCCGACCATCGGCTTCGCCCTGGACGCCAACAAGCAGCACGACGCCGTCTGGGCGCCGATCTTCAAGGCCTTCGAGCCCGTGAAGCAGTGGCTCGACGAAAAGAAGCCCGACGTCCTGCTGATGATCTACAACGATCACGTGACGTCCTTCTTCTTCGACCATTATTCCGCGTTCGCGCTCGGCATCGGCGACACGTGGAAGGTGGCGGACGAAGGCGGCGGCGCGCGCGACCTGCCGCCGGTCGCCGGCCACGCGGGACTGGCCCGCCACCTCGGCGAATCGCTCGTGGCCGACGAGTTCGATATGTCCTTCTTCCAGGATAAGCCGCTCGACCATGGCTGCTTCTCGCCGCTCTCCATCATGTGGCCGCATGCGGCAGGCAGCTGGCCGGGCGCCATCGTTCCGCTGCAGTGCGGCGTGCTGCAGTTCCCCGTGCCATCGAGCCGGCGCTGCTTCAAGCTGGGCCAGGCGCTGCGCCGCGCCATCGAGAGCTATCCGGAAGACCTGAACGTCGTGATCGTCGCGACGGGCGGCCTGTCGCACCAGGTGCACGGCGAGCGCTGCGGCTTCAACAATACAAAGTGGGACCAGGAATTCCTCGACCTGTTCGAAAAGGATCCCGAGGTCCTGCTGAACATGACGCAGGCCGACTTCGCCCGCCTGGGCGGCTGGGAGAGCGCGGAAATCGTCATGTGGATGGTGATGCGCGGCGCGATGCCGGCAAAACTCGACTGCCTGCACCGCGAGTATTACCTGCCGTCGATGACGGGCATCGCCGTCGCGCTGTACGAAAGCGCCGTCGCCGTCGATCCGGCGCTGAACGCCCGTGCCAACGAGCTGCATCGCCGGCACATCGCGCACCAGACCAAGGGCGCGGAAGAACTGGAGGGCACGTATCCGTTCACCCTGCAGCGCAGCGTGGAACACTACCGCATCAACCGCTACCTGCACCAGCTGATCGACCCGGCGTTCCGCCAGCGCTTTGCGGCCAACCCGGAGGCCACCTACGAGGAGGCCGGCCTCACCCAGGAGGAACGCGACATGATCGCGCGGCGCGACTGGCGCTCGCTGATCCGGTACGGCGTGATCTTCTTCCTGCTGGAGAAGCTGGGCGCGGTCGTCGGCGTGTCGAACCTGCACATCTATGCCGCCATGCGCGGCCAGTCGCTGGAAGACTTCCAGAAGACCCGCAACACCAAGGCGCTGTACTCGGTGGCCGGCAAGGGCGCGGCGGATGCGGTCGACTGGAACAAGGACTGCAAGCCCTGACCTGACCCGCGCCCCCGCCCGGGCGCGCGCGACCCCGTAACGGCAACCGGCGGACGCCCCGTGCGTCCCGCCGCGACGGCGCTCGCCCCGACTCCGCCGCCGACAACATTCATCCACCAAAACCGAGGAGATACTATGAAGAAGATCATCGCCGCCGCAGCAGCCATCGTCGCATGCGGCGCCGCCCACGCGCAGGCCAACGTCACGATGTACGGCCTGCTCGATACCGCGGTCGACTACAACACCAACGCCGACGCGGCGGGCCACGGCCGCACGTGGATGCCGAGCCTGGGCGGCGGCATGTTCCCGTCGCGGATCGGTTTCCGCGGCACGGAAGACCTGGGCAACGGCCTGAAGGCGATCTTCACGCTGGAGACGGGCATCTACACGGACACCGGCACGACGGGCCAGGGCAACCGCCTGTTCGGCCGCCAGGCATGGGTGGGCGTCGCCGGCAGCTGGGGCCAGGTGACGCTGGGCCGCAACTACAACATGCTGTACAACTCGATGCCGGAAGTGGAGATCATCGGTCCGGCGCAGTACGGCCTCGGCTCGCTCGACGCGGGCATCCCGAACGGCCGCACCGACAATTCGGTCGCCTATAAAGGCACGTTCGGCGCGGTGACGGTGGGCGCCACGTACAGTCTGGGGCGCGACGTGTCGAACGCCGGCGGTCCGGGCGGCACGAACTGCCCGGGCGAGGCGGCGGCCGATGCGCAGGCCTGCCGCGAGTGGTCCGCGATGCTGCGCTACGACACGCCGGCGTGGGGCGTCACGAGCGCCTACGACCGCAAGAACGGCGGCGCGGGCGCGGCGGCGGGCCTCGCGAAGAGCAACCTGACGGACAGGCGCATCCACCTGGCCGCGTACACGAAGTTCGACGGCTGGCGCCTTGCCGCCGGCACGGTCGTGCGCGACAACGAAGGCTCGACGGCCGCGCCGCGCAGCAATCTGTATTACGTCGACGGCGCCTACAAGCTGACGCCGGTCGTCACGATCGACGGCCTGGCCGGGCGCCTGGACTACAAGAACAGCGGCAACGACAGCACCTTGGCGATGCTGCGCGCGGTCTACGACCTGTCCAGGCGCACGTCGACGTATGTCGCCATCGGCCATGTGTCGAACGGCGGCACGGCGGCGGTTGCGCTGTCCGCCGGCGGGGCGGTCGGCGCGGGCATGGCGCAGAACGGCATCATCACCGGCATCAAGCATTCTTTTTAAAATATTTTTTGTAACATGCAAAAAAATCTGCGATATCTTTTTTTCCTTGTTAATCGGTTTCATTTTTAAAAAAGTTATCGCGGATTCCCTTATCGATATCCATATTTTTTATTTGGGAGTCGAAATCAAAGTTTTTGGAATCGCACCTATTTCCGTAATGAAATCTGTAAATTTTCCTGTCGAATCAGTGACTTAGGCGAGCTTTGCGCCCTGTTGCAAAGCCTTCGAAAATGCCGCATTCTCCGCACCAGATATGGACGAGAGAGCTGTCGGAACGCAGCTTCGCAGCATCTCCGTATCGCCCAAAACATATAAACGACGGAGACTACAGTGAAAAACCTGATATCCCTGGCGGGATTGGGGGCGGTATTCGCTTCCTGCTTCATCGCCGCCAATGCCGGTGCCCAGGCCGGCGCGACCTTGCCTACCTTCCAGAACGCATCCGTGCATGATCCTTCCGTGATCAAGGTCGGCGACACGTTCTATGTGTTCGGCTCGCACCTGGCGTCGGCCAAGTCGAAAGACCTCATGAAGTGGACGCAGCTGACCGACAGCGTCAGCGCCACCAATCCGCTGTTCCTGAACGGTTCGAAGAACGTCTATACGGAACTGGCGGAGACGTTCGCGTGGGCGAACGCCACGACCTTGTGGGCGCCCGACGTGCGCCAGCTCGCGGACGGCAAATACTATATGTACTACGACGCGTGCCAGGGCAACGCGCCCCGATCCGCGCTGGGCATCGCCGTGGCGAACAACCCGGAAGGCCCGTACGTCAACAAGGGCATCATCCTCAAGTCCGGCATGTGGGGGCAGGCGAGCTATGACGGCACCGTCTACGACGCGCTGAAGCATCCGAACACGGTCGACCCGAATGTCTTCTTCGACAACGCGGGCAAGCTGTGGATGATCTACGGTTCGTATTCGGGCGGCATCTTCATCATGCAGATGGACCCGTCCACCGGCCTGCCTTACCCGAACCAGGGCTACGGCAAGCGCCTCACGGGCGGCAACCACGCGCGCATCGAAGGGGCTTACGTGATGTACAGCCCGGCCACGTCGTACTACTACATGTTCACGTCGTTCGGCGGCCTCGATGCGAACGGCGGCTACAACATGCGGATCTCGCGCTCGACGAACCCGGACGGTCCGTACTACGACGCCCAGGGCAACAACATGGCGAACGTGAAGGCCGATCCGACGAAGCCGCTGTTCGACGACGCGTCGATCGCGCCGTACGGCGTCAAGCTGATGGGTAACTTCCTGTTCGAGCGCAAGCTGGGCGAGGCCGGCACCGGCATCGGCATGGGCTATGTCTCGCCGGGCCACAACTCGGCGTGGTACGACCCGGCGACCGGCAAGCACTTCCTGATCTTCCACACGCGCTTCCCGGAACGCGGCGAGCAGCACGAGGTGCGCGTGCACCAGATGTACATGAACGCGGACGGCTGGCCCGTCGTGGCGCCGTACCGCTACGCGAACGAGACGCAGCCGGCATTCCTGCGCCCCGAATTCGTCTTCGGCGACTACCTGTACGTCAACCACGGCAAGGACATCACGGCCACGATCAAGAAGTCGCAGCTGATCACGCTGAACGCCAACGGCAGCATCACCGGCGCCGTGACGGGCACGTGGCGCAGGACGGCCGGCAACCAGGTCGAGATCAACCTGCCAGGCGCTTCGACGTACAAGGGTGTGCTGCTAACCGAGTGGGATGAGACGTCGAAGTCGTACGTGACGACGTTCACCGCATCGTCGCGCGAAGGCATCGCCATCTTCGGCAGCCGCCTGATCCCGCGCACGGACATGCAGGTGGCGACCGCCATCTACAATGAGCTGAGCCTGGGCGCCACGACGGCCGTCACGGGCAACCTCGCCTTGCCGACGACGGCCGCGCGCAACGCCGTCATCAGCTGGACGTCGTCGAATCCGGCCGTCGTCAGCAACACTGGCGTCGTGACGACGCCGGCGAGCGGCTCGATCAACGTCACCCTGACGGCGAGGATCACGAAAGGCACGGCCACGCTGACGAAGGCCTTCACCGTCACCGTGCGCAAGCTGGGCGGCCTCGTGGCGTATTACGCGTTCGACGGCAACCTGCTCGATTCCAACGGCGCGTTCGCGCCCGGTTCCGTCATCGGCAACAAGATCGACGTGGCGGGCGGCAGCCTGTCGTATGAAGCCGGCGTGCGCGGCAACGCGGCCGTGTTCAACGGCGCGACGGGCATCCGCCTGCCGAACGGCCTGATCTCGTCGAACACGTACACGGTGTCGATGTGGCTGAAGCCGGCGCAATTGACGGCGTTCACGCCCACGTTCTTCGGCGCGCGCACGACGGATTCCTGGATCAGCTTCCTGCCGATGGGCCACGGCTTCGTCAACGGCGCGACGATGTTGTGGTCGGGCTCCGCCTGGTACGACGCGGGCCTGGGGATGAACATCCCGGTGAACCAGTGGTCGCACGTGGCGTTCAGCGTCAACAACGGCACCGTCAACGTGTACGTGAACGGCGTGAAGCGCTTCTCCGGCACGGGCTTCCCGAACGTGTTCACGACGACGACGGGCACCTTCGCCCTCGGCGTGAATTACTGGGATACGCCGTACAAGGGCTCGATGGACGAGCTGCGCATCTATAACGCGGCCCTGAGCGACGCCGAAGTCGCCGGCCTGGCTCACTGAAAGGAGGCACCATGAAAAAGACGATCCTCGGCCTGCTGGCGCTTTCCGCCTGCCTGCTTGCCAACGCAAGCGTCATCCATTTCGACGACCTGTCCGGCGACGAGACGCAGTTCATCGATGCCGGCTACGCGGGCTTCAACTGGGACAATATGGGGACCATCCGCGCCGACGCCTACCCGGGCACCGGCTTCGAGGCGGGCGCCGTGTCGCCCATGAACACGGCGTTCAACTGGTACGGCGGCACGGCGACGGTCTCGAAGGCCGACGGCAATGCGTTCGAATACACGGGCGCCTACTTCACGGCCGGACTGGTCGAGCAAGAGATCTCGTTCGAAGGCTGGCGCAACGGGCAGTTGCTGGCCTCGACCGCCGCCTACACGCTGGACACGACGGCGCCCCGCTGGATCCAGCTGGACTGGGCCGGCATCGACACGCTCGTCATCTACAACAGCGCGCCGACGGCGTGGACGATGGACGAGTTCACGGTGCCGGAGCCGGGGTCGCTGGCGTTGATGGGGACGTCGCTGGCCGGGTTGATCGTGGCGCGCAGGCGTAAGCGGGTCGCGTGATGCATGGTGGGCATTTGAGGCCCCGGCCTCAAATGCCCACCCTACGGCCACGATAGCGTAGGGTGGGCTCCCCGAGCCCACCAACCGCATAGGTCACTCCAGTTTCTCGTGGTGTTCCGCCACACCCCGCTTCCAGTACGCCGACACCCGCGTCGCCTCGCGCGGCACGCCTTTCCCGTTCAGCACCTGGCGCACCCGCGCCATCAACGACGCTTCGCCGCCACCCCACGCGAACCCGCGCCCTTCCGGCACCGTGAGCGCCTGTAACGCGTCGACCAGCGCATCCTGCGTATCGAACCAGCGCACGTCGGCGCCCGCGAACGCGCGCCGGTCCTCGGCCTGCGCATGCGCGAGTACGATCGCGCGGCTGCCGGCCGGCAGCTCTTCCAGCCGGCGCGCGATGGCGGGCAGGGCGGTCGCGTCCCCCGCCAGCAAGTGCCAGTCCAGTTCCATCGGCAGGATCATCGACCCGCGCGGCCCGGCGACGGCAGCCTGCTGCCCGACGACGGCGCGACGTGCCCAGTTTGAGGCCTTGCCGTCGCCGTGCAGCGCGAACTCGATCACGAGCTCGCGGGCTTCGCGGTTGAAGCGCCGTGGGGTATAGTCGCGCCTCACCTGTGCGCCGTCGTCGTCCGCCACGATGAACTTGACGTGGTCGTCGAACGACAGCGACGTGAAATCGGCCAGCGTCTCGCCCGTGAATGTGATGGCGACGAAGCCGGGGCCCAGCGGTTCGATGCGCGCGACGGTCAGGTCGCGCAGCTTGAGTTCATGGCGCACGCGGCGTACCAACGTGTCCTGGTGATCTGCTTGCGGCATCGTTGCTCCGAAAATTAGTTGATAATGTCCCTTATTATGCGAAACATAGTTGATAACGTCAACCAAAATCCCCCGTCGCCCGCGCTGGAGGTGCTGGAGCGCGTCCACGCGATCATGCATCTGTACCGGTCGGCGCAGCAGCGCGGCCTGCGCGCCGGGCCGCACGACCTGGCGCACATGGAGATCAAGGTGCTGGGCTTTTTCGCGCGCCGTCCGGGCGCGACGCAGAGCGACCTCGCCGCGCATTCGGGACGGGACAAGGCCCAGCTGGCGCGCCTCGTGCGCGGCCTGCGCGACCGCGGCCTGCTCGAGGCCACGGCGGACGAGACGGACAAGCGCAGCACACGGCTGACGTTATCCGGCGCGGGCAAGGAGATGTTCGCGGCACTGCACCGCCACGACGGCGCGCTGGCCGAGGCGGCGCTGGCGGGCATCGCGGAAGAAGACCGCGCGACCCTGCTCGACCTGCTGGAGCGGGTGCGCGCGAATCTGGAGTCGGGGCAGGGCTGACCTGCCCTGGGTCAGGCTGCGACTTCGGACAGCAGCACTTCGCGGCGCTCGGCCGCGCTGCGTCGGCCGGCGTCCAGCAGACGCATGACGGTCAGTGCCTGGCGCGCCGGCACGGGGTTGGCGCCCTCGCCGGTGAGCGCATCGCGGATGCCCACGTAATACGACGGATACGCGCCGTTCTCGGTCGGCAGGGCGGACGCCGCCACCTTACCGTCGCGCAGGACAGCCAACGTCCCGGTCTCGGCGTCGACACCCCATCCGGCCGCGTCGCCGTCCGGCATGCGGCCCGCGATCAGGTCCGCTTCCTGCGGGTCGAGGCTTTGCTTGACCCAGCTGCCCAAGAGGCCGTGCAGCGCCACGCGCGGGCGCGCGACGGCGGCCACCATGCTGGCGCCGAGGTCCACGCGCAGTCCGTCCGCATAGCGCAGGCGCGCCTGGAACTGGTCTTCGCAGCGGCTGCCCGGACGCAAGGTCGGCAGGTCGGCTTCGATCGCAAGCGGCTCGCCGAAGTACAGCAGGGCTTCGTCGAGCAGGTGCGGACCCAAGTCCATCCAGATGCCGCCGCCTGCCTCCGCCTCTTCCTTCCAGCGCGCCTGCGGCTGCGGGCGGAAACGGTCGAAGTGCATGGCCGCGTGGCGGATCGGACCCAGCGTGCCGTCGGCCAGCAGGCGCAGCGCCGTGCGCGTCGTGCTGTCCCAGCGGCGGTTGTGGTACACGCTCAGCAGGAGTTCCTTGTCTTCCGCCAGGCCCACCAGTTGCGCGGCCTGGATCGCATCATCCGCGAACGGCTTGTCGATGACGACGTGCTTGCCCGCTTCGAGCGCGGCGCGCGCGAGCGGGAAATGGGTCGCGTTCGGGCTGGCCAGCACGACGAGGCGGACGTTCCGATCCGCGAGGAGGGCGGCCGGTTCGGCATGGACCGTGACGTCCCCGAGGTCGGCGCGCACCTTGTCGGGATTGCGGCTGGCGACGGCGGCGATGCGCAAGCCCGGCGTCGTGCGCAGCAGGGGCGCGTGGAAGACCTGGCCGGCGAAGCCGTAGCCGATGAGTCCAACGTTGATCGTGTCAGCGGTCATTGAGGTCCTTGTCGTGAAGCGAATTCAGATGGGGAGCGCGGCACCGGCCTGACGGGGGCCCGGTCCGCGGGCCGCGCTGCGTGCGAGGCTCTGCACGTCGAGCGGGCGCGTGACGCGGTAGCGTGCCAGCGCGGCGGCGCCCACGGCCACGGCCTGCGCGCCGAAGTGCGACGTGCGGATGACGGGCGGCGGCAGCATGGCCGCGTGCGCATATGCGGCCAGCACGTGCCGCGCCGGTTCGATGAACGTGTCGCCCAGCTCGAGCGCGGCGCCGCCGATCACGATCGCCATCGGGTCGAAGCCGGCCCACAGGTTGTTCAGCAGGATGCCCAACTGGCGGCCGGCCGCGTCGACGGCGGCGCACGTGACGGCGTCGCCTTCGGCCACGCGGCGGAACAGGCGTTCGAGGGCCGGGTGGCTGGGGCGCTCGCGGCCCAGCAGCGAACCGAGGCCGATCAGCGCGTCGGCGCAGCCGCGGCGGCCGCACTGGCACAGCGGTCCGCCCGCCTGCAGGATCGCGTGGCCCACTTCGCCGGCAAAGCCGGACAGGCCCGTGAGCAGGCGGTCGTTGACGATGACGCCGGCGCCCACGCCATACCCGATCGACAGGTAGATCAGCGGGTCGGTGCCCGACTGGTCGGCGAATTCGAACTCGCCCAGCGCCGCCACGTTCGCCTCGTTCTGCATGTACAGCGGAATCCCGTCCAGCTGCGAGCCCGCGACGTGCGTGCGTACGATGCCGGCCACGTCGACGTCGCGCCAGCCGAGGTGGGGGGCGTTGTGCAGCAGGCCGCGGGCTTCGTCCACCGCGCCGTGCAGGCCGATGCCCACGCCGAGCACGCGCCGTGCCGTGCCGTGTCCCGCCGGCCGCGCCAGCCGTTTCGCCAGCTTCACGAGCGCCAGCATCACGAGGCGGATGCTCGACTCGGGATCGGTGGGGTCTTCATATGTCAGGATGCGCGTGTCGAGCACTTCGCCCAGCAGGTTCGTCGCGACCACGCGCGCCTCGTCCACGCCCAGGTCCGCGCCGAGCAGGGCCAGGCGCGACGGGTCCAGGTGCAGCGGCGTGGCGCGGCGGCCCACTTCGCCCGTCACGAGCAGTTCGCTTTCCGTGAGCCAGCCTTCGTCGACCAGTTCGCGGACGAGCAGGCTGATCGTGGATTTGGTCAGGCCCAGCACGTCGGCCAGCGCGGCGCGCGACAACCCGGGCTGGGTGCTCACCTGGCGTACCAGCGCCATACGGTTCAGTTGCTTGAGGAGTTGCTGGTCACCGGTAACGGGCATGGGCGGGAAAAATCAATGGGTTGTGATGATTATGCAACAGATCGAAAAAATTTGTACGTCATGCGCCGCGCATATTTACGAGGCCCCATCTGTCGCGAGGTGGGAAGTATAGCCGCCGGGGCGCCGCGACGGGTTGGAACGAAGTGATTGATTTATTTATGAAATCGATTTCTTACGCAAATCATGTTCACGTTCGTACGTACGTTACGTAACGTGAAATCGGGAAAGAATCTCACGCATTATTTCAGTGCAAAACCGTCTTTTTCGGTGCGGACAGTTCGTTCGACCAATTGACCAATGTGTGAAATCTTCATAATCTTAAGCAAATGATGTCCGCTATCAATGACCATAGAGTCAACATTGTGACGGCGCCGACGGCCGCCGCGACACGGACAAGCGCCAGGAGTCGTACCACCACCACGCACGCCGCCGCCGTCCGGCGCGGCGTTTTTTTCGAGAGACGAGAGGAGACACAGTGCTGCACACCAAAAGGGTTTTTTCCCATCACCTGAACACCAGGCATCGCCTGATCAGCCTCGCAGTCGCGAGCGCATGCGCCGCCCTGGTTGCGCCGGCCTTCGCACAGGACGGCAGCAATGGTGCATCCAATGGCATCGCATCGCCCGGCGATGCGGCTGTCACCACGCCGGTGCAAGGCGTCGCGACGAATACCGTCGTCGTGACCGGTATCCGCGCCAGTATGCAATCCACGCTGAACCTGAAGCGTAACTCCGATGGTATCGTCGACGGCATCGTGGCCGACGACATCGGCAAATTCCCCGATACGAACCTGGCCGAAGCGGTCCAGCGCATCTCCGGCGTGTCGATCGACCGCAACCGCGGCGAAGGCGCCAACGTCACCGTGCGCGGCGTCGGTCCGGACCTGAACATGGTGCTGCTGAACGGCCGCCAGATGCCGACCGCGAACCTGGGCGACCAGGCCGGCCGCGCGTTCGATTTCAGCAACCTGGCGTCCGAAGCCGTGTCGCAGATCCAGGTGTACAAGAGCGCCCGCGCCGACACACCGCCGGGCGGCATCGGCGCCACGCTGAACATCATGACGGGCCGTCCGCTGGACATGGGCAATCGCGCCACCTTCGGCGTGAAGGGCGTATACGACAAGTCCAACAACAACCTGCCGGCCATCGACGCGGCCAAGAAGGTCACGCCGGAAGTCTCGGGCCTGTACAGCACCACCTGGAACGACGGCATGTTCGGCTTCGCCGTCACGGGCAGCTACCAGGAGCGCAATCTGGGCGTGAACCAGGCAGCGGTCACCAACGGCTGGCTCGGACCGTTCCATGGCAACACCGTCAGCCAGGATCCGGGCCCGATCCCCGTGTCGGGTGCCGGCGTGACGAATCCCCCCAAGCCCAGCGACATCTACCTGACGCCGCAGAACCTGTCGTACTTCGTGCGCGGCTCGCAGCGCCAGCGGACCAACGGTCAGCTGACGTTCCAATTCCGCCCCGTGAAGGAGATCACGACCACGCTGGACTACACGTACGCGCAGAACAAGATCCAGACCAAGTACCACGAACTGTCGGTCTGGTTCAACCACCCGCTGAACGCCCAGACGAGCAGCTGGACCAACGGCCCCATCGCGTCGCCGCTGTACTATGAAGAGCAGGTGACGAACCAGGACATGGCGATGAACGGCGGCGACTTCGCCACCAAGTCGACCCTGGACTCGATCGGCTTCAACACCCAGTGGCGCGTCTCGCCGGCCCTGCGCCTGTCGCTCGACATGCACCACTCGGTGGCCAAGTCGGGCAAGGACAGTCCGTTCGGCTCGAACAACGACCTGGCGACCGTCAGCTTCTCGCGCGGCACCACCGGCGTCGATTTCACCCAGGAGATGCCGATTCTCGTCATCCCGGGCGGCGCCAACTACACGGCCGCGCCGAACCAGGTGTCCGGCTCGTGGTTCCAGGATGGCCTGAACAAGATGAAGATCGACCAGATCCAGGCCGGCGGCAGCCTGAAGATGTTCGAGGCGTCGAACCTGAACTTCGGCCTGTCGCACTCGAAGGTCAACAACCACTCGGTGTTCCAGCAGGTGCAGCGCGACTCGTGGGGCGGCACGTCGAAGAACCCGGGCACCGACTACAACCAGAACCTGTGGTTCGCCGACACCATCAGCAAGTACTTCAGCAAGCTCGGTGGCTCGAGCGATCCGCGCCTGTACAACCGCTTCAACCTGTTCGACTTCGCCGCCGTGCGCGACAACGCGATCAAGGTCACGGGCGATGCGGCCGGCTACACCCCGAGCCTGGACAACCCGAGCTTCAACCGCACGACGATCGAGAAGACCCGCGCGCTGTATGCGCAGTTCAACACGGACTGGGACACGGCGCTGCCGATGCACACCGGCGTGGGCTTCCGCTACGAGAAGACCGACGTCGCGTCGACCGGCCTGTTGAAGCAGCCGACGCAGGTGAACTGGATCTCGCAGAACGAACTGCCGATCGTGTTCGGCGCGCAGACCTTCCAGACGCAGACCGGCAGCTACAGCAACTTCCTGCCAACGGTCGACTGGGACATGGACGTGCGTCCGGACCTGAAGGTGCGCGCCAGCTACGGCGTGTCGATCGGCCGTCCGCGTTACGACCAGATCGAGGGTGGCACCACGTACAGCGCCACGGCGGGCGTGACCGGCACGACGGCGAACCGCGGCAATCCGGGCCTGTCGCCGGTCAAGTCGAAGAACCTGGACCTGTCGGCCGAGTGGTACTACACGAAGCAGAGCATGGTCTCGCTGGGCCTGTTCTACAAGGACCTGTCCGACTACGCCGGCCAGACCGTCGTGAACGAGCCGTCGACGACCGCGACGACCCCGGTGGGCGGCAAGTACTGGAATGCGGCGATCGCGTCCGGCTGCGTGGCGACCGACACGAACTGCATGCGGAACTACATCCTGTCGCACTTCGCCGGCCAGCCCGGCGTGACGGCGACGGGCACCAACGCGGCGGGCAACCTGACGGGCACCATCAGCGGCATCGCCGGCGACCCGGCGCTGCCGTACCAGGTGACGACGTTCATCAACCAGGACAAGGCCTCGCTGAAGGGCGCGGAGGTCAACTGGCAGCACATGTTCAGCAACGGCCTCGGCTTCCAGGCCAACTACACGTACGTCAAGTCGAGCCTCACGTACGACAACATGGGGCTGGGTAACCAGTTCGCGCTGGTCGGCCTGTCGAACTCCGCCAACCTGGTCGGTATCTACGAAGACCAGAAATGGTCGATCCGCCTGGCGTACAACTGGCGCGGCCAGTTCCTCGCCAGCGTGGCCGACAACGGCAAGCCGAATCCGCGCTACGTCGAGCCGTACGGCCAGACCGACCTGTCGATCGGCTACAACGTCAACAAGAACCTGTCCGTGTCGCTCGAGGCGATCAACCTGACCGACTCGACCCAGCGCACGCACGGCCGTACCGACCAGCAGGTGCTGCAGGTCACGACGGGCGGCCCGCGCTACATGCTGGGCGCGCGCTACAAGTTCTGATGATGTGCTGACGAGGCGCCGCCGCGCGCGCCGCACCGTCGAGCGGGCCGTCCCTCGGGACGGCCCTTTTTCCGTGCTGGCCCAAATTCGGGGTCAGCAAATGCGGGGTCACAGCCCGTTTTGGATGAACGTCCCGAGGTGCGATAACAGCGGGTGGGTGCCCGCGTGGCCGGTATCGACAACGGTAGAAGTTACCCCGGAGTTCGTGCACAAAAAAGGGCTCCGACCCCGGATGTTCGCCCACGAGCGCTCCGACCTGCATTTTGTTTTTGCAGCCCGGCGGATTTTTTGGTGGATGCCGGGATGGTAGCGTGCAGCAACGGATTATTTTGACCGGTTCGGCGGTTTTAGCGATTGCGCATGTGATCGCTAACAGCGACAATATCGCTTCACAATAATGCGCACGCCGCCGCCATCGGCCGCCAACCGTGCCGCGGAGACGATCCCACCTGTCCGCCATGCGCGGCCGCGGGCAATACGCCCCGTAACGACAGTCTCCCTGGCCATTGCCGCCTTCGCGATCCGCGTCGCCCGATTCACCCCCTGCGATAGAGGACTGGATGAGACTTACCCTGCACCGCACACTGATTGCGCTAACATCTGCACTTGCCTTCGTACCCGCGGCCTTCGCCGCTCCACTGACGACCCTGGACCGCAACGGCGCCTGGGTGACGGTGGAAGCCTACGGCCCGAACGTCGTCCACGTGACGATCGCCGTGGACAAGGACGAGGTCCTCAAGGGGCCGGGCTACGGCATCCTCGCCAAGCACGCCGACAACGCCGCGTTCCGCCACACGGCGGGCAGCGACGGCGACACGTTCACGTCGAACGGCATGACCCTGCACGTGAACGCGGCGCCGCCGGCGCGCACGCCGAGCCAGCCGGAGAAGTACTTCGCCCCATCGCTGGCGCCGGTCGGCCTGCAGATCAAGAACGCGCAGGGCGAGCCGATCCTCGACATGCAGGGCTGGGAGATGTCGCCGCAGCTGGTGGCCGGCGAGAAGACGTACCAGGTCGGCGCCACCTTCGCCGCCGGCCGCGACGAGCATTACTACGGCATGGGCCAGAACCAGGACTCCACGGGCGCGCTGGACCTGCGCGGCCGCACGCTCGACTGCAAGCACTGGTATGACGCGCCGACCGGCGAGACCGTGTGTGTGCCGTTCATGGTGTCCTCGAAGGGCTATGGCATCGTCTGGGACAACCCGTCGGCCACGCGCTTTTCGGCTGGCATCCATGGCCGCACGACCTTCCAGTCGAACGTGGGCGAGCGCGTATCGTTCTTCGTCATCACGGGCAAGACGGCCGACGAGATCTACTCGGGCTATGCGCGCCTGACCGGCAAGACGCCGATCCCGCCGAAGGCCGCGTTCGGCCTGATCCAGTCGAAGGCGCGCTACGACAGCCAGCAGGAAGTGCTGCGCATCGCGAACACCTATCGCCAGAAAAAATACCCGCTCGACGTGATGGTCGTCGACTGGTTCTACTGGACGCGCATGGGGCAGATGGACATCAACCCGGCCGAGTTCCCGGACCCGGACGGCATGAACAAGCAGTTGCACGACATGGGCATGCAGTCGATCGTCTCGATCTGGCCGCGCTATGAAACGGCGGGCCGCTATTTCAACGAGCTGGATGCGAAGGGCTACCTGCTGAAGGACAAGGACGGCAAGACCGTCGACGGCCTGCCGTTCCGCTCGGACCGCACGGGCGGCCTGATCGACGCGACCAATCCCAAGGCACGCCAGTGGTTCTGGGAGAAATCGCGCGACAACATCCTCGCGCATGGCTTCGACTACCCGTGGCTGGACGAAACCGAGCCGGACCTGGTCCCGGACGGCTTCTTCTACTCGATCGGCTCGGGCGACCGTTACCACAACCTGTTCCCGCTGCTGCACGTGGAAGGCTTCGCCGACAATATGCGTGCGTGGAAGCCGAACAAGCGCGTGCTGATCCTGTCGCGCGCCGCCTACCTCGGCTCGCAGCGCACCGGCGCGCTGTTCTGGTCGTCGGATGTCAACGCGTCGTGGGAAGCGCTGCAGCGCCAGGTCCCGACGGGGCTGAACATGACGGCGTCCGGCATCGCCCTGTGGGGCAACGACATCGGCGGCTGGCAGGCCATCCCGGGCACGAGCGACGGCACCAGGCCGCCGCTGCTCGATCCTTCCGACGCGCGCGACGTCGTCGGCCAGAACAGCGACTATCCCGAACTGCTGACGCGCTGGTTCGAGTACGGCACGTTCCTGCCGACCTTGCGCCTGCACGGCCAGCACAAGCACACCGACATCTGGTCCTTCGGCAAACAGGCGGAAGCCGTCATGGCGCGCTACGACACGCTGCGTTACCAGCTGATCCCGTACATCTACAGCCAGGCCAAGTTCACGCACGACACCGGTGCCCCGTTCATGCGCGGCCTGTGGATGGACTTCCCGCACGATCCGAACGTCGCCAACATCGGCACCGAATACATGTTCGGCCCCGCGTTCCTCGTGGCGCCGGTGACGGAGCAGGGCCAGACGGAGAAGAACGTCTACCTGCCGGCGGGCACCGACTGGTACAACTTCTGGACCGACGAGAAGCTCGCGGGCGGCCAGTGGGTCAAGGTGGCGGCGCCGATCGACCGCATCCCCGTGTTCGTGAAGGCCGGCTCGATCGTCCCGTTCGGCACGGACATCCAGTCGACGGCGACGAAGCAGGGTATCGCCCAGGTCAAGGTCTATCCGGGCCGCGACGCCAGCTTCGACCTGTATGACGACGACGGCGTGTCGTACGATTACGAGAAGGGCAAGGGCACGACGACGCGCCTGCACTGGAACGACGGTGCCGGCAAGCTGACGGCCAGCGGCGGCGATGCCGGCCTGGCGAAAAACCTGAATAGCCTCGTGAAAGTCGCGGGCAAGTAATCGCCTTACGCCTTACATTCGGTGGGCACGCCGTGCCCACCGAATCCTCCTCATCCGGTCCAGCGACCATCTCCCCGTGCCTGGCCACAAGCGCCGGCAACAGCGCCGCCCAGCGCCTTGCATTCGTACGTCGTCTTGACAATCATGCCCTGCTGGCGGAGCGGCATTGCGACACATTCCGCCATAAAAAAGGGTCGGCATGCAGTCGGGGGAATGTCGGACATCCTATGTGTTGTTATCGTATAACACTGCTAACACGGTTTTTGTAGTAGCGGATAGCAAATGCCAGAGATAGCAGGGCGCGCTAGGACGCGGCAGATATCGATTCCGATATCGACCGTGTAAAAAAAATTATTGGTTAGGCGGTATTGACTCAAGTATGTTACTTAGATGTCAGACGTCTTACTTGATAATTCGGGTTGGCGCGCTGAGTTCACCCATCACGGATAAATATTTGCCGACCGTCCGGCACACATCGCCTCGGTCGGAAAATGTTAGCGTTTAACATTTGGTGTTAGCGAGAAAGGAGGGGCGTTTCCGAGGAAAACAAACCGCGTCACCGACCCACCTCTACACGCAAGAGCAAAAAGGCCTTGAGGCCACCCGAGAAGAATAGAGAGGAGACAAATGAAGCAACACTGGATTCGCGCCGCACGGCGCAGGGCACCCTATTGCCGCGAGATTTACGCATTGACGATCCTGGCCGGCCTCGTGTCGAACGCCTGGTCGCAGGACAGCACGCCGGCCGCGAGCGGCCAGCAGACGGCCGCCCCGACCGTCACCGTCACCGGCTTCCGCAGCTCGCTGGCGTTGTCCGCCAACGAGAAGCGCGAGAACAACGGCTTGACCGACACCGTGTTCTCGGAGGACATCGGTAAATTCCCCGACCCGAACATCGCCGACGCCTTGTCGCGCGTGCCGGGCGTCACCGTGACGCGCGCGTCCATCGACGGCGAGGGCATGAACATCTCGATCCGCGGCATGGGGCCGGCGTTCACGCGGGTGCTGCTGAACGGCGCGCCGATGGCGTCGGCGTCGGCCGGCAGTTGGGGCGGCAACATCAGCGCGAACCGCGAAGTGGACATGGACTTCCTGCCGTCGGAACTGTTCCGCAGCGCGACCGTGTACAAGAGCCAGCGCGCCGACATCGTCGAAGGCGGCGTGGCCGGCACGGTGGACATGCGCAGCGTGCGCCCGTTCGACAAGGCCGGCTTCCGCTCGGCGTTCACGGCGAGCGGCAATTACCGCGACAAGGACGGCAAGTGGGGCAACACCGGCTCGGGCCTCGTCAGCAACACGTGGAACACCCGGTTCGGCAAGGTCGGCGCGCTGGCCGGTTTCGCGTGGGGGAACACGAAATACCACACGGACGTGTTCCAGACGGTCGACATGAGGACCGTCCGCCTGAACGCGAACCAGCGCAACGCGTCCGATCCTGCCTCGCTCCCGGGCGATTACTTCAACAGCCCGGCGACGGTGCCGTCCGGGATTCCGCTGTCCGTGCTGCCGGCCTATGCGCAAGCGCTGCTCAAGCCGGGCGCCGCGATCGACCGCAACATGCTGCTGGCGCTGAATCCGGGCGCCACGCTCCAGCAGATCGACAACGGCCTGATGGGCCGCCTGCCGCGCTATCTCGTCTACGACGGCGAGCGCCGCCGCCGCGGCGAGGTGCTGAGCTTCCAGTGGCAGCCGAACGACCAGTGGGACGTCTACCTCGATACCCTGTTCGCCCAGAAGGGCAACAAGATGACGCAGGAAGATATGAACGTGGGGATGCGCGCCAACACGCCGATCCCCATCGGCATGCAGTTCGACCGCAGCGATTGCTCGGCCTATTGCACGATCACGGGCGCGACGCTGGCCAACACGTTCTGGTCGCTCGAGTTCCGTCCCATGAAGGAGAACACGCACTTCCGCAGCATCAATCCGGGCTTCGAGTTCCGCCCGACGGAGAAGCTGACGATCGACGGCCACGTCAACTACACGGACAGCGAGTTCTATCGCGACATGCCGACCGTGCTGGTGGCGACGACGTCGCCGTCGTCCGTCGTCAACTACAGCAATACGAGCCCCGGCAAGATCCCGGTCATGACGGGCAATATCGACATCAATGACCCAAGCGCGTTCGGCTGGTATCAGGCGGGGCAGGGCTTGTCCGGCCTGCGCACGGACTTGTACCAGCGCCGCAACACGACCAAGGGCTCGCGCCTGAACCTCAACTGGGGCGACGATGCGTTCGCCATCAAGGCCGGAGGCTCGCTCGACGACGTCACGCGCCGCTACACGGACTACAACAATGCCGACGCATGGATGAACCGCACTTGCGGCAACAACGTCAGCTATCCGTTCTATGCGCCGAACACCTCGCTGCAAGGAACCTGCGACGGACGCTTCCAACCGGGACCGGTCGCCGCGACCGCGTATCCGGGCTATGGCACGGGCACGACGGCGGGCCAGACGGCCCCGCTGACGTATCTCGGGTCCGTCGTGACCAATGCCGACCTGGCGAAGTACCTGCACGCGAGCGACCACGGTTTCATCACGGTCGACTGGGACAAGTTTGCGAAAGACACGAACTACCAATACTTCCGCGACCACATCACGGACGTGCCGACGACCAACGGCGGCTACCTGCGCGAAAAAGTGAAGGCGTTCTATGTCGAGACGAACGGCAAGGCCTCCGTGTTCGACCATACGTTGCGCTACAACGCGGGCGTGCGCTACGCGCAGACGGAGCAGACGATCGGCGCGCCGCAGAGCGTGGCGGATCCACGCAACGCCGCGCAGGGCCTGGGCAACGGCGGCCGCTATCCGAACCAGCAGACCTGGGCGTACGAGACGACGAAGTACCACAACATCCTCCCGTCGTTCACCGTGTCGTACAACATCCTGCGCGACCTGATCGCGCGCGTATCCGGCTCGAAGTCGATGACCCGCGCCAATCCGGCCGACCTGCACCAGACCCAGTTGTCGATCGGCGACCAGGGCGTGAACCAGGGCAGCGTGTCGAACCCGGACCTCAAGCCGTTTAAGGCGAACAACCTCGACCTCGGCCTGGAATGGTATTTCAGCCGCGAGGGCTATGTGGCGCTGTCCGGCTTCGCCAAGGACATCGTGAGCCGTCCGGGATTCCGCATCAACGACTACACGCTGTCGCAGCTCGACAAGATCTACGGCACGGTGGGCCTGACGAGCGCGCAGCAGGCGGCGGTCGACGCGGCCGGCGGGCGCGACCTGAAGCACGTGCTGATCACGGAGCCCTACAACATCGACACGAAGCTCAAGGTGCGCGGCCTGGAATTCACGTGGCAGCAGCCGCTCGACATGTTGCCCGTCAAGGGGTTCGGCTTCACGGGTAACCTCACGTACACCAGGCAGAAGGATGACGTGGCGGGATCGCCGCCGGTCGCGGGCGTACCGGAGCGGACCAACAACCTGACGGTCTATTACGAGCGCAATGGCTTGAACCTGCGGGTGTCGCGCCAGTACACGTCGAGCCTGATCAGCAACACGACCACCGGTCTGGCCACGTGGGCGTATGCATACTCGACGTCGCGCTCGCAGGTGGACATGTCGGCCGGCCTGAACCTGCAGAAGCTGTTCGGCTTCCGCTACAACACGGAGGTCACGCTGAGCGTCTGGAACCTGAACAACGCGAAGAGCCAGAACTACACGCAGTTCACCAACGCGATCTTCGACGAGAACGCGCCGGGCCGCAGCTACACCATGTCGCTGCGCACGGCGTTCTAGCTTTGCGTCTCCCCGGGCCGTCTGCCGACGGCCCGGCGTTTATTGAGCGGTCGTGGCGACCGCTCCTTTTTTTTCGAGCCTACCAGGTGAACCGCACGCCGTCGCTGCCGTCCGGCAGCGGCCCCGGACTGTCCGCGCGCAGCGCATGCGTGGCCGGGTCGATGCGCAGGAAGCGGTTCGTCGCGAGCGACATCAGCACGAGTTCCCCCGTCGGCGTCTCGATCCACTGGAAGCTTTCGCCAAGCCCCGGCCGGCCCTTGCGCAGCGCGACGCCGCCCTTCGCATCCACGCTCACCCAGGCCGCACCGGACTGCAGCGCGACGCGGCCGAGCCCCATGTCCTTGACGGCCACCGGCGCGCGCTGGAGCGCGATGCCCGTCTTCCATTCTTTCAGCCGGATGCGCTGGCCGTACGGTATTGCGCGCGTCAATCCGTGCGGATCCGGCTGGTAGACGTCGATGCTGTCGAAGTCCGCATGGCCGCCCGGTTTGCCTCCCTGGTTGTAGTTGAAGAGGGCGTAGCGCACGCCCTGGAATGTCGTCAATTGGAACACCATCGTGAACGGTTCGCCGATGGGCGTGTATTCCTTCCCGTCGGTCGACCAACTGAAGCGCGCCTGCTCCGTGAGGAAGTCGCAGTCCGCGCGCAGCATCACGCGCGTGGCACCAGGCGGCAGCGGCACGCGCACGGTGCTTGCCCGCGCCTGGTCGTACAGCGCGAGCAGCAAGCCGCCTACAGTCTTTTCCACGCCCAGCGTCGCGTACGGGAGGTTCAGCAGGGCGAGGCCGGCGACGTCGCCGTCCGCGAGGCCGGATGCGTCCAGCGTCACCGTGGGCGACGAGCGCGGGCCGATGGCGCGCTGCGTGAGGCTGTTGCGCGCCTGCCAGAACGACGTGGCCGGCAACGCGTGCAGGCGCAGGAAGCCGGGGCGTTCCGTCAGCGACCACTGGCCGTCGACCGGCACGTGGTTCCACTGCCAGACCGGTTGCAGCTTTGTTCCCGAGAAGTCGTCGCTGCGTGCGTACGGGACCATGATCGCGGAGGGCGCGGCCGTCTTCGGTTTGACCCACGTGCGCGGGTTGCGTCCCAGGTTGCCGGGCAGGCCGAAGTAGGGCCAGCCGTCCTTCCAGGTGATCGGCGCTAGGCTCAGCAAGCGGCCGACCGAATTGAAGTCCTGCATCGAGAAGCCCCACCATTCGCCGGCCGGCGTCAGCACGATGCCGCCCTGGTGCAGCGAGTCGGCGTTGCGCGCGGACGGGTCGGGCGGCACGATGGCGGTGGGCGTCTTGTTGTCCTTGAGGCGATAGCCCTGGGCCATGCCGAAGTCTTCGTCGCGGCTGATGGCCTGGTTCACTTCGTACGGACCGTCCACCTTGTCCGCGCGCGCGGCCGGCATGCGGAAACCGCCGGCGTAGTTGGCGGAGAGGATGTAGTACTTCCCGTGGATCTTGTAAATGTGCGCGCCTTCGCCCATGCCGGCGTCCTGCGCGAACAAGACCTTCTCGGTGCCGGGCACGATGTCCGTCAGGTCGTCCGTCAACTGCGCGATGCGCGTGCGCTGGTGGTCCCACACGACCCAGGACTTCCCGTCGTCGTCGAACAGGACGGACAGGTCGTGCAGGCTGCGTTTCATCTCGCGCCGCGTCCAGGGCCCGCGCGGATCGGTGGCCGTGAAGATCTGCGTGGCGCGGCCGTTCACGTTGCTGAAGATGTAGAACGTGCCGTTCCGGTAGCGCAGGCTCGGCGCCCAGATGCCCTGGCCATAGATGCTCTTGCCGTCTTCCAGGCGGTAGGCGGGGCCGAAGTCGAGCTTGTCGACGGCGTAGCCGAGGAATTCCCAGTTCACGAGGTCGCGCGAGCGCAGGATGGGCAGGCCGGGCATCGCGTGCATCGTCGTGCCGGTGAGATAAAACCAGTCGTCCACGCGGATCAGGTCGGGGTCGGAGAACTCATCGTAGAACAGTGGATTCGTGAAGGTGCCGTTGCCGTTGTCGGGCGTCCAGGTGGTCGTCGACAGGCCGGCGGCGGGGCGCGGTTCCTGTTGCGCGCCCGCGTTCATGCAGGCGAGGGCGGCGCAGGCGGCAAGCGCCGCGACGGCGAGGCGCGGCGGGCGGGGGCGGTGTGGGGTCATGTGAGGTCCGGTGGCATGCTGGCGATCCGGCAATGTAGGGCATATGTGGTAGCGCTGTCAAAATGGCACGGCGCCGTCGGCCGTCACCGGGCGCGCCGCGGGATCAACATGCAAACCCTTGTAATGTAAGGGATTTTCTTCGGTACGCGGCGCAACGGCGGTGTCTGTGGGCAAAATATTGCAACTAACCGACGCATGCGATATCGAACCCGGTATCGGTCGCCACGAAAAAGTCATCGCGGATCAATGCTGGGCGGGCGGAACGGATTGCTCGGCGAGCGACTGCAGCGCCGCCGTCGCCCCGGCCGGCGTCGCACCTGGCGGCAACGCCGCGCGCACGGGACGGCTGTGCAGGTTGGTGGACGCGGGCACGTCGTCCGCCGGACCCGGCGCCGGGTCCCACTCGGGCGCCGGAATGGCGTCGAACACGGTCTTCAATTGCTGGCCCCAGCTGCTGCGCAGCCGCTGGAAGTACGCGTTGTGCTCGTCGACGGTAACGAAGCGCGTGACCGCCAGGCTGCCGTCCTCGTACACGAGCATGTCGAGCGGCAGCCCGACGGAGATGTTCGAGCGCAAGGTCGAATCCATCGAGATCAGCGCGCATTTGGCCGCGTCGTCGAGCGATGTGCGCGGGGTGACCACGCGATCGATGATCGGCTTGCCGTACTTCGCTTCGCCGATCTGGAAATACGGGTTTTCGTCGTGCGACTCGATGAAGTTGCCGGCCGAGTAGACGTAGAACAGGCGGCAGCGTTCGCCCCGGACCTGGCCGCCGAACACGATGCTGATGTTGAAGTCGACGCCGTGTTCCGCCAGTTTGCCGGCCTCCTGGCGGTGGACCGTGCGCACAGCCTCGCCGACGATGCGCGCGGCCTCGTACATGTCCGGCGCGTTCCAGACCGTCGCGCCGTCGGCGCCCACGTAGCCGGACACGATCTGGCGCACGGCCTGCGAGATCGACAGGTTCCCGGCGGTCATCATGACCATCAGCCGGTCGCCCGGATTCTCGAAGACGGTCAGCTTGCGGAAGGTGCCGACCTGGTCGACGCCCGCATTCGTGCGCGAATCGGCCAGGAACACGAGGCCGGCGTCGAGGCGCATGCCCACACAATAAGTCATCGACGATATCCGTTGCGGTTCAGGAAATGGGCCATTCTACATCCATGCGACCCGTTCACTGGACGGGAACGATCTTCGCCTCGACCCGCATGACCTCGTCGCCCCCGCCGCGCCGCATGCCGCGCACGGGGGCGGCCGATTCATAGTCGCGTCCGATCGCGAGGCGGCAGTACCCGTCGGTCATCAGCCGGGCATGCGTCACGTCGATGCTGACCCAGCCCGTGAAGTCGGGATCCTCGACCCACGCGTCGACCCAGGCGTGGCTGGCCGCGTGGCCCGTCGAGCCGGGGTCGATGTAGCCGGACACGTAGCGCGCCGGTACCCCGTGCGCATGGCAGCACGCGAGGAAGACGTGGGCGTGGTCCTGGCAGACGCCGGCGCCGAGCAGCAATGCCTCGGCGGCCGTGGTGGCGACGTTCGTGGCACCCGTTTGGTACGCGACCGCACCTTGGATGTGCGCGGCCAGCCCCAGCAGGTTGGCCGTGCAGACGGGGTTGCCCAAGGCCGGCAGCGATGCCGCCGCGACGTCGGCGAGCAGCGCCGTCGGCCGGGTCAGGCTTGTCGGCACCGTGAAGATCAGCGGCGGCAGGTTGTCGTGCGCGCGCAGGCGCCCGCCGGGCAGCGGCACCGTCGCGACGATGCCCTCGACGACGATGCGGACAACGTCGTGCGGCGCGTTCAGCGTGAGCATGTGCGAGGCGTTGCCGAAGGCGTCGACGTAGGCTTCGCAATGGCCCGGCGTCGAGATATGCCAGGACAGCACCTGCTGCTGCGGCTCGGCGCGCGGGGTGAGGTGCAGCTGCTCGATGCTGTAGGCCTGCGGCTGGGTGTAGCGGTACAGGGTTTCGTGGCGGATAGACAGGTGCATGTCAGGCTCCCAGCGGAACGAGGAAATCGCGGCTGATGCCATTGCCCAGCGCGTAGATGTTTTCCATGAACTTGCCGAGCGTCTCGTCCATGCCGGCGGCCAGCACGTCCTCGATGCGCGCGAACTGCAGCTCGGCGTGCATCTTGCCCGCCAGCCGTTCGGTGCCGGCGGAGACGTCGTTGCGCACGGCTTTCAGGTTCGCGACCACCTGCTGCATGCAGGCGAGCAGGGAGCGCGGCATGTCGGCGCGCAGCATCAGCAGTTCCGCCACGCGCGCCGGCGTGATCGAATCGCGGTAGACCTTGCGGTAGATTTCGAAGCCCGCCACGGAGCGCAGCAGCGCCGCCCAGTAGTAGAACTCGCGCTGCGTGAGCACGTCGTGCGTGGCGCCGGCGCCCGCGCCGTGGTACTTCACGTCCAGCAGGCGCGCCGTGTTGTCCGCCCGCTCCAGGAAGGCGCCGAGGCGGATGAACACGAGGGCCTCGTCGTCCAGCATGGTGCCGAGCGTGACGCCGCGGGCCAGGTGGCAGCGGTGCTTGACCCAGTCGAAGAACTCGCCGGGGTCGGCGTCGAGGCTCACGCGCAGGCGGTCGCGCAATTCGATCCAGGTGGCGTTCTGCGTTTCCCACACCTCCGTCGTGAGCACGCCGCGCACGGCCCGCGCATTCTCGCGCGCGGCCGTGAGGCACGACACGATCGACGACGGATTCGCCGGGTCGCACACCATGAACGCGAGCACGTTCTTCGCGTCGAGCGTGCCGTACGTGGCGTCGAACGCATCCTGCAGCTCGGAGATGCCGAGCATGGCCCGCCAGGCCTGCTCGGTGTCGACGGCGGACTGCGGCAGCATCGACGTTTGCATGGCCACGTCGAGCATGCGCGCCGTGTTCTCGGCGCGTTCGGTGTAGCGTGCCATCCAGTACAAGTGGTCTGCGGTGCGGCTCAGCATCATTCCTCCAGTATCCAGGTGTCCTTGGTACCGCCGCCCTGCGACGAATTCACCACCAGCGATCCCTCGCGCAGCGCCACGCGGGTGAGGCCTCCCGGGACCATGGCGATGGTCTTGCCCGACAGGACGAACGGGCGCAGGTCGATGTGGCGCGGCGCGATGCCGCTCTCGACATAGGTCGGACAGGCCGACAGGGCCAGCGTCGGCTGGGCGATGTAGCCGTCCGGGCGCGCGACGAGGCGGCGTCGGAAGTCCTCGATCTCCTGCTTTGACGCCGCGGGGCCGATCAGCATGCCGTAGCCGCCGGCGCCATGCACCTCCTTCACGACGAGCTGGTCGAGGTGCGCGAGCGTGTACGACAGGTCTTCCGGCCGCCGGCATTGCCAGGTCGGGACGTTGTTCAGGCGCGGTTCTTCCGACAGGTAGAAGCGGATCATGTCCGGCACGTACGGGTAGATCGATTTGTCGTCGGCGACGCCCGTGCCGATCGCGTTCGCCAGCGTCACCCGGCCCGCGCGGTACACGGACAAGAGGCCGGGCACCCCGAGCGTGGAATCGGCGCGGAAGGCGAGGGGATCGAGGTAGTCGTCGTCCAGCCGCCGGTAGATGACGTCCACGCGGCGCGGCCCGCGGATGGTGCGCATGTAGACCGCGTTCGCATCGACGAACAGGTCCTTGCCCTCGACCAGTTCGACGCCCATCTGCTGGGCGAGGAAGGCATGCTCGAAGTAGGCGGAGTTGTGCATCCCCGGCGTCATGACGACGATGGTCGGATCGAGCACGCCCGCCGGCGCGACGGAACGCAGGTTCTCCAGCAGCATGTCGGGATAGTGCTCGACCGGCGCGATCCGGTGGCGGGCGAACAGTTCGGGGAACAGGCGCATCATCATCTTGCGGTCTTCGAGCATGTACGACACGCCCGACGGCACGCGCAGGTTGTCTTCGAGGACGTAGAACTCGCCCGCGCCGGCGCGCACGATGTCCACGCCCGCGATGTGCGCGTAGATGTCGGACGCGACGCTGATGCCCTGCATCTCGGGGCGGTACTGGGCGTTCTGGTAGATCTGCTGCGCGGGGATGATGCCGGCCCGGACGATGTTCTGTTCATGGTAGATGTCGTGCACGAACATGTTCAGCGCCTGCACGCGCTGCGCGAGGCCCGCCTGCAGCGCCGCCCACTCGTGCGCGGGGATGATGCGCGGGATCGTGTCGAAGGGGATCAGCCGCTCCGTGCCGGCGCCGTCGCCATACACGGCAAAGGTGATGCCGACGCGGCGGAACGTGAGGTCCGCCTCGGCGCGCTTGCGTTCGATCCGTTCGGGGGGCTGGTGCCGCAGCCAGGCGTCGAATGCGCGGTAGTGTTCGCGTACGGCGCCCGAGTCGCCTGCCGTCATCTCGTTGAAAAAGTGATTCATGGCCGCCTTCCGTGAGTGTCGACAAGGAAGACGTATCAAGAAACGTGCCAGAGAAATCCGGGGCGAAACGCCCCCTCGTGGTGCGGCGGCGGCTTGACCGTCGCCTTCGCGGGCAAGGGCCTCCTCGACCTGACGGGTCAGGCCACCGGCGGCGCATCCACGGGCGCGCTGGCCGGCGCCGCGATCTGGCGCGGCCGTTGCAGGCACAGGCGGAACACCGTGCCGGCGGGCGCCGGTTCGACGCCGATCGTGCCGCCGAGCCGCTCGACCCCTTTTTTCACGATCGCGAGGCCGATGCCCGTGCCCTGGCCCGCGTCGCCGCCGTGCAGGCGTCCGAACACGTCGAACACGCGCTCGCGCTTGTCCTCGGGGATGCCGACGCCGTTGTCCGCGATGCGCACGTGGACCGCGTCGCCGTCCACGCGCCCGTCGATGCGGATGTGGGGCGCCACGCCAGGCGCCACGAACTTGAGCGCGTTGCCGATCAGGTTGTCGAAGACCTGCACGAGGACGGCTTCGTGCCCGAGCACGGCGGGCAGCGGCGACGCGCACTCGATCCGCGCACCGCTGGCGCCGATCTCCGTGTCCATGTCGCCCAGCGCGAGCTGCACGACGCGGTCCAGTTCGACGTTCTGCAGGCGCAGTTCGGTGCGCGACAGCTGGCTGTAGGCCAGCAGGTCGGTCACGCGCCGGTCCATGTGCCGGCTGACGGCAAGGATGCGGCGCACGGACCGGGTAGCCGTCTCGCTCAGCGCGCCGGCCTCGCCTGCCAGCAGCGCCGCCGCATCGCGTTGCAGGTCGCGCAGCGGCGAGCGCAGGTCGTGCGCGATCGTATGGGCGAAGGCGCGCAATTCCATATTGGCCTGGGCGAGTTGTTCCGTGCGATCCCGGATGCGGTCTTCGAGCAACTGGTTGGCGTCGCGGAGGTCGCGCTGCGCCCGTTTCAAGTCCGTCACGTCGAGCATGCTGATCACGGCGCCATGGACCTGATCGTGGACGACGAGCGGCTGGCAGTTGAGCAGCCAGGTGCGCATCCGCTCCGGTTGTCCCGGGCCGCTGCCGGCGATCGGGACGGCGGCCACGGCCCGCTTGTCGCGCAGCGCCGCCCGCAACGCCGCGGCCAGCGCGTCGTCGTCGGCGCTCGAGCGCGCGATGCGGAACACGGTCGTCAGCAACTGGCCCCGCGCGTGCGCCTCGTCGCAGCCCAGCAGCTGTTCCGCCACGCGGTTCATGAAGCGGACGTGGCCGGAGATGTCGACGGCGATCACGGCTTCGCCGAGGCTGCGCAGCGTGGTATCGAGATTCGCCCGTTCGGAGGCAAGGAAGGCGGCGTCGCGGCGCGCCATCGCGCGCACGAAGAACAGCAGGGCGACCGCCAGCACGGACACGGTGCCGGCGGCCCCGATGGTCCGGGCGCGGTCGGCGGCGACGGTCGCGTCGCGCAGCGCGAGCAGGCGTTCTTCCTCGCGCTGCAACGCGGCGATCCGGGCCGCGATGGTCTGGCGCAGCGCCCGCTCGTCCTCCCGGCTGGGATACGGTGCCTTGCGCCCCAGGCCCGTGCGCAGGCTGCGGATGTACTCGTCGAGCACGGGGCGCAGGTCGTCCAGCGTCTTTTGCTGGACGGGATTGTCCGCGGTCAGCCGTGTCAGCAGCCGGACTTCTTCCGGCAGGGCCGTCAGCCGCGCCTGGAAATCGGCGTCGTCGCGGCGGTTGTAGTCCAGCCGCAGCGATTTTTGCAGCGCGTCGGCCTCGTTGATCAGGCTTTGGGCGCCCTGCACGTGCTGCAGCACTTCGCGCGTGTGATTGACCCAGCGCCACGACGCGGCCGTGCGCTGGATGCCGACGGCCAGCGTGGAAATGCCCACGAGCAGCACTAGAATGCTGATGGCCGCTGCAATATTGACGTACCGATGTGTTCTCTGAATGATCATAGAACGGTTCGTGCCCCGCGTTCGCCGGCTCATGCCCGCGGGCAATCGTGACGTTGTTGGGCTTCCTTTGTATTCATTCTACCTGCATGGGAGGGCTTGCCAAAATACGGTCTCATCCCGTGCGGCGTGCCGGCACGCGCGCGCACTACAATCGCGCACTACAATCGTATATAACCACCGAGGTAAACCACAGTTTCAAGCCATGGGCACTTCAGTCATCAACAGGATGCCGATCCGGGATGCGCGGCTGGTCGACGCCGACCGGCGCAGTACCGGGGAGCAGTTGCGCCCAGACACCGTCCTGTGGCGCTATCTCGATGCGGCGAAGCTGTTCGATTTCTTCGAGAATTCCACGCTGTTCTTTTGCCGCGCCGACCACTTCAGCGACAAGTTCGAGGGCGCGTTCACGCCGTCGCTGCGCACGCAGATCAGCGACGCGCATGCCCGCGGCGAGATCGATTACGACTACGAACAGTTCAAGCGGCGGATGCGCGAGTCCGTGTTCATCAATTGCTGGCACCGCAACCAGGACGACAGCGCCGCCATGTGGGCGTTGTACGGCAAGTCCGAATGCGCCGTGGCGCTGACGTCGACCGTCGGCCAGCTGGCGGCCACCGTGGCCGACATCGCCGAGCACAAGATCTCGATCGCGCGCGTGGAATACGTCAAGCACTGGAGCGACCCGAAACTGGACGTGTCGCCCGACTACACGCGCATCTTCGCGTACAAGACCAAGGCCTACGAATACGAAAAGGAGGTGCGGGTGATCATCGACCGCACCCGCGACGCGCCCGCGCCCGGCCTGCGCCAGCCCGGCATCGTCGTGCCGATCGACGCCGGCCGGCTACTGCGCAGCATCGTGATCGCCCCCGACGCGCCGCCGTGGTTCGAGAACCTCGTGCGCCAGTCGGCGCAGCGCTACGGCATCCGCGCGCCGGTGCGGCGCTCGAGGCTGGCCACCGATCCGATCTGACGCCACGGCCGATTTGTCGCATCTGCGCCGAATCGCACCGATTTGCATTGCATTTCCCGTCTGCTGTATTTATTGTTTCCTTGCGGATACAATATTGCGTCCTCAAAATTTGCAGCAAGGAAACATCATGGGCTTACAACGTCGCCTCGAGCAATTGCTGCTCTGGCAAAAATTCACTATTTTGAGCGTCGTCGGTATCATCGTCGCCGCCATCCCGGCCACCCTGTACCTGAAAGACACCAGCGCGGCGCTCGATGCCCTGAGGCTCGAAGCCGCGGCGCGCACGCCGGTGGCCACGGTCCTCGCGACCATCCAGACGACGCAGCAGCATCGCGGGCTGGCGGCGCTGGTGGTCGGCGGCATTGCCGAGGCGATCCCCAAGCGGGAGGCGAAGCAGCGCGAGGTGGACGCCAACTACGCGGCCATGGCGGCCATCGTCGCCGACCTCCACGATCCGCGCATCGACCAGGCCTGGGCCGACGCTAAACGCGATTGGGAAACGCTGCGCGGGCGCGTCGCCGCGGGCACGATCACGGTGCCCGAGAGCTATGAGGGGCACACCGCCCTGGTGTCCAAGCTGCTGGACGTCGAGGACCAGGTGGCCGATCACTTTGGCCTGAACCTCGATCCGGACGTCGATTCCTACCAGCTGATCCAGGCCATCGATTACCAGTTGCCTTATCTGTCGGAGGAACTCGGCAAGATGCGCGCCAAGGGCGCCGGCCTGTTGGCCATGAAGAGCGTCACGCCGGAAGACCGGTTGGCGCTGTCCGCGATCGTGGCGCGGGTCGCCGACCGCCTGCACCAGACCACGAGCCAGTTCGACAAGGCCGCGCGCGCCAATCCCGCGCTGACCGCGCCGCTGGAAGACCTGACGCGCGACGTGCGCGAGCAGGCGCAGCAGACCATGAAGCTGGCCATGGAGCAGATCGTGAAGGCGGACACGCTCACGTTCTCCGGATCGGAGTACGTCAAGCGCACGACCGCGGCGATCGATACCCAATACACGTTCGCGGGCAAGGCCACGGAGCAGTTCAACGCCTTGCTCGATGCCCGCATCGGCACGCTCGAGCGCACCCGGCTGGGCATGCTCGCCGCCGTCGCCGCGCTGTTCGCGTTCGGCGGCCTGATGCTCGCCATGATCGCCCGCTCCGTGACCCAGCCGTTGAACAATGCCGTCGAGATCGCGGAACGCGTCGCCGCCAGCGACCTCACGACCGACATCGCCGCCGCCGGCCGCAACGAGACGGCGCGGCTGCTGGCGTCGCTGGGGCGCATGAACGACAACCTGCGCGGGATCGTGCGCGAAGTCCGGGTGAGCGTCGACACCATCGGCGCCGCCGCCGGCGATATCGCGAGCGGCAACGCGGACCTGTCGACGCGCACGGAGTCGCAGGCATCGAGCCTGCAGGAGACGGCGGCGTCGATGGAAGAGATCACGTCCACCGTCAAGCAGAACGCCGAGAATGCCGCCCAGGCCAACGAGGTGGCGAGCCAGGCGTCGCTCGTGGCGCGGCGCGGCGGCCAGGTGGTGACCGACGTGGTGGCGACCATGGAAGCGATCAACGAGAGCGCCCGCAAGATCGTCGACATTATCGCCGTCATCGACGGCATCGCCTTCCAGACCAACATCCTCGCGCTGAATGCCGCGGTGGAAGCGGCGCGGGCGGGCGAACAGGGACGCGGATTCGCGGTCGTCGCCGGCGAGGTGCGCACGCTTGCCCAGCGCAGCGCGGCGGCGGCCAAGGAGATCAAGCAGCTGATCGGCGAAAGCGTCGGGCGCATCGAGGCCGGCAACCGCCTGGTGAGCCAGGCCGGCGCGTCGATGGACGACATCCTGGCCAGCGTGCAGCGTGTGTCCGGCATCGTGTCGGAGATCGTCGTGGCCTCGCGCGAGCAGGCGTCGGGCATCCATCAGGTCAACGACGTCATCACCCACCTGGACGACACCACCCAGCAGAACTCGGCCCTCGTCGAGCAGGCCGCGGCGGCGGCGGCGAGCCTGGACGAGCAGGCGCGCAACCTGGCGCGCACGGTGAGTGTCTTCCGTACCGGCGACGACGGCACCGCGCCGCCCGAGGCGCCAGCGGCGCAGCGAAGGACGTCACCCGTCGCCAGGCTGGCCGCCTGAAACTTCGGGGTCAGAGCCCTGTTTGAAGCACGATCTTTAACGTAACTTCTTACGGGGCCGGTGCCGACGCGCGCCTCGACATGGTGAGAATATCGGCGCCGTGCGAAAACTTGTTGTGCATCCGGACATCGATCCGCATTGTGCTCTGACCCGAATCTCACGGCGGTGCCGCGACTGTCGCTGAATTCTTTGTGCTCGGAATAGTGATCAGAAAAGGGCTCTGACCCCGAATTTAAGAAACAGCCGGGCAGTGCCCGGCCGGAAGTCGACGGCCCGGGATTCAGGCCGCTCGGGGATTCACGTTCGCGTCGTTGGCGGCCGGGGCATGCTTGGCGCCGTCGCTGCCGGCGCCCATGCCGTCGTCGTGGTGGAACGGCGCGAACCAGGTGGCCAGGAACGATGGGATCGTGGCGATCATGACGGCGACGAAGTAGCTCACATAGCCCAGATACTCCTGCAGCAGGCCGCTGATCGTGCCCGTGACCATCATGCACAGTCCCATCAGGCCCGTGCCGAAGGCGTAGTGCGTCGTCGTGTACTTGCCCGGCGCGAGCTGCTGCATCAGGTAGATCATGTAGCCCACCGAGCCGAAACCGTAGAAGAACTTTTCGACGATGACGCCGGCCGCGATGGTCCACGCGTCCGTCGGCAGCGCGATGCTCATCGCGAGGAACGTCAGGTTCGGGATGTTGACGGCGCAGCACAGGATGAACAGCGTGCGTTTCAGGCCGCGCTTGGCGACGAACATGCCGCCGAGCAGGGAACCGACGAGCACCGCGATCAGGCCCCAGGTGCCGTAGATGATGCCCAGCTGTTCGTTCGACAGGCCGAGCCCTCCCTTCGCGGCCGAATCGACCATGAAGAACGGGCCGATCTTTTCCAGCATGCCGATGCTGACGCGGAACAGGAACGCGAAGGCGACCATCTTCCACACGTCGCGCTTCTGGAAGAAGGTGACGAACGAATCCCACAGGATGTGGCCCGCGCCGGATAGGCTCGTCGGCGTGTTTTCCGCGCGCGCGCCCTCGGGCATCACGCGCGCGTGCCAGGCGGCCATCAGCAGCACGACGGCGGCGACGATGAAGAAGATCACCCGCCACGCGTCCATCCATTCGGGCCCGAACACCTTCGGGTCGTGGTGGAACACCTCGGTGTGCAGGCGGCCGCTCAGGTAGACGAGGAAGCCGGAAGCGACGATCGGCCCGACGTTCCACGACAGGCTCTGCACGCCGCAGTACAGGGCCTGCGTGCGCGTGTCGAGCGACGTGACGTAGACGCCGTCGCTGGCGATGTCCTGCGTCGCGCCGATGAACGACATCAGGACGAACAGCGACAGCATCAGCACCATCCAGTTCGGCATGCTCATGGCCAGGCCCGCGCCGGCAAAGCCCAGGGCGATGAGCACCTGCATGCACAGCACGAAGAATTTCTTGGTGCGGTACATCTCGACGATCGGCGCGAACAGCGGCTTGGCCGTGTAGGCGAAGATCAGCATGCTCGAATAGGCGGCGGCGCGGCCGTTGTCCATGCCCAGATTCTTGAACATGATCGCGGTGACGCTCGTCAGCATGATGTAGCCGAGCGCCATCGTGAAGTAGCCGGTCGGCACCCACAGCAGCGGGTGGCTGATACGGTCAGGCGTGCGCATGCTGGGCCGTCGTGACGGAATCGATCGGGGCGCGCTGGCCGGCGGCGCGCGCGTCGACCAGTTGCTGGTCCAGCATGGCGGCGGCGCCGGCCAGTGCGGGGTAGGGCGCGTGGATCACGTACGCCGGGATCTGCTTGCAGAAGTTCGAAAAGCGGCCCTTGTTCTCGAAGCGGGCGCGGAACGACGACTTGGCGAAGAACCCGCCCAGCCGCGGCACGACGCCGCCGCCGATGTAGATGCCGCCGCGCGCGCACAGTGTCACGGCCACGTTCGCGGCCATCGTGCCGAGCGCGCCGCAGAAGATGTCCAGCACTTCCGTGCACAGCGCGTCGCCCGCGAGGCCGCGTTCGACGACCTGCGCCGGCGCAAGCGGCTCGCCTGCGACGCCGTCGATGGCGCACAGCGCCTCGTGGATGGTCGCGAGGCCCGGGCCCGAGATCAGGCGCTCGGCCGACACGTGGTCCCACTTGGTCCAGCAGTACGCGAGGATCGCCTGTTCGCGCGCATTCGACGGCGAGAAGGCCACGTGGCCGCCTTCGCTGGGCAACACGGTCCAGCGGCCGCCGGCCGGGATCACGCCGCCGACGCCGAGGCCCGTGCCCGCGCCCACGACGCCGATCACGGCGTCCGGATTGACCCGGGTGCCGCCGACCTGCTCGAGGTCCGCGTCGGCCAGGCCGGGCACGGACATCGACAGCGCCGCGAAGTCGTTCACGACGAGCAGCGTGTCCAGACCGAGGTCGCGGCGGACGCAATCGATCGAGAACTGCCAGTGGTGGTTGGTCATCTTGACGACATCGCCTTCGACCGGATTCGCGATCGCGATCACGGCGTGGCGCACTTCGCGCGCGGCGCCGGGGTGGCGCGCCAGGTAGGCGCGCACGGCGTCGGTGAACGTCGCGTGGGCGGCACAGGCCAGCGTCGCGATTTCTTCGATGCGGCCGGGGCCGCGCTGCAGGGCGAAGCGGGCGTTCGTGCCGCCGATGTCGGCCAGCAGGCGGGCGCCGCCGAAAAGTACATCATCCATGGTGTCCCTCATGTGTCCTCGGTCTCCTCGGGTTTTTGCCCGCGTCGGTATCAGGCTGCGCGCAGCGCGTCGCGCTGGCCGGCGATGAAATCGCGGTACCAGAGGGCGCTCGCCTTGGGCGTCCGCTGCTGCGTGGCGTAGTCGACGTAGACGATGCCGAACCGCTTTTCATAGCCGGAATTCCATTCAAAATTGTCCATCAGGCTCCACAGGAAGTAACCGCGCACGTCGACGCCCGCGTCCAGCGCGGCCTTGAGGGCTTCCAGGTGGGTGCGCACGTACTCCAGGCGCTGGGTGTCGTTGACCTGCCCGTCCTCGACCTTGTCGACCGAGGCCATGCCGTTTTCCGTAATGTACACCGGCGGCAGGTCGGGGTACTCCTGTTTCAGCTGCACCAGCAGGTCCGTGAGGCCCTGCGGGTAGATTTCCCATCCCATGTCGGTGAAGCCCATGCCGCCCTCCGGCTTCTTCGGCGGGACTTCGGCGCTCAGCACTTCGCGGCGATAGTAGTTCACGCCGAGGAAGTCGAGCGGCTGCGCGATGACGTCGAAGTCGCCCGCGTGCACGATGGGCGCGTTCTCGCCGTGCGCTTCCAGCGACAGGGCGGGATAGCGGCGCTTGAAGATCGGGTCCATGAACCACGCGATGGAATTGGCCCATTCGAGCGCGGCCAGGCGGCGGTCCGCGTTGGTGTCCGTCGCCGGTTCCGCGGTCCACTGGTTCAGGACGATGCCGAGCATGCACGCCGGCTGCACGGCGCGCATCGCCTGCATGGCGAGGCCGTGCGACAGCAGCAGGTGGTGCGATACCTGGATCGCCTGTCTTTTATCGGCGACGCCGGGCGCGAACTGCCCGTTGCCGTAGCCGAGGTTCGCCGTGCACCACGGTTCGTTGTGCGTGGCGATGCTGGCCACGCGGTTGCCGTAGCGGCGCGCCACTTCGGCCGCGTAGTCGGCGAAGCGGTGCGCGGTGTCGCGCGACATCCAGCCCCCGATATCCTGCAGGCCCTGCGGCAGGTCCCAGTGGTACAAGGTGATGTGCGCGGCGATGCCTTTCTCGTCCAGCGCGTCCAAGAGGCGCGTGTAGAAATCGAAGCCCGCCTCGTTCCATGCGCCCATGCCGGTGGGCTGCACGCGGCTCCACGCCATCGAGAAGCGGTAGGCGTCCACGCCCAGCGACGCCATCAGCGCGACGTCGTCGCGATAGCGGTGGTAGTGGTCGCAGGCGACGTCGCCGTTGCTGCCGTCGATGATGTTGGCGGGATCGTGCGAGAACGTATCCCAGATCGAAGGGCCCTTGCTGTCGGCGTCAAAGGCGCCTTCGATCTGGAAGGCGCTGGTCGCGACGCCCCACGTGAAGTTGGAAGGAAATCGGATGGAGTCGGTCATGATGCTTCGGTTGTCGTTATCGGGTGAAACTTTTGAAATCGATTTCATCGTACATGCGCCCTTGCCCGGGTGTCAAATAGATTTTTTCCCTGCAACCGCCAAGCCACATGTCAAACCGGCATGTCCTGGTGTATATTCACGAGCTTCGCGGCAACCGCCGTGCAGAAGAAGCAGGCCGAAACGCATGAAAAAGGATCCCAGCAGCTCGCCGATGGTCACCGTCCACGAGGTCGCCCGTGTCGCGGGCGTGTCGGCGGCGACGGTTTCGCGCTTCCTGAACGGCACCGCCAAGGTGTCGGAGGAAAAGCGCCAGGCCATCGAAAGCGTCATCGAAAAGCTCAATTACAAGCCGAACGTGCTGGCCCAGAACCTCAAGATGGGCAGCTCGCGCACGATCGGCGTGCTGACGCAGTCGCTCGTGTCGGGCTATTTCGCCGACGCGATGGCGGGCATCGACGAGGCGCTGCAGGGCACGGGCTACGCGCCGCTGATCGTCTCCGGCCACTGGCATGCGGACGAGGAGGCCGAGCGCATCGAACTCCTCATCGCGCGGCGCGTGGATGGCCTCGTGATCCTGAGCGGTAAATTGAAGGATGCGCAGATCCTGAAACTGTCGCAGCGCGTGCCCATCGTCGCCTTCGGCCGCGACCTGGACGCGCCGCGCGCCTACGGCTTCTGCCTCGACAACTACTGGGGCGCGTGCGAGGCGGTGGGCCACCTGATCGCGCAGGGCCACCGCAACATCGCCTTCATCACCGGCCCGTCCGACCACCAGGACGCGCTGGCCCGCCTCGCCGGCTACCGCGACACGCTGGCCAAGCACGGCATCAAGGAACAGCAGCAGCTGATCGTGGAAGGCGACTTCGAGGAATCGAGCGGCCTCCTGGCCGTGGAGCGCCTGCTGGAATCGAAGCAGCGCTTCACCGCGATCTTCTGCGCCAACGACCTGACCGCGTATGGCGCGCGCCTGGCGCTGTACCGGCGCGGCATCCGCGTCCCGGAAGATATCTCCGTGATCGGCTTCGACGACCTGCACAGCTCCATGTACACGACGCCGCCGCTGACCACCGTGCGCCAGCCGTTGTTCGACGTCGGCAAGTGCCTCGGCCGTGCCATCATCAAGATGATCGGGCACGAGACGCTCGATATCGAGGTGCCGCAGCTGAACCTCGTCGTACGCGAGTCGGTCAAGCGCATCGACTGAAAACCGGGGTCAGAGCCCGATTTTGGGCAATTTCCAAAATCCGGGCTCTGACCCCGGTTTCAGGCCGCGAAACCGCCGTCCACGGCGAGATCCGCACCCGTCACGAAGCTCGCCTCCGGGCTCGCCAGCCACGCCACCATCGATGCGATCTCGCTCGGCCGGCCGTGGCGCGGCAGGGCCATGAAGGCATGCAGCGACTTGCCGAAGTCCGTGTCGGCCGGATTCATGTCCGTGTCGACGGGGCCCGGCAGCACGTTGTTGACGGTGATGCCGCGCGGGCCCAGGTCGCGTGCGAGACCCTTCACGAGGCCCGTCAGCGCCGATTTGCTCATCGCGTAGACGGCGGCGCCGGCGAACGGTACGCGGATCGCGTTGGTGCTGCCGATGTTGATGACGCGCCCGCCCTCCGGCAGGTGGCGCACGGCCGCCTGCGTGGCGGCGAACACGGCGCGCAGGTTGACGGCGACCGTCTTGTCGAAGTCCGCCAGCGCGAATTCCGTCACGTGGCCGCCGAGGAAGACGCCGGCGTTGTTGACGAGGATGTCCAGCCGGCCGAAGTTGGCGGCGGCGGCATCGATGGCGGCCGTCAACGCTTGCGGATCGGCCGCGTCGGCGCGCAGCGCCAGGGCGCGGCCGCCGGCGGCTTCGATGCGGCCCGCAAGCGCCTGGGCGGCGGCCTCCGACGATTGGTAGGTGAAGGCGACGGCCGCGCCTTCGTGCGCCAGGCGTTCGACGATGCCGGCGCCGATGCCGCGCGAACCGCCGGTGACGAAAGCGACTTTGTGTTCGAGATTCGTGGTTGCCATGGTGTTCTCCGTTCGGTTGGGGTGGTTGATGTGTGCAGTATTATTCCAACTCCCGGTTCAAACTAGCCGGCCGGATCGCATAAGACTTTCAACTGCGGGTTAAAGATCAGCCATGAACGATGCATTCGTCCACCTGGATTCCTTCATCTACAGTGCCGAGGACGGCGGCTTTTCCGCCGCGGCGCGCCGCCTCGGCCTGTCGCCCGCGGGCGTCAGCAAGAACGTGGGGCGGCTCGAGGCCAGCCTCGGCGTGCGCCTGTTCCGGCGCAGCACGCGCAAGCTGAGCCTCACGGAAGAGGGGGAACGGTTTCTGCGCGAGGTGGCCGAGCCGTGGCACCGCATCCAGGACGCGATGGTCGTCGTGCGCCAGGGCGCCGATCACGCGGCCGGGCCATTGAAAGTGGCGATGGCGCCGGCTGTCGGACGCATGCACTTCGTGCCGATGCTGGCGGAATTCCGCCGCCGCTATCCCGAGGTGCTGTGCGACCTGCACTTCGACAACCGCCAGGTCGACCTGATCGCGGAAGGGTTCGACGTGGCCATCGGCGGCGGCGTCGAGCTGCCGCAGGGCGTCGTCGCGCGCGAGCTGGCGCGCGTGCGCATCGTCCTCGCGGCATCGCCCGACTACCTGGCCAGGCATGGCACGCCGCGGCACCCCGACGACCTGGCCTTTCACGACGGCGTCGCGCGCCGGTCGATCCGCACCGGCCGGCTGCAGGTGCTCACCTTGCGCGACGACGCGGGCGGCGTGGCGCCGTACGAATGCCGGCCCGTGGCCGTGCTGGACGATCCGGAAGCGATGGCGCACGCGGCCGCGGCGGGCCTGGGCATCGCGCTGCTGCCGGCGCCGCACGCGGGGCCGTTGCTGGCGGACGGGCGGCTCGTGCGCATCCTGCCAAACTGGTATGCGGAAACGGGGCCGCTGTTCCTCTACTATTCGAGCCGGCGGCTGCTGCCCGCCAAGACGCGCGTGTTCGTCGATTTCGTCGTCGAGCGCTTCCGCGCACTGGGACTGGCCGCGCACTTCGCCGGCTGACGGCGCCGCACCGCGGCCACTGTCACGGAACTGACATTTACCCTTCATACAATGTACGATTCGCAATAACCAGCAACCCGACAGAAAGACCGCCCGCATGCGCCCCACCTGGCTGAAGACTTCGCTCACCCTGATCATGTGCGCCACCTTGTGGCTGCCCGGCCCGGCGTCCGCCGCGCAGACTGCCAAGCCGGCCGGCGTCGCCGCGCAGGTGAAAGCGCCGAAGCTGGTGGTCGTGATGGTCATCGACGGCCTGCCGTCCGAACAGGTGCAGCGCTACCGCGACCAGTTCGGCCCCGGCGGCCTGCGCCGCCTGCTGGAGCAGGGCGCGTCGTTCACGGATGCGCACCAGGCCCACGGCATCACGGTGACGGCCGTCGGCCACTCGGCCGTGCTGTCGGGCGCGTATCCGTACCGCCACGGCATCATCGGCAATAACTGGATCGCGTCGAACGGCCAGCAAGTCTATTGCACCGAGGACACCCGCTACCACTACATCGACGAAGAGACCGACACCCACGACGGCACGTCGCCCGCGAACCTGCGCGTGGACACGCTCGGCGACCAGCTGCGCTACGCGAGCGGCAACCGCAGCAAGGTCGTGACCGTCTCCGGCAAGGACCGCGGCGCCATCCTGCTCGCGGGCAAGACGGGCACCGCCTACATGTACATGGACAAGACGGGCGACTTCGCCAGCAGCACGTATTACATGGACAAGTATCCCGCCTGGGCCGGGCGCTTCCGCGCCGCGAAGCCGCAGGACCGCTACTACGCGAAGTCGTGGAAGCCGCTGCTGGACGACAAGGCCTATGCCGACGACGCCCCGTACCCGGAGGCGACCACGATCAACACGAACCGCTTCCCGTTCACGTTCTACAGCGACAGCGGCAAGCCGGCCGCCGACTACTACGGCCGGTTGAAAGCGAGCCCGGCCATCGACGAACTGACGCTGGAATTCGCCGAGGCCGCCGTCGACGGCGAACAGCTGGGCAGCAATCCGACGGGTGCCACGGACCTGCTGGGCATCAGCCTGTCCGGCCACGATTACGTGAACCATGCGTACGGCCCCGAAAGCCGCATGTCGCACGACCACCTGCAACAGATCGACCGGAAAATCGCGCAATTCTTCGCCTTCCTCGACAAGCGCGTCGGGATGGACAATGTCCTCGTCGTGCTGACGGCCGACCACGGTTTCGCCAACACGGCCGAGTTTTCGCGCAGCCAGCATGTGGACGCGCTGCGCGTCGATCCGAAGGCGTTGCTGGACAAACTCGACGGTGCGCTCGCGGAGCGTTTCGGCGGCGCCAAACTGGTCAAGACGTCGCTGTTGCCGGAGGTCTACCTCGACTACGCCGCCATCGAGCGCCGCGGCCTCGCCCGTGCCGACGTGGAAAACGCCGCCGCGCGTTTCCTGCTGACACAGCCGGGCATCTCGGAAGTGTTCACGCGTACGCAGCTGGAGCAGGGCATCGCCGCGACATCGCGCTTGGCCACGCTGATGCAGCGCGCCTGGAACCGCCAGCTGTCCGGCGATCTGCTCGTCGTGCCGACGCCGTACACGATCTTCTCCAGCGGCACGTCGGGCGCCAGCCACGGCACGCCGTGGCAGTACGACACGTCCGTGCCGCTGCTGATCATGGGCAAGCGCTGGATCCGTCCGGGCGAACAGGGCGGCTACACCGAAGTCGTGGACATCGCCCCGACGCTGGCCCAGATCCTGCACGTGCGCCGTCCGGCGGGCGCGGAAGGGCGCGTGCTGACGGAAGCGTTGCGTTGATGGTGCCGCAGGATCTTGCAGGAGGCGTAACGGGAGACGCGGTGGCCGCGGCGGCCGCTATACTGCCGTCAACGCCACTTCATCCGGGCCCATCCATGTACGCAGCAGTCGACCTCGGCTCCAATTCCTTCCGCCTCCACATCGGCGAGCCGATCGCGGGCCAGATCCACATCGTGCGCACGGCGCGCGACCCGATCCGCCTCGCGGCCGGCCTCGGCCCGGACAATGTCTTGAGCGAAGCCGCGGTGGAGACGGCCCTGCGCACCCTGCGCGATTTCAGCGCCATCCTGCGCCAGTTCCGGCTCGACGCCGTGCGCGTCGTCGCGACCAACACGATGCGTGTGGCCACCAATGCCGACGCCGTGCTGCCGCGCCTGGAAGAAGCGATCGGCTATCCCATCGAGATCATCTCCGGCGAGGAAGAAGGCCGCCTGATCTACATGGGGGTCGCGCGCGCGCTGGGCCGGCGCGCCGAGCGGCGGCTCGTGATCGACATCGGCGGCGGGTCGACGGAAGTCATCGCGGCGCATGGCGACGACATCCACATGGTCGAATCGTTCAGCATCGGCACGCATCCGCAGAGCGCCACATATTTCCACGGCGGCCACATCAGCCCGGACGCGTTCGAGACGGCCGTCAACGCGGCGCGCGCCCGCTTCGAGGACATGGCCGACCAATACCGCAAGCACGGCTGGGATGCCGTCTACGGGTCCTCCGGCACCATGCGCGCGATTAACGAAGTGATCTCGCGCAACCGCCTGGGCGACGGCACGATGTCGTTGACGAGCCTGCTGGCGCTGCGCGACAAGCTGATCGAATGCGGCCACGTCGACGCGTTCGACCTGCCGGGCGTGAAACGCGAACGCGTGATCGTGATGACGGGCGGCCTGTCCATCCTGATCGGCGTGATGCAGGAACTGGGCGTGTCCGCCATGACAGCGATTAACGCCGGCCTGCGCCTGGGGGTCTTGTCCGACCTCGAGCTGCGCGCCAACCGCCACGACCGCCGCGACCTGGCCATCCAGGACTGCATGCGCCGCTTCGGCGTCGACACCCAGCGCGCCGCGCGCACGGCGGCCATCGCGCGCAAGCTGTTCGACAAGCTGTCGCCGCAGGACGACGCCGTCGTCCACCACCTGCTGCGCAGCGCCATGCTGCACGAGATCGGGCAATCGATCTCGCACACGGGCGCGCACAAGCATGCCGCGTATATCGTCGAACATGCCGACATGCCCGGCTTCACGGCGCGCGAACAGCGTTTGATGAGCCTGATCGTCCTGGGCCAGAAGGGCAACCTGCGCAAGGTGCGCGAAGTGCTGGGCGTGCCCGACCTCGCCAAGGCCGTGCTGGCGCTGCGCCTCGCCGCCGTGTTCATGCATGCGCGCGTGGATGCCGACGTCGACGCCGTGCGCCTGCGCATGAAGGGCCGCATCGACATCGAGACGCCGCGCGGCTGGCTGCGCCAGCATCCGACCGTCGCCGCCTGGTTCGAAAAGGAAGCGGCCGCGTGGGATGACGTCGGGGTGCCGTTCAGCGTGACGACTTAGCCGGCGCGCTTGGTTGGCGCACTTAGTTGGCGCGCTTGCCCGCCCACCATTGCAATCCGCCTTGCGGAAGCGATACTGGAAGTCCGATCATCGAGCTTTCACGGAGGGGATCATGAACGAGCAAGCCAACATCAGCCTGCTCAAACAGGCGTACGACGCGTACGGCCAGGGCGACATCCAGCGCCTGCTCGGCATGCTCGCGCAGGACATCGACTGGGAACTGCCCGACATCGAGGGTGTCCCGTTCACCGGTAAGCGCCACGGCGTGGACCAGGTGGCCGACTTCTTCCGCATCCTGGCCGAGTGCCAGGAACCGCGCGAATTCAGGCCCGACCAATTCATCGCGCAAGGCGACCAGGTCGTCGTGCTCGGGCACGGCACGTTCGCCGTCAAGGCCACGGGCGCCGAATTCAGCAGCGACTGGTGCCACGTGTTCCGCGTGGTCGGCGGCAAGATCGCCGGCTTCAAGGAATACGACGATACCCATCAGGCCGCGCAGGCCTACCAGCCAAGGGGCATCGGCGCCGGCACGGCGGCGACGCAGCCGGCCGTCCATTAACGTTCTGCTATCATGGGAAGCCCGACTTTGTCCCGCTTCCCATGCAGCCCATTCCGCTCGACGGCCGCCACGTGCGGCTGGAACCGTTTGACGAGACGCTCCGCGACCCCGTCCGCGCCGCGCTCGATTGCGATGCCGACGCGTGGCGCCTGTTCGCGATCAACGGCCAAGGCGCCGGTTTCGACGGCTTCTGGCGCAGCCTGAACGGCCAGGTCGCGCAGGGCGGCTGGATCGCCTACGCCATCCGCCACCGCGCGACCGGCGCCATCGTCGGCACCACCAGCTTCCTCAACCTCAAGCCCTCGCGCCAGACCGTGGAAATCGGCGGCACGTTCATCCATCCGGATGCGCGGTCCACCCTGGTCAACGCGGAAGCGAAATACCTGATGCTGGCGCACGCCTTCGTCGGCGGCATGCGCCGCGTGGAGCTGCTGACGGACGCGCGCAACGTGCGCAGCCAGGCGGCCATCGCCAAGCTGGGCGCCGTCCGCGAAGGCGTGCTGCGGCGCGAACGCGTCACGTGGACCGGGCACGTGCGCGACAGCGTGCTGTTCGCCGTGACGGACCTCGACTGGCCCGACGTGCGGGCGCGGCTGGAGCGGCGCCTTAACGTCCACACACTGGAGACCTCATGAACGTCAAATCCTTGTCGTGCGCCGGCCTGCTGTCCGCCTGCGCGTTCGGTCCGGCGCACGGCCAGGAGATCCGCAAGGCGAATCCGCCGGCGGTCGCCAAACCGGTCGCCGCGTACAGCCACGTGGCGGAGGTCCCGGCCGGCACGCGCATGCTGTTCCTGGCGGGACAGGTGGGCAACCGCCCGGACGGTTCGCTGGCGGAATCCGTCGAAGACCAGGCCGTGCAGGCGCTGGAAAACATCCGCCTGATCCTCGCGGCGGAAGGGGCCGGGCCGCAGGACATCGTCAAGCTGACGTTTTATGTGGGCGTGAAGCCGGCGTCGCTCGCGAAGCTGAATGCCAAGCGCGCGGAGATGTTCGCCGGGACGGCGCCGCCGCCCAGCACGTGGGTCCAGGTGGCGGGGCTGGCCCGGCCCGAGTATCTCGTCGAGATCGAGGCGGTGGCGGCCGTGCCGGCGCGGAGGAAATAATCAGCGCTGCGCGAAAAACGCCGACGGTGAACAACCGAACGTCTTGCGGAACATGTGCGAAAAGGCCGACTGGCTCGTGTAACCCAGCTCCTCCGCCACGCGCGCGAGCGGCATGCCGCGCGCGATCAGCGGCGCCGCGTGCGCCAGCCGCACCTGCTGGCGCCACTGGCCGAAGCTCATCCCCAGCTCTTTTTCGAACAACCGCGCCAGTGTCCGCTCGGACGCGCCGACCTGGCGCGCCCAGTCCGCCAGCGTATGCGCGGCGCCCGGCTCGTCGAGCAGGCGCTCGCACAGGCTTTGCAGCCGTTTGTCGCGCGGCAGCGGCACGCGGATGGGGAGCGCGGGCGAGCGGGCCAGCTCGTCCAGCATCAATTCCGACAACAGGCTCGCGCGCGTCGACGCTTCGAGCTGTGGCAGCTGCTCCAGCGCGAGGATCAGTTCGCGCAGCAGGGTCGACACTTCCAGCACGCGGCAATCCTCGCCCGGGAACGGCGTGCGCGCGGCGTGGATGCGCACCGGGCGCAGCCGCACGGGTTCGAGCACCGTGACCTCGTGCACGACGCCGGGCGCCGTCCAGATCGCGCGCGACGGCGGCACGATCCAGCTGCTGCCGGCCGCGGTCAGGCGGATCACGCCCTCGCGCGCATACGTCAGCTGGCCGAACGTGTGCGTGTGCGGGGCCACGCTGTCGGCCGCCTCCAGGTCGCGCGCCGTCAGCGTGACGGGCCGCGCCGGCGTCGGATCGAAGCAGTCCGGGAAGGGTTGGGTATGGTGTACGACGGGAATGGGCATGTCCGGTTCTCGATAAAACTTGTCCTGCTATCGTAATTCAGCCGTGGTCGTTTTGCCTACACTGGCATTTTCCGCTGGAGTCAACATGTCCCGAGACACCACCCTGCGTGCCGATGCGCGCGTCATCGCCCTGGTCGGCCTGGCCCATGGCACGTCGCACTTTTACCACCTGATCCTGGCCGCGCTGTTTCCCTGGCTGAAGCCCGCGTTCGGCCTCAGCTATGCGGAACTGGGCCTGCTGCTGACGGCGTTCTTCGTCGTGTCCGGCGTCGGCCAGGCCATGGCCGGCTTCGTCGTCGACCGTGTCGGCGCGCGCAGCGTGCTGTTCTTCGGCATGACGATGCTGGGCGTATCGGCGCTCGTGCTGTCGGCGGCCGGCAGCTATCCGGCGTTGCTGGCCGGCGCGCTGCTGGCGGGCGTGGGCAACAGCATCTTCCACCCGGCCGACTACACGCTGCTCAACCAGCGCGTCTCGCGCGCCCGGCTGGCCCACGGCTTTTCCGTGCACGGCATCAGCGGCAATATCGGCTGGGCCGCGGCGCCGCTGTTCATGACGTCGGTCGCGGCGCTGTCCAGCTGGCGCACGGCGCTCGCGTGCGCCGCGATCCTGCCGTTCGCCGTGCTGGGCATCCTGTTCCTGAACCGCGCGCACCTGCGTCCGGAACCGAAGCCGGCCGCGCCGGCCGCCGCCGGGGAGGGCGCCGGCACGCTGTCGTTCCTGCGCCTCTCCGCCGTGTGGATGTGCTTCGCGTTCTTCTTCCTGACGGCGGTGTCGCTGGGCGGCATCCAGGCGTTCGCGTCGATCGGGCTGATGCAGCTGTACGGCATCTCGCGCGAGCTGGCGACGGGCTCGTACACCGCCTACATGCTGGCGTCGGCGGGCGGGATGCTGCTGGGCGGCTTCGTGGGCGCGGGGCGCCAGGACCACGACCGCACCGTCGCCATCGCTTTCGCCGTGGCCGCCGCGCTGGCTCTGCTGCTGGGCGCGGCCGTCGTGCCGGGCTGGCTGGCGCTGCCGCTGATGGCGCTCGTCGGCTTCTTCTCGGGCGTGGCCGGACCGTCGCGCGACCTGATGATCCGCGCGGCCGCGCCGACGAATGCGACCGGGCGGGTGTATGGCGTCGTCTATTCGGGGCTGGATTCCGGCCTGTCGGTGGGGCCGGCGCTGTTCGGGCTCGTGATGGACGCCGGGCATCCGGGGTGGCTGTTTGCCGGGATTGCGCTGTTCCAGGCGTTGGCCATCGTCACGGCGGTGGGTGTCGGCGGCGGGACGAGGAGTGCGCGGCTGCAGAATGCTTGAGGTTGCCCCGGGGCCTATTCGTCGCGATCCAGCATTTTGGTCAACGCATAGCGCGCACCGCCCGGCGGAAAATCGGCGATGCGGCTGACGACCTGGTAGCCGAGTTTTTCGTAAAAGGGGAGGGCCTGGAAACTGAGCGTTTCCAGGAACACGCGCGGGCAACGGCGTTCGCGCGCCTGGTCTTCCGCCTGGCGCATCAAACGTGTGCCGTAGCCTTTTCCACGCAAGGCTTCGGAGATCCACACGGCCTGTATCTGCAACCAGCCGAGATAGGTTGCGCCGACCAGGCCGCCGACGACGTTCCGCTCCCGGTCGCGGACGGTGATCACGAGGTAGTGCGGGGTGTCGCCACCGGCGTGCGAGGCATTGAATTCGGTGAGCGCCTTGACGATCGTGTTCACGTCGGCCGACTTGACGTCTGCTTGCACTTCGATCGGAAATTCATCGTGCATCAATGGCTCCTGGTTGTGCCGCGCAGCGCAAATGTGGTGGGGGAGGCACTTGGCAGAATAGCAGCTTTATGTGGCCACGTACATGTTCACAGCCGGCCTGCGCCTTGTCCGAGTTTGCAACTAATCGACAAGCACGCCAAAAAAAAGACCGGGGCCGAACCGGCCCCGCCCGCCATCACCGCAGCTTGCCCACGATATCCGGCCCGACGGCCAGCCTGACGAACGGCGCCGGATCGTCCTCGCCCTTGTTCGCGATCCAGAACACGCTGGCCTTGCGGATCTTCCAATCCTGCGCCGTCCCCGAAAAGATCAGCGACGCCACCTGACCGAGCAGCGGCTGATGCCCGACCACGACGACCGTGTGCTTGTTGTCCGGCCAGCCGGCCGCTTCCAGGATGCGTTCCGCCGTCGAATCCGTGTTCAGCGCTTCCACGGTCGTGAACTTGCGCCCCAGGGCCTCGGCCGTCTGCACGCAGCGCGCGGCCGGGCTGGACAGGATCCGGCAGTGCGCCGGCAGCTGGCGGTCGAGCCATGCGCCCACGCGCGAGGCGTGGCGCGCGCCCTTCGGCGTCAGTTCGCGCAACTGGTCGCCCTGGCGGTCGGGCACGTGCGGCTCAGCTTCGGCGTGGCGCCACAGGATCAGTTCCATGGTCATTCTCCTTGTTATGCGCATGGGCGGTGCTCTGCGCGCCCATCGAGTCCATCAGGAACTGCTGGGCGCTGAAGGCCGACTGGCTGCCGCGCGCCTTGCGGCGCTTGTAGCGGCCGTCGCTGCCCAGTTCCCAGGCGTTGACGTTGTCCTTCAAATAGACCTGCAGGCCCTCGCGCAGCACGCGTTTTTTCAGCGCGGGCGAGCGGATGGGGAATGCGACTTCGACCCGGCGGAACAGGTTGCGGTTCATCCAGTCCGCGCTGCCGAGGTAGATGTCGTTCTTGAGGTTGTTGCGGAAGTAGTAGACGCGCGTGTGTTCGAGGAAGCGGCCGACGACGGAGCGCACGCGGATGTTGTCCGACAGGCCCGGCACGCCGGGCCGCAGCGAGCACGCGCCGCGCACGATCAGGTCGATGCGCACGCCGTCCGCGGACGCTTCGTACAGCGCGCGGATGACGGATTCGTCGGTCAGCGAATTCATCTTGGCGATGATGCGCGCCGGCTTGCCTTCGCGCGCGATCGCCGCTTCCTGGCGGATCGCCTTCACGATTTCCTTTTGCAGCGAGAACGGCGCCAGCCACATCGCGGACAGCTGCGTCGGCCGTGTCATGCTGGTCAGGTGGATGAACACTTCGTTGACGTCGGCCGTGATCTCGTCGTCCGACGTGAGCAGGCCGAAGTCCGTGTAGAACCGGGCCGTCGTCGGGTTGTAGTTGCCGGTGCCGAGGTGGGCGTAGCGGCGCAGGCCGTCCGGTTCGCGGCGCAGCACGAGCGCCATCTTCGCGTGCGTCTTGAGTCCCACGACGCCGTACACGACCTGTGCGCCGGCTTCCTCCAGCCGCTCGGCCCAGTTGATGTTGGCCTCTTCGTCGAAGCGCGCCATCAGCTCGACGATGACGGTGACTTCCTTGCCGCGCAGCGCGGCGTTGATCAGGGAATCCATCAGCTCGGAATTCGAGCCGGCCCGGTAGATCGTCTGCTTGATCGCGACGACGTTCGGATCGGCCGCGGCGCAGCGCACGAAGTCGATCACGGGCTGGAACGACTGGTACGGATGGTGCAGCAGCACGTCCTGCTTGCGCAGCACGGAGAACGCGTCGTGCCCGCTCACGAGCTTGGCCGGGAAGCCCGGCACGTACGGCGTGAATTTCAGGTCCGGACGCGCATTGCTGTTGGCGATCTCCAGCAGGCGCCCCATGTTGACGGGGCCGTTGACGGTGAACAGGCGCGAGCGGTCGATCGAGAACTGGTCGAGCAGGAAATCGGACAAGTGCTTGGGGCAGCCGGCCGCCACTTCCAGCCGCACCGCGAAGCCGTAGTTGCGGCTATGGAGCTCGCTCTGCAGCGCCTGGCGCAGGTTCTTGACCTCTTCCTCGTCCACCCACAGGTCGCTGTTGCGGGTGACGCGGAACTGCGAGTACGACACGACCTCGCGTCCCGTGAACAGGTCCGCCATGTGGGCCTGGATGACGGAGGTCAGCAGGCAGTACGACGCCCCCGGCTTGTCCGACAGTTCGTCCGGCAGGCGGATCAGGCGCGGCAGCACGCGCGGCGCCTTCATGATCGCGATGGCGGTGCCGCGCCCGAACGCATCCTTGCCGGACAGTTCGATGATGAAGTTCAGGCTCTTGTTGATCACGCGCGGGAACGGGTGCGCGGGGTCGAGGCCGACCGGGGTGAGCAGCGGGCGCACTTCCTTGTCGAAGTACTGCTTGACCCACGCCTTCTGCGCCGCGTTGCGGTCCGAGCGGCGCAGCAGGTGGATGCCGTTGGCCGACAGCTGCGGCAGGATCTGGTCGTTCAGCAGCGTGTACTGGCGCGCGATGATCTGGCGGCATTCCTCGGCGGCGCCGTCCAGGTCGGCCTTGCCGGGGTCGGGCCCGTCGTGCGACTGGTGCTGCGCCAGCAGGGATGCGACGCGCACTTCGAAGAATTCGTCGAGGTTGCTCGACACGATGGTGAGGAAGCGCAGACGTTCGAGGAGGGGGACGGACGCATCCTCGGCCTGCTCGAGCACGCGGCGATTGAATTCGAGGAGCGACAGTTCGCGGTTGAGAAACAGGTGCGGGCTATCGGCCGGAAGCGTGGCCAGGGCCTCGTCCGTTTTCAACTTCATGTCCATTTTTCGGGAATATTTCACTCGTGGCAACAGAGTGTAGAAGCCGATTATGACAACATTGTGACAGAGAATCGTTTTTGAGGCCACGCAATGTCACGAATATGCATTGTGCATACGATTCCTGTCACAAACGGGGCCGGGGACTTACACCGCCGGCTCCCTTACCCGCCTGAGATCATCCCTCGGCGGCCTTCCGAACATACGGCTGTACTCGCGCGTAAACTGCGACGGGCTTTCATAGCCGACCTGGTAGGCCACGGCCGCCACGTCGCGGCTGCTGGCCGCGAGACGGGCGCGCGCCTCGTGCAGGCGGATCTGCTTCTGGTATTGCAAGGGGCTCAGCGACGTGAATTCCTTGAAGTGGCGGAACAGCGACGACGCGCTCATGCCGCTCACGGCTTCCAGCTGCTGGGTCGACACGGGTTCCGCGTAATGCTGCTGCAGCCAGCGGATCGCGCGGCCGATGCGCGACGCGCGGCTGTCGGCCAGGCCCACCTCGCGCAACATCGGGCCGTGCGGGCCGGAGAGCAGGCGCCACAGGATTTCCTTTTCCAGCAGCGGACGCAGGATCCGCACGTCGTCCGGATGGTCGAGCAGGGTGACGAGGCGCCCGACCGCGTCCAGCAGCTGGATCGACGCCGCATGCACGGCCATCGGCGCGGCGTCCTGCGGCGCCTCCGCTTCCGCCTCGACGATCAGGCCCGCGATCTCGGCCGGCCGCAAGGTGAGGGCGACGCCGAGATACGGCTCGTCGTCGCTGGCCTCGACGACCTGCCCCGTCGACGGCATCGAGAGCGACACGATCACGCAGTCGCCCGGGCCGTATTCGTAGGTGCGGCCGCCGATCGTGGAGCGCTTGCGGCCTTGCAGGATCAGGGCGAACATCGGCTCCTCGATGCCGCTCATCGGCGCGGTCGGCGCCGTGACGGCACGGACCCGCAGCCCGGGCACGATGCAATCCGGGCCGGTGCCGGCGTGGCGCATGGCGAGGTGTCTGAGATCGTGGAGGGTCATCATGGTGTCGTTCGCTGATAAGTAAGGCGCATGTCGTTACGCGACAATGATCGTAACATGATCGCCGCCGTCAAGACACATATGCATAGGCGAAAGGATGATGGCTGGCCCGCAGGGACGCCGCGTGCCGGCCGGCGCCACCACGGTTGCCGCGGCGGGCGCTCGTAGGCCTGGCCCGCCGGCACCGCGAGCGCGACGAGCGTGCCGCCGCCCGGCGCTTGGCCGATGTCGAGCTGTCCGCCGATCGCGGCCGCGCGCTCGCGCATGCCCGCGAGGCCCCAGTGGCCGGGGCCGGGCGCTTGCGTGATGCCGCGGCCGTCGTCGCGCACGCGCAGCTCGAACACCTGTTCGCCGAACGCCACTGCCAGCGTCACCCGGGCCGCGCGCGCGTGGCGGAACGCGGTTTGCAGCGCCTCGCGGGCGATGAAGCAGGCTTCCTGGGCGTGCCGGTGATGGTCATGACTGGTCCCTTCAGGTAAGTGGCTGAAAGCAGGAAGGGGAAGCCCTCCGGCCCCGGTCATTCTGCGCAGGGCCGCACCCGCGGTGTAGTCATACGAACGTATGGATACTTACTCGGCGGTACCGCTTGTTGCCCGCTCGATCGGGCAGTTGAGGGCGAGCATGCGCGCGAGCGGCATCGAGGCGCGCAGACGCTCGCGCCACCACTTCAGCGCGGCGCCTTCCTCGCCCGTGCGCCACGCCATGTACAGCGTCTCGTCGGGCTTGGGTTCCTCGACCTCTTTTTCGACGAGGCGGCCGGCCGCGATGTCGGCACGCGCCCACGCCTCGGGCAGGAAGCCGAAGCCGAGGCCCGCCAGCTGGAATTCGTACTTCGTCTGCATGTCGGGGACGGACAACGTGTCCTGCCCGAACAGCAGGCCCACCGTGCGCGCCTGCAGCAGGCGGACGGAATCGGCGACGGCCACCGCCCGGTGCGCCGTCAGCTCGGCCTTGCCCAGCCGGTGCCGCACTTGTGCGAGCGGGTGCGAGGGCGCGACGGCGAACACGAACGACATCGTGCCGAGCGGCTCGGCCGTGTAGCCGCCGCCGGACGGTCCTTCGCCGGCCGCGCCCACGAGCAGGTCGACGCGGCGGTCGAGCAGGCTTTCCCACGTGCCGGACAAGGCCTCGCGCACGATGCGCAGCCGGGTCTGGTCGGCCACGTCGTAGAACGCGCGGATGTCGTCCCGCAGGCCGAGCGGCGCGAGGGCGGAGTCCATGCCGATGGCGAATTCCGTCTCCCAGCCGGAGGCGACACGGCGTACGCGGCTTTCCAGGTCGCCCGCGGCCTTGAGCAGGTAGCGGCCTTCCTTCAGCAATTCCTCGCCGGCGGGCGTAAGGACGACGCGCGGGCCGAAGCGTTCGAACAGCTGCACGCCCAGGTCGTCTTCCAGCTTGGAGACGGTGTACGAGATGGTCGAGGGCACGCGATACAGCTCCTTCGCGGCGGCCGAGAAGCTGCCGCGGCGGGCGATGGTGTCGACGGTGAGGAGGGCGTCCAGGCTGAGTCTGAGCATGTGGGGGCTTGAGGAATCGGGGAACGCATCGTATCAAAAAAGAGCCGCCACGTCGTTCCGGCGCAGGCGGGAACCGATACTGAGGTACCGAAGTCTGGAACCAGGCGCACCGCGTTATCCCCGACGTACCGAATCCTGTTACTCAGCATCGGGGAACAGCCCTGCGGGGCTGTTCCCGCTTGCGCGGGAACGACGGTTCATGCTTCCAGTCCGAGCTCGTCGGCCACCTGCTTGCGCAGCATGAACTTCTGAACCTTGCCCGTCACCGTCATCGGAAACCCGTCCACGAACCGTATGTAGCGCGGAATTTTGTAATGCGCGATCTGCCCCTGGCAAAAGGCGCGGATCTCGTCCGCGTCCGCCTGTTCGCCCGGCCGCAGCACGATGCACGCGCACAGCTCCTCGCCGTATTTCGGATCGGGCACGCCCACGCACTGCACGTCCAGCACCTTCGGATGGCGGTACAGGAATTCCTCGACCTCGCGCGGATAAATGTTCTCGCCGCCGCGGATCACCATGTCCTTCGCGCGGCCCACGATGCGGCAATAGCCGTCGGCATCCAGCGTGGCCAGGTCGCCCGTGTGCATCCAGCCGGCCGCATCGATCGCCTCGCGCGTGCGCGCGTCGTCGCCCCAGTAGCCGAGCATCACCGAATAACCGCGCGTGAGCAGCTCCCCCGTTTCGCCGCGCGGCACGATGCGCCCATCCCCGTCGACGATCTTGACTTCCAGGTGCGGATGGATGCGCCCGACCGTGCCCACGCGGCACGCGAGCGGGTCGTCGACCGAGGTCTGGAAGCTGACGGGCGACGTCTCCGTCATGCCGTAGGCGATCGTGATCTCGTCCATGTGCATCTGGCGCATCACGCGCTGCATCACTTCCGCCGGACAGGGCGAGCCGGCCATGATGCCCGTGCGCAGGCTGCCCAGATCGAACGAGCCGAAATGCGGGTGGTCGAGCAGCGCGATGAACATCGTCGGCACGCCATGCAGCGCGGTGCAGCGCTCGGCCTGCACGGCGGTCAGCACGGCGGCCGCGTCGAAGCCTTCGCCGGGATACACCATCGCGGCGCCGTGCGTCATGCAGGCCAGATTCCCCAGCACCATGCCGAAACAGTGGTAAAGCGGAACGGGGATGCACAGGCGGTCGCGTTCCGTCAGGCGCATCGCCTCGCCGATGAAGAAGCCGTTGTTGAGGATGTTGTGGTGGGTGAGCGTGGCGCCTTTCGGCGCGCCCGTCGTGCCGGACGTGAATTGGATGTTGACGGGATCGTCGAACTGCAGCGTGCGCGCGACCTCGTGCAGGCGCGTCATGTCGGCCGGGCTGGCGCATTGCGCCACCGTGTCGAAGTTCAGCATGCCGGGCGTGGCCTCGGGCCCCAGGCGGATCACGTGGCGCAGGTCGGGCAGTTTGGCGCTGCGCAGGTCGCCGGGCGCCGCGCCGTCCAGTTCCGGCACGAGGTCGCGCAGCATGCCGAGGTAGTCGCTGGATTTGAAACCGGGCGCCAGGATCAGCGCGCGGCAGCCGACCGTGGCCAGCGCGTATTCCAGCTCGGCGCGGCGGTAGGCCGGGTTGATGTTCACCATGACGAGGCCGGCCTTCGCGGTCGCGAATTGCGTGAGCACCCATTCCGCGCGGTTCTGCGACCAGATGCCGATGCGGTCGCCGGGGTTCAAGCCCAGGCCCAGCAGGCCGGCGGCGAGCCGGTCCGCCCGCTCGCGCAGCTGGCGCCAGCTCCAGTGCACGCACTGGTGCGGCACGACGAGGGCGTCGCGCTCGGGGAAGCGCGCGGCGATGCGGTCCAGGTGGGCGCCGATCGTGTCGCCGATGAGGGGGAGCGGATGCGCCCCGTGCACGTAACTGGCCTGTTGCATGTCCGTCTCCTTTTTTACGCAGTGTAGCGCCGGATTGGCGTTTTCGGCGATCATCGAAAAAATCGATCATAGCTCGCAAAACAACTCGTTTTTCTTCCTGTGAGGCAGCGACCATAATGCTTCTCATGGAAACGCGCCTTAGACGGTGGGCCGGCACGACGGCAGAGGCTGCAAGGCGCGACGTGTTCGAACGGTTCGAACACGCGATCATCAAGGAGAACATCATGCTGACAGTACGTAAAAGCGCGGATCGCGGTGTCGCCAGTTTCGGTTGGCTGCGCTCGCAGCACACCTTCTCGTTCGGCCACTACCACGACCCGGCCCACATGCATGTCGGCCCGCTGCGGGTGATCAACGAGGACCGGGTGTCGCCCGGCCGCGGCTTCGACCCGCACAGCCACAAGGACATGGAAATCATCTCCTACGTGCTGGACGGCGCGCTGGAGCACAAGGACAGCATGGGCAACGGTTCCGTGCTGCGCTACGGCGACGTGCAGCGCATGAGCGCCGGCACGGGCGTCACCCACAGCGAGTACAACCACTCGGCAACGGAGCCCGTGCACTTCCTGCAGATCTGGGTGATCCCGGGCGAGACGGGCGGCGCGCCGGGGTATGAGGAGAAGCACTTCGATGCGGATTCCAAGCGCGGCACGCTGCGCCTGATCGCGTCGCACGACGGCCGCGACGGCTCGGTCTCCCTGCGCCAGGACGCCGCCATCTACGCGACGATCCTGGACGGCAGCGAGCGCGCCGACCACGCGCTGCTGCCGGGCCGCCAAGCGTACGTCCAGGTGGCGCGGGGCAGCGTGACGGTCAACGGCCTGCTGCTGTCGGCCGGCGACGCCGTCGAGATCAGCGAAGAGGCCGTCGTCGCGCTGTCGGATGCCAGCGACGCCGAAGTGCTGCTGTTCGATCTGCCGGTCTGAACCCAAGGTCATTCAACGAGTCAAACGCAACGATATTCAAGGAGAAGCACATGGAAACCACTAAACTCTATCCCGTCGGCCGCGCCCTGGTGGGCGTCCTGTTCCTGGCCTCGGGCATCAACAAGATCCTCGGCTTCGGCTATGTGGCCGGCTGGATGAACAGCCTGGGCATCCCGGCGGCCGGCTTGCTGCTGGCGGGCGCGATCCTGCTCGAGATCGGCGGCGGCCTCGCGCTCGTCACCGGAGTCCGGGCGAAGACCGCGGCGCTGGCGCTCGCGTTGTTCACGGTGCCGGTGACGCTGATCTTCCACGGCTTCTGGCATGCGGATGCGGCCGAATTCCAGAATCAGCTGAACCACTTCCTCAAGAACGTGGCGATCTTCGGCGGGTTGCTGGCCCTGTTCGACTTCGAGCGCCAGCGCGAGACCGGCGCCGCGCGGGTCGACGCGCTGCGCAGCCGGGCGGCTTGAGGCAGCGAACGCGCCGCGGCCGGCGGCGCGCCTGACGTACAATTTGTCCGCGACCTGGCGTACACGGGTGGCGGACATCCACGCAATGCATGAGACGAGGAGAACAAGCCATGGAAGTGACGACGCATCGCGGCACCGGACCGCTGCAGCAGGTGATCGAGATCGGCAAACACCGCATCCTGACGGACGTGAAGCCGGAATTCGGCGGCGAGGACAGCGGCCCGGAACCGCACGACATCCTGGCCGCGGCGCTGGCGGCCTGCACGACGCTCACCGTGAGCCTGTACGCCAAGCGCAAGGGCTATCCGCTGGACGACGTGAAAGTCTCGATCAAGCATGGCCAGGAAGGCGCGGCCTACGCCCTGCACCGCACCATCGAATACATCGGGGCGCTGGACGACGACACCAAGGCGCGCCTGACGGACATCGCCAACAAATGCCCGGTGCACAAGACCTTGTCGGGCACCATCCAGATCACCACGGAGGCCTTCTAGCATGAGCACGTTCGATCACGACAACCTGGAAACCGTCGTCGTCCCCCGCACGCACGACCTGGGCGGCGGCTTCGAAGTGCGGCGCGCGCTGCCCCACAAGGACCGGCGCATGGTGGGCCCGTTCGTCTTCCTCGACCAGATGGGACCCCACGTGTTCCATGCCGGCGAAGGCATCGACGTGCGCCCGCATCCGCATATCGGCCTGGCCACCGTCACGTATCTGCTGGACGGCCAGATCCGCCACCGCGACAGCCTCGGCACCGTGCAGGACATCAAGCCGGGCGAAGTGAACTGGATGACGGCCGGGCGGGGCATCGTTCACTCGGAACGCACCGGGCCGGACCTCCGGGCCGCCGGTTCGAACCTGTTCGGGCTGCAGTGCTGGGTGGCGCTGCCGCAGGCGAAGGAAGAATGCGATCCGGCGTTCTCGCACACGGGGTCGCAGGAACTGCCGATCCTCGACGGCGACGGCGCCACCGCGCGCATCATCGCCGGCAGCTATTTCGGCAAGACGTCGCCCGTGCCCGTGCAATCGCCGCTGTTCTATGTCGACCTGGCCCTGCAGCCGGGCGCGCGGCTGACGCTGCCGGCCGAGTATCCGGAACAGGCGCTGTATGTGGTGGACGGCACGCTCGACCTGGGCCGCGACGGCCGCTTCGAACAGGGCCAGCTGCTCGTGCTGAAACCGGGCGCCACGGTCACGCTCGCGGCGACGGAGAACGCCGGCGCCCGCGTGATGCTGCTGGGCGGCGAACCGATGGACGGTCCGCGCTACCTGACGTGGAATTTCGTGTCCAGCTCGGCCGACCGCATCGAGCAGGCGAAGGAAGACTGGAAAGCCATGCGCTTCCCGCACGTGCCGGGCGAGACCGAATTCATCCCGCTGCCCGATCTGCCGGGCCGGCCCGTGCGCTATCCCTGAACCGGGCCCTGAATCCAGCCCTGACTCAGCCCTGAGCGTCGGGGCTCCTGGGCAGCGGCACCGCATGGCGCCGCTCTTCCGGGCGCGTGAGCACGCGCATCGCGATCTCGATCGGCACGCCCAGCGCCGCCAGCGCGCGCGCGGGCGAGCGGTTCTCTTCCTGAGCCTCGTGGATGGCGGATTCGATCATCAAGGCCGTCTTGTAGTCGGTTCGTTTTTCCATTCTCCGATCCTAACATGAAGCATGCCGGCCCGGTCGTCAGACAGGAGCGCCCTGGATGACCTTCCGTTAACCTGCGCCGGACCGCAACGCGAGAAAGACAGCAATGACCACGCCCCACATCTCGCTGCTGCGCTGCCGGTGTCGCCGGGGTGGATCCCGGTGGCCGCGTTAAGCCTGGCCGGCCAGGGCGCCGCGCGCGTCCTCCACCGTCGCCGCCAAAAAATCCGCGACGGCGCGCACGCGGCTCGACGCGGCCAGGTCGGCATGCATCACGAGCCACACGCCGTCGCTGAACACCTCGCCAGGGCCCAGCACGCGCACGAGGCCCGCGTCGCGCACGAGGAAGTCCGGCAGCACCGCCAGACCGAGCCCCGCGCGCGCCGCTGCGATCTGCGCCCGCAGGGTCGATGCGGCCAGCACCACGTGCGCATCCGGCGCGCGGCGCGCGAGCCATTGCGCGGCCGGCAGGTGCGCGTGCGCTTCGTCCCACGTGACCATGGCGCGGCCGGCGAGCGGATCGCCGTCCGGCGCCGGATGCCGCGCCAGATAGTCGGCGTGTCCGTACACCCCATACCCCATCGCGCCCAGCCGGCGTGCCTTCAGGTTGCCGTGGCTGGGGCGCACGAGGCGCAGCGCGAGGTCGGCGTCGCGCTTGCCGAGTTCCACGGCGGCCGTCGTCGTGACGATTTCCAGGCGCAGTTGCGGATGGCGCGCGACGAAGCGGGGCAGCGCGGGAATCACGAGGTCCGACGCGAGATTGTCCGACGTGGCTAGGCGCACGAGCCCGGACACGCCCGGACTGAGACCGGACGCGCCCCGCTCGAACGCCAGCATGTTGTCCTCGACGGCCTGTGCGCGCCCGAGCAGTTCGCGACCCTCGTCCGTGAGATGGTAGCCCGTCTGGTGACGCGCGAACAGCCGCGTGGCGAGGCGCGTTTCCAGTTCGGTGATGCGGCGGCTGACGGTCGACTGGCTCACGCGCAGCACGTCCGCCGCCCGTGTCAGGCTGCCGCCGCGCGCCACTTCGAGAAAGTATTTAAGATCGTTCCAGTCCAAGGCCGCGTTTATCCTCATCTTCTATTTTTGGAAAACGATCCGCCGATTATTGGTGTTTTCTTTGCAAGACGCAACGCCTACATTGTCAACAAGCCGCCGCCGGCGGCATCTACCAAAGGATTACGACATGCTGACGACACGACAACTCGGAACCCAGGGCCTGACCGTCTCCGCCATCGGCCTGGGCTGCATGGGCATGAGCCACGCCTACGGCACGCCCGACGACACGGAATCCATCGCGACGATCCACCGCGCCATCGACCTGGGCTGCACGTTCTTCGACACGGCGGAAGTCTACGGCCCGTACACGAACGAGGAATTGCTCGGCCGCGCGCTGGAAGGCCGGCGCGACCAGGTGCAGATCGCGACCAAGTTCGGCTTCGTCATCGGCAAGGGGATGTTCGCGGGCGCCGACAGCCGTCCGGCACACATCCGCGACGTGGTCGAGGCGTCGTTGAAACGCCTGCGCACGGACCGCATCGACCTGCTGTACCAGCACCGCGTCGACCCGAACGTGCCGATCGAGGACGTGGCGGGCACCGTCAAGGACCTGATCCGCGAAGGCAAGGTGCTGCACTTCGGACTGTCCGAGGCGGGCGCCGCGACGATCCGCCGGGCCCACGCCGTGCAGAGCGTGTCGGCGCTGCAGAGCGAGTATTCGATCTGGGAACGCAACCTCGAGGCCGACGTGCTGCCCGTGCTGCGCGAACTGGGGATCGGCCTCGTGCCGTTCAGCCCTCTCGGCCGCGGCTTCCTGACCGGCACCGCCAAGCGTGCCGAGGATTATCCGGCGAACGACTTCCGCGCGCAGAACGATCCGCGCCTGCAGGGCGAGAACTTCGACCGCAACCTGGCCATCGCCGGGCTGGTGAAGGAGATCGCGGCCCGGCACGGCGCGCTGCCGGGACAGGTGGCGCTCGCGTGGCTGCTGGCGCAGGGCGACGACATCGTGCCGATCCCGGGCACCAAGCGCCGCACCTACCTCGAACAGAACCTGGCGGCGGCCGACGTCCGGCTGGATGCGGACGACCTGCGCCGCCTGGACGGGGCGCTCGAGCAGATCGGCGTGGCGGGTGCGCGCTATACGGAGAAGGCGATGGCGATGGTGGACCGCTGATCATTCCAGCGCCGCCGCCTCGGCCAGGATCCAGTCCCGTACCGCCGCCAGCGCGGGGCTGTCGGCACCGCGCCGCTCCAGCAACCAGTAGCCATGATCGGTCGTCACGGGAGGCCGGCGGGTGGCGACTGCGAGCTGGCCCTCGGCAAGCAGATTGCCGATCAGGGCCAGGCGGCCGAGCGCGACGCCTTGGCCTGCGAGCGCCGCCTGCACCACCTGGTCGTACTGGTTGAACAGCAGCCGGCCATGCCCGGCCGCACCCGTCTTGTGTCCGGCGCCGCGCAGCCACTGTTTCCACTGCATCCAGGGCCGCGAGCTGTCGTCGTAATCGATCAGCACCTGCCGGCGCAACTGCGCCGGCTCCTCGATCGCCGTCACGCCCAGCGACGGATGCGCCACCGGGACGAGCACCTCGCTGAACAGGCGTACCGCGCCCGCGGGCGCCGCCGCGTCCGGGCAAAAGCGCACCGCCAGATCCATGCCGTCGCGTTCCAGGTCGACGACGCGATTGGTGGCGGCGACGCGGACGTCGATGTCGGGCGCGCCGCGCTGGAAGGCGCCAAGGCGGGGCAGCAGCCATAAGGTCGTGACGCCGATCGTGGCCGTGATCGTGATGCACGGCCGCTCGGCGGGCGGGCGCAGCGCAGCGAGCGCGGCGCCCAGCTGCTCCAGCATCGGATCCGCCGTGCGGAACAGGTGCCGGCCTTCCGGCGTGAATTCGATACTGCGATATGACCGCACGAACAGGCGGTGGCCGAGCGCCGCCTCCAGCGCCTGGACCTGGCGGCTGACGGCGGACTGCACGATGCACAGGTCCTGAGCGGCGAGCGTGATGCTCATGCGGCGGCCCACCGCGACGAAGGTGCGCAGCAGGTCGAGCGGCGGCAGGTCGATGAGCCGGTTCGGCATCCGTGAGCCCTTTCGATCGGATAACGTCGTCGGTTTCGCATGCCGGTTTGGCATGCGACCCGGTCATTTTAAACGTTTGAAGGGCGCGCGCGAACGGATTGTAATGCAGGTTCCAAACCATTCGTTCGAGGAACCAGCATGCAAACGACGCTCGAGTATCTGCGCGCCGCGCTCCACAAACCCGTCACCTACATGCTCGCGCCGCCCGGCGGGCACACGTGGGACACCGGCGACTACGCCGCGCTGCCGGTGACGATCCGCGACGGGCGCCGCATGGCCGACGCGCCGGCGCTCGACCGCGAGGGTTTCCAGTTATGCAGCGCACCGAGCGCGCTGCGCGCGCCGCACGATTTCCGCGAGCGCGAGGCGATCCAGCGCGTCTACTACCGCGAGATGGAGGACCTCGCGCGCGCCGTCACCGGCGCAAGCCGGGCCATCGTGTTCGATCATCTCGTGCGCCGGCGCGATCCGGGCACCTTGACGCCGTTCGGTGCGCGCGACGGCCGGCGTCCCAGCACCGCCACGCGCGTGCACTGCGATTTCACGCCGGCGTCGGCGCAGCGCAGGCTTGCGCTGGAAATGGAAGCGCACGGCATCGAGCACGTCGCCCGCTTCGCCATCCTCAATCTCTGGCGCACGACGCGCCTGCCGGTGCTGGACGCGCCACTCGCCGTGTGCGACGCGCGGACCGTGCGCCGTGAGGATCTCGTCGCCGCCGACATCGTCTATCCGACCCGCACCGGCGAGATCTTCGAGGTACTGTACAACCCCGACCATGCGTGGACTTATTTTCACGCCATGCAGTTCGACGAAGTGCTGGCGTTCAAGCAGTACGATTCGGCCGCAGGCATGCCATGCTATACGCCGCACGCAGCGTTCGCGCATCCCGCCACGCCGGCGGATACGCCGCCGCGCGAGAGCATCGAGATCCGCTGCCTCCTCATCTTCGACTGACAGGACGCCCATGAACACCATCGAATTCTGGTTCGACTTCGGCAGCAACTACAGCTATCTGAGTATGATGCGCATACGGCGCCTGGCCCTTGACGCCCGCGTACGGGTCGAGTTGAAACCGTTCATGCTCGGGCCGATCTTCAAGACGCTGGGCTGGGAGACGTCGCCGTTCGTGCTGCAGGCGGCGAAGGGCAGCTATGTCTGGCGCGACATGCAGCGCCAGTGCGCGAAATACGGCCTGCGCTGGCGGCGGCCGTCGGTCTTTCCGCGCAACGGGCTGCTCGCCGCGCGCGTCGCGCTGCAGGGCGCGGGCACGGGTTGGGAACACGACTTCTGCGAACAGGTCATGCTGGCCAATTTCGCCGACGACCACGAGATCGGCGACGAAGCCGTCATTGCCGGCATTCTCGATGGACTTGGCGTCGACGCCGGCGCGGTCATCGCGGCGGCCGGCACCGATGCGTGCAAGGCCGCGCTGCGCGCACGCACGGCGGACGCCCAGGCCCGGGGCATCTTCGGCGCGCCCACGTTCTTCGTGGGCGACGAGATGTTCTGGGGGAACGACCGGCTCGAGGATGCGCTTGCTCACGCGACGGGCGCGTGACCGGCGCTCAGGCCGTCGGCGGTGCCGGTTGCAATGCCGCGCGCACGGCCGCGAGGATGCCGTCCGACGCGCCCCGGTCCGACACGGCGCGCGCTAGCGTAAGGGCGCCGACCATCGCGGCAAGCGCCACGATGCCCTGGTCGCCGGACGCGGGCGCGAGCCTGCAATCGGCCAGCAGGGACGTCATGCGCGCCACCATCGCGTCGGCGGTGGCGCTCGGCTGGCCGCGCAGGCCCAGTTCGGCGGCGAGCGTCGGCAGCGGGCAGCCTTCGCCCGGTTCGTCGCGGTGTTCGGCGGACAGGTATTGGTCGATGACGGCGCGCGCCGGCGAGTCGGCGGGCGGCGCCTGCCAGCGTTCCAGCGTCTGCTCGGCGGCGGCTTCCAGCGAAGCCTGCACGAGGGCGTCCTTGGATTCGAAGTGGGCATAGAAGCCGCCGTGGGTCAGGCCGAGTGCCTTCATCAGCGGCACCAGGCCGGTACCCTCGATGCCGTCCTTGCGGAAGCGGCGCGCGGCTTCGCCGATGATGCGCTGGCGCGTTTCGGCCTTATGGTTACTCGTGTAACGCATGCTTATGGGAGTGGTCTACGATGATCGGATGCGGTCCGTGCGGCCGAGAGCGACGGACCCGCTGGCGACGGGTAATTATGATTTTTGGCAACGTCCCGTATCATCATTGTAATCCTTGGTGAGGGATTCCACAATTCCGGCCACGAATTTGTCGGAATTGGTGTTGCATATCCTCGTACATACGACCATCCCGTGGCGCCGTCTAGACCCAGAGCATCAATGTGTTCGCCGTCGCCTGTAACGCCGGAACACATTTGGCAGTGGCTTCCGCCGTCGAGCCGTTCGAAATCGTCATCGACACGGACAACGCCCCGATCAGCCGCCCGCGCCGGCTCTTGAGCGGCACCGAGATGCCGCGCATGCCGAGCTCGTACTGGTTTTCCGTGACGCCGAAGCCCTGCGCGCGGATGCCCTGCAGTTCGCGCAGCAGCTGGTCCTTGTCGAGCACCGTCATGTGCGTGAACGGCACCAGTTCCACGCGCGCCAGGTAGGCCTGCAGCTCGTCCTCGGGCAGGGCGGCCAGCAGCACCCGGCCTGCCGTCGACGCGTACGCGGGCAGACGCGTGCCCGGCTCGAACCCCGGCGCCACGTGGCGCGGCGCGTTCACGCGGCTGACGTAGACGACGTCGTCGCGCTCCAGCACCGAGTAATTGGTCGATTCCTGCAGCTGCGCCGTCAGGTGCTGCAGATAGGGCACGATGGCGCGCGGCAGGCGCGCGGAATCGAGGTAGGAGCGGCCCAGCGTGAGGACTTTCGCCGTCAGCCAGAACACGCGGCCGTCCGTCACGGCCATCCCCGTGTGCACGAGCGTCAGCAGGTAGCGCCGCGCCGCGCTGCGGCTGATGCCGATCCGTTCCGCCACGGCCGTGGCGGTGAGGCGCGCGTGTTCGTCGTTGAAGGCGGTGATCACCGCGATGCCGGTGACGAGGGCTTCGACGATGTCGCGCTGGGCGACGTCGATGTCGATCGGTTCGGTTTTTTTCATGGTCCAGATTTCGGGCGGTTTGTGCGCTAATCGCGCAAACGGAGCGATTGTCGCATTTTTAGCGGTTTGACCCCGTATTTTTGTGTCGTTGGCCTTCCTATACTGCGTCGTACATCGTTACGCAAGGATCACCATGGACCGGCAACCCTCGCCGCTCGAAGCCGACAATCCGCTCGGCATCGACGGCATCGAATTCATCGAATACGCGACCACCCGGCCGCAGGCGCTCGGCGCGCTGCTCGAGCAACTGGGCTTCGTCGCCACCGCGCGGCACCGCTCGCGCGAAGTGACCCTGTACCGCCAGGGCGGCATGCACCTGATCGTGAACGCCGACCGCCGCTCGCTGCCGCAGTCGGACACGGACCCGCAAGCCACCGTGATCGGCGCCGTCGCGCTGCGCGTGCGCGACGCCAGCCAGGCCTACCGCCGCGCGCTCGACCTGGGCGCCTGGCCGATTCCCACGCGGGCCGGCGTGATGGAGCTGAACATCCCGGGCGTGCACGGTCCGGGCGACTCGATCCTGTATTTCGTCGACAGCTTCCGCGACTTTTCCATCTATGACGTCGACTTCCGCCCGATTCCCGGCGCGCCGCCGGCACCGCCCGCGCTGGCCGGCATGCATCTGTTCGGCGTCGTGCAGGCGATCGGCGCGGGCCGCACGCCGGAATGGACGGATTTCTACCGCCAGCTGATGGCGTTCCGCCCGTTGCCGGAAGGCCGCTGGTTCGGCGCCGTGCACAAGGGCACGCTGCTGGAAAGCCCGTGCCGCGGCTTTTATATCCAGCTGGTCGAGCCGCCGGAAGGCGCGGGCGGGCTACGCTGGGAAGAGCAGCTGATCCGCGTCGGCTTCGGCGTGCCGCGCGTGGCGCCGGCCGTGCGCGCGCTGCAGGAGCGCGGCGTCGCTTTCCTCGAACCGGCGACCCTGGCCGACGATACGGCCGGCGCGCTGACGCGCCTGACGCAGGGCGTCAGCTTCGAACTGGTCGCCAGCCACCTCGGAGGCCACCATGCTTGAGATCTCGGGCACCACCAGAATCTTCCCGGTCATCGGCTGGCCCGTCGAGCAGGTCAAGGCGCCGATCCTGTTCAACACGTACTTCAAGCGCCACGGCATCGACGCGCGCCTGATCCCGCTGAAGATCGCACCCGGCGCGTACGCCGCCGCGGTGCGCATGCTGATGGCCGTCGAGAACGTGGGCGGCATCTTCGTGTCGATCCCGCACAAGCCGGCGAGCGTCGGCGCGGTGGACGTCGTCAGCCCGCGCGCCGCCCTGGCCGGCGCCTGCAACGCGATCTATAAAGGCCCGGACGGCGCGATCCACGGCGACCTGATCGACGGCGAAGGTTTCATCCGTGCTTTTGAGCGCACCTGCGGCGACGCGGCGTTTCCGTGGCAGCGGGCGCGTGCGCTCGTCGTCGGCAGCGGCGGCGTCGGCTGCGCGGTGGCGGCGTCGCTGGCGGCGCGTGGTATCGCCCGCCTCGACGTGTGCGACAACCGCGCGGACCAGGCGCGCGCCCTGCGCGAGCGCCTGCAGGCGGCGTTTCCCGGCACCGTCGTCGGCATCGGCCTGCCGGTCGCGGAAGGGTATGACGTGGTCGTGAACTGCACGCCGCTGGGCATGCACCCGGACGATCCGCTGCCGATCGACCTGCGTGGCGCGGACGCGTCCTGCATCGTGGCCGACTGCGGCATGAAGATCGAGACGACCCGGCTGCTGCAGGATGCGCAGGCGCGCGGCTGCCGCATCCAGAAGGGCCGCGAGATGATGCTCGAACAGTCCCCGCTGTACCTGGAACTGTTCGGCTGGCCCGGCGTGCCGGCGTCCGACTTCCGCGAGCTGGGGGTGCTATGAACCTCGCCAGCTTCGGCATGGACACGATCACCCTCGGCGGCTCGCTGGCGACCAAGCTGGCGGCGTCGCGCGCGGCCGGCTTCTCGCAGATCATGCTGTGGGCGCGCGATCTGACCGGCCATCCGGGCGGCCTGGAAGCGGCCGCGGAACTGGTCCGCGCCAGCGGCCAGCGCGTGACGGGCATCCAGGTGATGCGCGACTACGAGGGGCTGGAAGGCAGCCTGCACGACTACAAGCTCGACGTCGCGCGCCAGATGCTCGAGGTATGCCGCGCCGTGCGTGCGCCGCTGCTGATGGTCTGCTCCAGCACGTCCAGCCACGCCGGCGGCGACATCGGCCTGATCGCAGCGCAACTGGCCAAGCTGGCGACGATGGCCGTGCCGCTCGGCGTGCGCATCGGCTACGAAGCGCTGTCGTGGGGGCGCCACGTGAACCAGTTCACGCAGTCGTGGGATGCCGTCGCGCTGGCCGACCACGCCAATCTCGGCGTCGTGCTGGACTCGTACCACATCCTCGCCAATGGCGGCGACATCGACGGGATCGAGGAAATCCCGAGCGAGAAGATCGCGCTCGTGCAGCTGTCCGACTACATGTGGCGCGAGCTGCGCAGCCCGCAGGAGCGGCTGGAGACGGCCCGCCACCTGCGCGTGTTCCCCGGCGAAGGCGCGCATTCGGACGAGCTGGCGCGCATGCTGCGCTGCCTCTCGCGCGCCGGCTACCGGGGCGACTACAGCTTCGAAGTGTTCAACGACGATTACCAGCAGCTGGCCCCCAGGTTCGTCGCGCGGCGCGCACACGCCAGCGCCAAGTGGGTGACGGACCAGGTGCTGCGGCGCAGCCTGCAGGTGCGCCAGGCCGCGGCCGTGGAGGTGGCGCCATGACGACGAGGAAGACGGTGCTCGTGCTGAACGGGCCGAACCTGAACCTGCTGGGCCGGCGCGAACCGGCCGTGTACGGCGCCCACACGCTGGACGACGTGGGCGGACTGTGCGCGGCGGCGTGCGCGGAGAACGGCTTCGAACTCGACTTCCGCCAGTCGAACCACGAGGGCGTGCTGGTCGACGCGCTGCACGAGGCGGGCGCTGCCCAGGCCGCGGGCCGGCTGGCCGGCGTGGTGCTGAACGCGGGCGCGTACACGCACACGTCGCTCGCGCTGCGCGACGCGATCGCGGGCGCGCAGGTGCGCACGATCGAACTGCACATCACGAACGTGCATGCCCGCGAAGACTTCCGCCACCACTCGTGGATCGCGCCCGTGGCGGAGGGCGTCATCGCCGGTTTCGGCATCCGCGGCTATGCGCTCGCCATCGCGGCGCTGGCCGCCTGAACCACAGACAAACAACACATAACGACAATCAGGAGACGACAATGAAAGCGAGCACCTTGTGCGCTTGCCTGGCGGCGGCTTGCCCGGCCGCAGCGCTGGCGGGCATCGATCCCGGATCCGGAGTCACGGTGTACGGGAATATCGATGAATACATCGGCTACATCCACAGCGACAGCGGGGCCCACGTGCTGGGCTTGAACGACGGCGCGATCCTGCGCAGCCGGCTGGGGTTTCGCGGCAACGAGGATCTCGGCAACGGCTGGCAGGTCCGCTACACGCTGGAACTGGGCCACAATGCCGACACGGGCACGAGCGCCGAAGCGACCCGGCTGTTCGACCGCCAGGCGTGGATCGGCATCGAGTCGCCCGTCGGCGAACTGCGGCTGGGGCGGCAGAACACGGATATCTTCCTCATCGGCGGCGCCATCGACTACACCGAGCGCACGACGTTCGGCTCCGTGCTGAACACGTTCGGCGTGCCGTCGCGCTATGAAAACGACGTGTCGTTCAAGACGGTGCGCTACGCGGGGCTGCAGGCCAGCGTGCACTACGCGCTGCCGGAGAACGACGGCGTGAACGTGCGCGGGCGGCATCCGGTGGTGCAGCTGGCCGTCGACTGGCAGGGCGGCCCGTGGCGCGCCGGCTATGCGGGACTGCGCGCGCGGCCCGAGGACGCGGGCACGGTGCGCACGTCCATCCGCTACGACAACGCCTACCTGAACTACAAATACGGCCGCGGCACGCTGTACGCGACGGTCCTGCGCAGTAATAATTCAACGAACAATGCGAACGGCTGGAATGCCGCGTCCATCCTCAGCAACATCGGTTCGCCGAACAACGGCGTGGCCGGGACGGATGCGCATGCCCGCCGGTTCTACAACATCTGGCAGCTGTCGGCCGATTACCGCGTCACTTCCAACCTCCGGGTGGGCGCGCTGTACGGACGGATGCGCGACACGAGCGGCGGCGGCGCCGGCGCGGCGGGCTTCAATGCGGGCGGCTATTACGCGCTGTCGAAGCGCACGACCCTGTACGGCTTCGCGAGCCGGCTGGCCAACGAGGCGCATGCGGGCTTCCGCTTCAGCAGCTCGGCGGCGCCGTCCGCCAACCTGGCCGGCGCGGACGTCAACGGCCGTACGCTGACGGGCCTGCAGCTCGGCATCCTGCACCGATTCTGAAAACTCGAACACATTGGAGGACGACATGGCTTCAACATTGACCGGCAGCGAACCGGGCGCGACGCCCGCGGCAACCACCACGGCGGCACCAACCGGGGCCGCACCGCGCAAGGCCGCGCTGGCCAGCTGGATCGGCAGCGCCGTCGAGTATTACGATTTCTTCATCTACGGCACGGCGGCGGCGCTCGTGTTCGGCAAGATCTTCTTTCCGTCGTTCGACCCGGCGGCCGGCACGATCGCCGCCTTCGCCACGTTCGGCGTCGGCTACGTCACGCGGCCGATCGGCGCGCTGCTGCTGGGCCACATCGGCGACCGCCACGGCCGCAAGAAGGTCTTGACGTTCACCCTGCTGCTGATGGGCCTCGCGACCTTCCTCGTCGGCTGCCTGCCGACCTATGGCCAGGTCGGCCTGTGGGCGCCGGGCCTGCTGGTCGTGCTACGCATGCTGCAGGGCCTGTCCGCCGCGGGCGAGCAGGCCGGCGCGAACTCGATGACGCTCGAACATGCGCCGGCCGACAAGCGCGCCTTCTACACGAGCTTTACCCTGTCCGGCACGCAGGCGGGCCTGATCCTGGCGACGCTCGTGTTCCTGCCCGTGTCCTCGCTGCCGGAAGACCAGCTGCTGGCCTGGGGCTGGCGCATCCCGTTCTTCCTTTCCGCGATCGTCGTCATGATCGGCTTCTGGGTGCGCCGCAGCCTGCCGGAGACGCCCGCGTTCGAGCACCAGGCCGCGCAGGGCAAGGCCGCCAGGCTGCCGCTCGTCGAGCTGGTGCGCCATCACAAGGCCAGCGTGCTGCGCGTGATCCTGGCGGCGCTGGTCGCCGTCGTGTCGACCGTGTTCAGCGTGTACACCCTGTCGTATGCGGTGAACACGATGCACATGCCGCGTGCCGCGATGCTCACCTTGCTGATCCTGGCGAACCTCGTGGCCCTGTGCGCGATCCCGCTGTTCGCGGCGCTGTCCGACCGCATCGGCCGCAAGCCCGTGTTCATCGGCGGTGCGCTCGGTTCCGGCCTGCTGGCCTGGCCCTATCTGTGGGCGATCGCCCACGCCAACATGCCGCTGGTATTCGCGTGCGGCCTGCTGCTGTCGGGCGTCGTCTACAGCGCGGCGAACGGCGTGTGGCCCGCGCTGTACGGCGAAATGTTCAACACGCGGGTGCGCTTGTCCGGCATGGCCGTCGGTACCCAGATCGGCTTCGCGCTGGCCGGCTTCGCGCCGACGATCTGCGCCGCGATGCAGGGCAACGACCCCGGCAACTGGGTGCCGGTGGCCGCGTTCGTGTCCGTCGCCACGTTCGTTGCGGCGCTGACGGTCGCCACCTGCCGCGAAACCTGCCGCACGCCGATGGCGGAACTGGGCAAGCGGGTCTAGGAGGCCGAGACCGCGGCTTCCGGCTTGGCGGCCGCCCCATGCTGGCGCAGGTAGGCGGCGCAGGCGTCGGCGTCCAGCGGCTTGCTGTAGTAATCGCCCTGTATCTGGTCGCAGCCCGCGCTGCGCAGGGCGGCCGTCTGCTCGTCCGTCTCGGCGCCCTCGGCGATGACTTCCAGGTGCAGCGTGTGCGCCATGGCGATGATCGCCTTCACCATCGCCAGCGATTCGGCGCTCTGGTGCACGTCGATGATGAAGGAACGGTCGATCTTGAGCTTGTCGACGGGCAGGCGCTTGAGGTAGCCGAGGCTCGAATAGCCGGTGCCGAAATCGTCGATGCTGAGCGTGGTGCCGAGTTCGCGCAGCTGCCGCATCAGGTCCGCCGTGCGGCCCGGGTCGTCCATCGAGATGCTTTCCGTGAGCTCCAGCTCCAGCAGGCGCGGGGGCAGGCCGGATTCGCGCAGGACGGCGCCGACCAGCGCCACGACGTCCGTGCCGAGGAACTGTTTGCCGGACAGGTTGACCGCGACCGGCACGTCCGGCACACCGGCGTCGCTCCAGGCGCGGCGCTGGGCCACGGCCGTGCGCAGTACCCATTCGCCGATCGGCACGACGAGGCCGGACTCCTCGGCGATCGGGATGAATTCGGCCGGCGAGATCGCGCCGTGCTCCGGATGCTTCCAGCGCACGAGCACTTCCAGGCCGGCCACGCGGCCGTCGGCCAGGGCGACCTTGGGCTGGTAGTTCAGCGACAGCTCGTTGCGTTCGACGGCATGGCGCAGCTGGTTTTCCAGCGTGAGCTTGCGCTGCAACGCCTGGCTCAGTTCTTCCGAATAGCGCTGGATCTGGGCGCCGCCCAGCGCCTTGGCGCGGCGCAGGGCCATCGTCGCGTTGTTGAGCAGGAGGTCGGCGTCCGCGCCGTCCTCCGGGAAGATCGCATAGCCGATGCTGCACGTGAGCGGGATCGCGCCGCCCGGCGCCTTGAATTCGCGCGTGACGGCCTGCAGCAGCTGGCGCAAGCGGTCGCGCGCGACGCTGTCGTCCCCCAGGCCGGGCAGCAGCATGACGAATTCGTCGCTGCCCGCGCGCGCCAGCACGTCGCCCGGGCGCAGCAGG